>NZ_CP022314.1:1205294-1505294 GCF_003352915.1 Arthrobacter sp. PM3 | reverse complement strand
CGCGAGAAGTTCAGCAGCTACTTCGTCTCGCACTTCATGACCCCCGTGGTCAGCGCCGTCTGGTCCTGCGACCCCAACACCGCCCTGGCCTACCCCGCCCGCTACCTCTTCACCTTCCTGGGCCACCACGGCCTGCTCGGTGTCAAGGGGTCGCCGCAGTGGCGGACCGTCACGGGCGGTTCGCGCAGCTACGTGGACAAGGTGGCCGCCACCCTGCCCGATGTCCGGCCGGCCAGCCCCGTCACCTCGGTGCTGCGGCACGCCGATGGCGTGGACGTCGCATCCGCGTCCGGTGCAGGGAGCCGGACGGAACGCTTCGACGCAGTCGTGATCGCCACCCACCCGGACCAGGCCCTGCGCATGCTCGCCGACGCCTCGCCCGATGAGAAAGAAGCCCTGGGCGGCATGCCCTATTCGGTGAACAGGACGCTTTTCCACCGCGACGCCACCGTGCTGCCGGCCAGCCCCCGGGCGCAGGCCTCCTGGAACTACCGCCTGCCGTCCTGCGACGCCCGCCCGGACAGGGTCCTGGTCAGTTACGACATGACCAGGCTGCAGCGGCTGGAGCCCGTCGACGGGGGCCGGTACATCGTCAGCCTCGGCGAATCCGAACTGATCGACGACGCCACGGTCCTGGACCGCATGGTCTATGAACACCCGCAGTACACACCCGACTCACTGAAAGCCCAGGAACGGATCCTGGGCCTGGGTGACGGCCGCCTGGCGTTCGCCGGTGCCTACCACGGCTGGGGATTCCACGAAGACGGCGCCCTGTCCGGACTCAAGGCCGCCGCCCGGCTGGGCCGCCACTGGGACCAGTCCGCCGGCCCGGCCGCCGTCGACCCGGACCTCCAGCCGGCCGCCGCGGAGGCGCCATGAGCACTCCCACGGCACCCCGGCCTCCGGCCATCTACCGCACGGAGATCTCGCATGTACGGCGCACACCGCTGCACAACGCCTTCACGTACCGCAGCTACAGCTGGTACGTGGACGTCGACCACCTCCCGGAACTGCCGCGCCTGCTCCGGCCGCTGGCCGGCTTCCGCGTCAGCGACCACCTCGGCGACCCGGACGGCACGCTGCGCGGCAACGTGGAACGGTACCTCGACCTCCAAGGAATTGGCCTCGACGGCGGCCGCATCACCATGCTGGCCAGCGCCCGGGTGTTCGGGCACGTGTTCAACCCGCTCAGCGTCTTCTGGTGCCACGACGCCGCCGGCAAGCTCCGCTGCGTCGTCGCCGAGGTCCACAACACCTACGGCGAACGGCACTGCTACCTCCTCGAAACGGACAGCAGCGGCCGCGCCCGCGTTCCGAAGGCGTTCTACGTCTCGCCCTTCAACGACGTCGACGGCGAGTACCGCATGAAGCTCCCCGAACCCGGGGACCGGCTCGCCGTCTCGATCGTCCTGGAGCGCGAAGGCCACCGGCCCTTCGTCGCCACCCTGGACGGCGTCCGGCACGGAGCGACCCCGCGGAACATCCTGGCCGCGGCGCTCGCCGTTCCCCTGGCGCCCTTGCGCGTCGCCGCACAGATCCGCTGGCAGGGCATCAAGCTGTGGGCCCGCCGCCTGCCCATTATCAAAAGACCAGACCACCCCGCACAGGAGGCAGTTCAGTGACAATGACCGAAGCGACCGGAGCCGGTACGGGACGGCCACAGGGCAACGCCGTCAGCACCGAAAACAGCGGTACCGGTAACGGCAGGACCGCGAACGGCACAGTGGCGTACACCGTGCCGTACACGGTGCCCCGCCCGCCCGCCACCATCGACGCCGCCATCTGGCCCAGCATCGCCACCGTGCCCTCGACCCTCAAGGCCCGGGTGGCCGGGCGCGTCGCGGAAGCCATCTTCAAGGCGGCAGTTCGGACCCTCCCGCTGGAAGTCCGCTACCCGGACGGCACTGTTCTGGGCAAGGCGGCGGGCATCACCCCGCAGGGCAGGGCCGCGCTGGAACGCGGCGTCTGCGCCGACCCTGCGGCCGCCTACCCGGTCATGACCATCAACCGGCCGGAGGCCTTCGCCGCCCGGCTCGGCGACGGCGGACTGATCGGCCTGGGCGAGTCCTACATGGCCGGGGACTGGGACGCCGACGACCTCACCGCCGTCATGGAAGTCTTCGCCGCCCGCGTGGGGACGCTCGTGCCGGAGCCGCTGCAGAAGCTGCGCGGCCTCTACCTGCCGCGCCAGCCGCGCCGGGAACGCAACACCGAGAAGAACACGCGCTCGAACATTTCCCGGCACTACGACCTCTCCAACGAACTCTTCGCGTCGTTCCTGGACAGCACCATGACGTACTCCAGCGCGTTGTTCCCGGACAGCGGCGACGCCCTGCGGACTGTGGCCTGGGACGGCCTTGCGGCCGCCCAGCAGGCCAAGATTGACCGCCTGCTGGACAAGGCCGGCGTGAAAGAGGGCACCCGGGTCCTGGAAATCGGCACCGGCTGGGGCGAACTCGCGCTGCGGGCCGCGGCCCGGGGCGCCACCGTGTACTCCGTGACGCTCTCCAGTGAACAGCAGGACCTCGCCCGCAAGCGCGTCGCCGATGCCGGCTACACGGACGCCGTCACGATCGACCTCAAGGACTACCGCGCCGTCGAGGGTGAGTACGACGCCGTCGTCTCCGTCGAAATGATCGAGGCCGTGGGATTCGAATACTGGGCCACGTACTTCCAGACGATCGAGCGGGTCCTGGCCCCCGGCGGCAAGGTGGCCATCCAGGCCATCACGATCGCCCACGACCGGCTCATGGCCACCCGCACGAGCTACACGTGGGTGCACAAGTACATCTTCCCGGGCGGCGTCATTCCTTCCGTCCGGGCCATCGAGGACATCACCGAGAAACAGACCGGGCTGCGGGTCCGCGAACGCCTGGCCATGGGGGAGCACTACGCACAGACGCTGCGGCTTTGGTCGGAACGGTTCATGGCCCGCGCCGCGGAGGTTGAGTCCATGGGCTTCGACGCGGTGTTCCAGCGGATGTGGCTGTTCTACCTGTGCTACTCCCGGGCCGGCTTTGAGACCGGATACCTCGACGTCCAGCAGATCGTGCTCGACTCTGCCGGTTCAAAGAGTGTTGGATCAAAGACCGCAGGTTCGAAGGGGGCCGCCCAGTGACGGCACAGCAGACCGGAAACACCGCCGGGACCGCCACCACCCCGGTGAGGGCCGGGAACCAATCCGGCGCCGGGAACCAGGCCGGCGCCGGCCCGCTGGCCGGACTGATCGCCGAGGTCCTGCGGCCCGTCGTCGGGGGCGAACTTCCGGTCCGCCTGATCGTCTGGGACGGCAGCGAGGCCGGCCCGTCTGGCGCGCCGGTGGTCCGGCTGAACTCGCCGGCTGCCATACGCCGGCTGCTGTGGGCACCCGGGGAGCTGGGTGCCGCGCAGGCGTACGTCACCGGGGAACTCGACGTCGACGGCGACCTCAACGCCGCGCTGGAACACCTGTGGCGCGTGGTCCGGGACCGCGGCCTCTCCGGAATCCGCCCGACGCCCGCCCTCCTGGCCGGCGTCGCCCGGATCGCCAAATCCGCCGGCGCCCTGGGTGCCCCGCCGCAGCCGCCGGCCAGCCAGGCGAAGGTGACCGGCCGGCTGCACAGCCTGCTCCGGGACCGGGCGGCCATCAGCCACCACTACGACCTCAGCAACGACTTCTACGCCCTGATCCTGGACCCGCAGATGGCTTACTCCTGCGGGTACTGGACGGACACCTCACCCGGATACGGGCTGGAGGACGCCCAGCGGGACAAACTGGACCTGGTGTGCCGGAAGGTCGGCCTGCAGCCGGGCATGCGCATGCTGGACGTCGGCTGCGGTTGGGGGTCGCTGAGCCTGCACGCGGCACAGCACTATGGCGTCGACGTCGTCGGCGTCACCCTCTCCGTCCAGCAGAAGGCGTTCATCGACGCCCGCATCAAGGAGCGCGGGCTGGAAGGGCAGGTGGAAATCCGGGTCCAGGACTACCGCGAAATCCCGGACGGGCCGTTCGACGCCGTCGCCTCCCTTGAGATGGGTGAGCACGTCGGCCAGCGCAACTACCCCGTCTACGCCGCCGGCCTGTTCAACAACGTCAAGCCCGGCGGCCGGGTCCTGTTGCAGCAGATGTCCCGCCACGGCCGGCACCCCGGCGGCGGTCCGTTCATCGAGTCCTTCATCGCCCCGGACATGCACATGCGCCCGGTGGGGGAGACGCTGGGCTTCCTCGAGGATGCCGGCCTGGAGATCGAAGGCGTGCAGGGCATGCGCCGCGATTATGTCCGCACGCTGGAAGCCTGGTACGCCCGGTTTGAGGAAAACCACGACGCCGCCGTCGGGATGATGGGGGAGGAGATCGCCCGCGTCTGGCGGCTCTACCTCGTCGGCGCGCTGCGCAGCTTCGCGGAGGGCCGGATGGGGGTCGACCAGATCCTGTGCAGCCGGCCGGCGCCGGCTTAGACGCCGGGACACCCCCCGTCTGTTAGAAGGATCACGCCATCAGGAGGCGGGCACACAAGTGCCCGCCTCCTTTTCGTGTGGCCGGACACCAGATGCAGTGTTTCGCGCCACCAAACAGACCCCGGAAGATGTCCGCGACACGCCGTCTGCGGTGCGACACGCGGGGGTGATTAATGTGGCTAACTACTCCACAGGGTGTGGATTTCGTCCGCCAAACCGGCGTAATTCCGGACATTTGGAGGGCCCCCTCCTGTGGATTAACGGTGGGTTAAATGACATACTTGTAATACATCATCTTGGGGTCCACGCGAGGCTCTTGCACTACATGTAGTATCGACATACAGTTCCAGCAGAGCATGAACGCGGGACAGTCGGAGCCGGGGAAGCGCTCCGAAATGATTTTCAACTAAGGGGACTAAGACCATGACCGTTACGGTTTACACGAAGCCGGCCTGCGTTCAGTGCAACGCGACCTACCGCGCTCTGGACAAGAAGGGCATCGCCTACCAGAGCGTCGACATTTCCCAGGACGCGGAAGCCCTCGAGCGCCTGAAGTCCCTGGGCTACATGCAGGCCCCGGTCGTCGTTACCGACCAGGACCACTGGTCCGGCTTCCGCCCGGACAAGATTGAAGAACTGGCGCAGGCTGCCGCCGTCGCTGTAGCCTGAAACGCCCCGGAACCCGCCGCCGGGCGGGATTTCCCGGCAGACGAGGTGAGCCCTATGGCTGCACTCACAACCACTGAGAGCCGGGCAGCAACCAAAGGCCCGGCGGCAACCAAAAAACTGGCAACTACGGAGAACCTGGCAAGCAAGGATCGGGCAGTTGCCCGGGCTGACGGTGGGGAAGCGGTCAGCACGGCGGCCCCGGAACAGGCGTCTCCGGAACAGACACACAGCCGGCTGATCTACTTTTCCTCCACATCCGAGAACACCGCACGCTTCGTTGCAAAACTGGGCGTCGAGGCCGCCAGGATCCCTCTCTACCTGAGGGACGCTCCGCTGGAGGCATGCGAGCCCTACGTGCTGGTGGTGCCGACCTACGGCGGCACCGGGGGAGAGGGATCGGTCCCGAAGCAGGTCATCAGGTTCTTGAACAACCCGGGCAACCGGGCGCTGGTCCGCGGCGTGATCGGAGCGGGCAACACGAATTTCGGGGATAACTACTGCATGGCGGGGGACATCATCGCCGCAAAATGCAACGTCCCCCACCTATACAGGTTCGAACTCATGGGCACGCCGGAAGACGTCTCCCGTGTACAAGAAGGATTGGAAGAGTTTTGGACACGACTGTCGCAGACAAAGCAGTGACCGAAGGCGGGGGCCTGCCCACGGGCACCAACACCGGTGCCGCCGTCGAACTTAAGCAGAAGCCCGAGATGCCGGCCGCCTACAAGGGTCTGGGCTACCACGAGCTCAATGCCATGCTGAACCTCTACGGACCCAGCGGCGAGATCCAGTTTGAGGCCGACCGCGAGGCCGCGCACCAGTACTTCCTGCAGCACGTGAACAACAACACCGTGTTTTTCCACGACCTCGAGGAAAAGCTCGACTACCTCGTGAAGAACGAGTACTACGAGCGCGAGACCCTCGACCAGTACACGATGAACTTCATCCGCGAGCTCTTCAACCGCGCGTACAAGAAGAAGTTCCGCTTCGAGACCTTCCTCGGCGCGTTCAAGTTCTACACCTCCTACACGCTGAAGACGTTCGACGGAAAGCGCTTCCTGGAGCGCTACGAGGACCGCGTCTGCATGGTGGCCCTGCACCTGGCCCGCGGCGACGAGAAGCTTGCCACCCAGATGGTCGACGAGATCATCGAGGGCCGCTTCCAGCCGGCCACCCCGACGTTCCTGAACGCCGGCAAGAAGCAGCGCGGCGAGCTGGTCTCCTGCTTCCTGCTGCGCATCGAAGACAACATGGAGTCGATCGGCCGTTCCATCAACTCGGCCCTGCAGCTGTCCAAGCGCGGCGGCGGCGTCGCGTTCGCGCTGACGAACATCCGTGAGGTCGGCGCGCCGATCAAGCAGATCGAGAACCAGTCCTCCGGCGTCATCCCCGTGATGAAGCTCCTCGAAGACAGCTTCTCCTACGCCAACCAGCTCGGTGCCCGCCAGGGCGCCGGCGCCGTGTACCTGCACGCGCACCACCCGGACATCTACCGCTTCCTGGACACCAAGCGCGAGAACGCGGACGAGAAAATCCGCATCAAGACCCTCTCGCTCGGCGTCGTGATCCCGGACATCACCTTCGAGCTCGCCAAGCGGGACGAGGACATGTACCTGTTCTCCCCGTACGACGTCGAAAAGGTCTACGGGATGCCGTTCTCCGACGTCTCGGTCACCGAGAAGTACTACGAGATGGTGGACGATTCCCGGATCAAGAAGACCAAGATCAAGGCGCGCGAGTTCTTCCAGACCCTCGCCGAGATCCAGTTCGAGTCCGGCTACCCGTACATCATGTTCGAGGACACCGTGAACCGGGAGAACCCGATTGACGGCAAGATCATCATGTCCAACCTGTGCTCGGAGATCCTCCAGGTTTCCCAGCCCACGACGTACCACGATGACCTGTCCTACGACCACACGGGCAAGGACATCTCCTGCAACCTGGGCTCGCTGAACATCGCCAAGACCATGGACTCACCGGACTTCGGTCTGACCATCGAGACGGCCATCCGGTCCCTCTCGGCTGTCTCGGACATGTCCAACATCACCTCGGTGCCCTCGATCGCCCGCGGCAACGACCAGAGCCACGCCATTGGCTTGGGCCAGATGAACCTGCACGGCTACCTGGCCCGCGAGCGGGTCCACTACGGTTCCGAAGAGGGCCTGGACTTCACCAACATCTACTTCTACTCGGTGGTGTTCCACGCGGTCCGCGCCTCCAACCTGCTGGCCATCCAGACCGGCCAGACCTTCGGCGGCTTCGAGAAGTCCAAGTACGCCTCCGGCGAGTTCTTCGACAAGTACACCGAGCAGGAATGGGTGCCGCAGACGGCCAAGGTCGCCGAGCTTTTCAAGAACATCCACATCCCCACCCAGGATGACTGGCGTGAGCTGAAGGCATCCGTCATGGAGCACGGCATCTACAACCAGAACCTGCAGGCTGTCCCGCCGACCGGCTCGATCTCCTACATCAACAACTCCACCTCCTCGATCCACCCGGTGGCGTCCAAGATCGAGATCCGCAAGGAAGGCAAACTGGGCCGCGTGTACTACCCGGCGCCGTACCTGACCAACGACAACCTGGAGTACTACCAGGACGCCTATGAGATCGGCTACGAGAAGGTTATCGACACCTACGCCGCCGCCACGCAGCACGTGGACCAGGGCCTGTCCCTGACCCTGTTCTTCAAGGACACCGCCACCACGCGCGACATCAACAAGGCCCAGATCTACGCCTGGAAGAAGGGCATCAAGACCATCTACTACATCCGTCTCCGCCAGCTCGCGCTGGAAGGGACCGAGGTGGAGGGCTGC
Source organism: Arthrobacter sp. PM3 (assembly GCF_003352915.1). Classification (NCBI taxonomy): domain Bacteria; kingdom Bacillati; phylum Actinomycetota; class Actinomycetes; order Micrococcales; family Micrococcaceae; genus Arthrobacter; species Arthrobacter sp. PM3. Next base: position 1,497,375 of record NZ_CP022314.1, on the reverse strand, counting down.
GTCAGCTGCATGCTCTAGCCTCCGACTGAGGCATGCGAGTACGACGGCGGGTGCCCGCCCGCCGTCGTACGCTTTAACTAGAGAACTAACCCAACATTGAGGGGATGACATGACCGAGAAGGTCAAGCTGCTTAGCCACGTCGAGGCGATCAACTGGAACCGCATCCAGGATGACAAGGACGTGGATGTCTGGAACCGCCTGGTCAACAACTTCTGGCTGCCGGAGAAGGTGCCGCTGTCCAACGACGTGCAGTCGTGGAACACCCTGACCCCGGCCGAGCAGCAGCTCACCATGCGCGTGTTCACCGGCCTCACCCTCCTGGACACCATCCAGGGCACCGTCGGCGCCGTCTCGCTGATTCCGGACGCCCTCACCCCGCACGAAGAGGCCGTCTACACGAACATCGCGTTCATGGAGTCCGTGCACGCCAAGAGCTACTCCTCCATCTTCTCCACGCTGGCCTCCACCAAGGAGATCGACGAGGCGTTCCGCTGGTCCACCGAGAACGAGAACCTTCAGAAGAAGGCCCAGATCGTCATGGACTACTACCAGGGCGACGACCCCCTCAAGCGCAAGGTGGCCTCGACGCTGCTGGAGAGCTTCCTGTTCTACTCCGGCTTCTACCTGCCGATGTACTGGTCCTCGCGGGCCAAGCTGACGAACACGGCCGACCTGATCCGCCTGATCATCCGCGACGAGGCCGTGCACGGCTACTACATCGGCTACAAGTTCCAGAAGGGCCTGGAGAAGGTTTCCGAGGAGAAGCGCCAGGAAATCAAGGACTACACCTTCGAGCTGCTGTTCGAGCTGTACGAGAACGAGGTCCAGTACACGCACGACCTCTACGACGGCGTCGGCCTGGCCGAGGACGTCAAGAAGTTCCTGCACTACAACGCCAACAAGGCACTCATGAACCTCGGCTACGAGGCCATGTTCCCGGCCTCCGTCACGGACGTGAACCCGGCCATCCTGTCGGCCCTGTCGCCGAACGCTGATGAGAACCACGACTTCTTCTCGGGGTCGGGTTCGTCGTATGTGATCGGCAAGGCCGTCAATACGGAAGATGAGGACTGGGACTTCTAGGTCTCTCTGTCGTCGCTGCCCTGGCTCTTGAAAGCCGAAACGACCCCGCACGCAGAAGCGTGCGGGGTCGTTGCGTTCGGTCAGATCTATGGACGGCGGCCGGACCGACTGTCTATCCAACTTCGGCTCAGTTTCCGACCGGTACCGACATTCCTGTCGTTCCTGAATCCGGATTCGTCATCACGGTGCGGGCTGCTCGGTTGCTCCTGAAGTCGGGGATACGTCCGGATTCAGGGTCTGTGCAGGCTCGGGGGCCGGCGTCGGGCTCTGTTCGGTTGCGGGCGTGAGGTCCGCTGGCGTCGTGGGGTTCGACTGGGCGGCTCCCGGCCCTTGAATTCCTGTCGAGCCGCCGTCCCCGGCATCAGGGCTGGGGCTAACGTCCGTTGTCTGGCCACCCTGACCCTTGGTGCTATCCCCGACTTGTTCAGGCACGTCCTTCGGGTCTGCAGCCGGTTTGTCTGTCTTGTCCGGGGCGGTCTGATTGCCGCTGAACGCGGCGCCCAGCGTCGTCTGTCCGGTCGTACCGTTCGCGCTCGATGTCGACGACATAAGGCTGGAGATGGGCTTATGGGTGCCGAATTCGACCGCCGTGAGACCGACCATCGCGACGACGAAGGCGGCAGCACTGACGGCCCCGACTCTGATCCAAGTCTTGGGGGTCATCGGCCTCCTCACGCGTTTGGCCGGGGGTTCGTCGCTCTCGCCGGCAGCGACAGCGGCCAGCGCGTCGTCCGCGGGCAGTCTGCCCCTGCGCCGCTGCGGGATATTCTTCATCGCCACGGTGGCAGCCGAACTGAGCGTCCGGGCGTAGAGAGCGGCGCCCACCGTGGCGATGACAGAGCCAAGCGCGGCGCCAATGAGCGTCCCGGCAACGCCCAGGAATGATCCCACGAGTGCGGAGGTCACTGCGGCCAAAGCCGAGCCAATCGTCTGGGGGCCATTGAGTCCGAGGAACGGTTTCGGTTTGTCGTCGGTTGCGGAGTCTGCAGGCATAGTCTTACGCATTTCAGTCAGGGAATGTTACGAATAGATAACTTTACCTGCCGTCGCCGGGTTCCCGCTTGCGGGCCGACTTATTTGAGACGCTGATCACAGGGTGCTATGAGGCCGGAGTCCCTGGGCCCGGCCTAAGAGTGGAAGTAGTGCCCGCTGAGCCACCTCGACAAGGACTCTGCAGCCCCCTGGGGAATCCCGCCATTAACGTAAGACGTATGGATTCCCACGTTCCAGCCGACGGCGTCACATACCGGATCGCCGCCCCGGCAGTAGGAATGCATGAAATGGGTTGTCTCTTGTTGAGGAGTCCATACAACCGCGTTGGATCCCAGAATTCCGCCGTGGTTGGACTGCGTGAAGGTGCCGATGTCCAGGCTGTAGTCGGGAACCGGGTTTCGCTGTGAAGCATCGAAAAGCGGATCAGCAAACAGCACAAGTCCGTCCAAGCGCCCACGCAGCTTGTCGAGACCCCCGTTGCCTGCGTATTTGTTCCAGATGTCGTGCAGGACATGAGCGCCCTGGGAGTACCCGGCTATCACCAGATGTTCCGACGGGCAGCCATTGAGGTGGTCGTGGACGTATCGGTCCGCGAGAAGTTCGCCTTGCTGGACGCTGGCGCTATAGCGGGAACCCTTGTAGCCCGGTGCATACGCAAAAGACGAAACGGCAACGGCAGGATACGGGTCTGCCCAGTACCGGACGTCAACACCGGGCAATTGGGCTTTCAGCGATGAGAAGAACGTCTCTACTTCCGGCCCCATACCGCTGTTGGCAGTGAACGGGTTTTGCCCCGAGCCTCTGGCCGCGACAACGCGTACCTGCGCGCATCCGTCCGGCGGCTGGGCGGCATGTGCTGGCGCCGCCGAAGCAGTAGCGGTGGCGAACACCATCGCGACCAGCCATGCCGTCAACCTCAGTGACCTGTGGCCTGGTTGATATCGTGTCGGGTGCACCTTGAATCTGCGGCGTCCTTGGGATGCGCCGCGAAGCGGAGATGTACGGACCTGCATCAGTGAGGACTCTCTCCTGGGGCTCCTTCGGGAGCAATCTAAACCCCGGGTAAATGAGACGGCCGCGACCGCAACGAAACAGAGGGACCAGGCCAAAAGGATGGCCCTCCCGTGACGATATTGGGCACGGCGTCTTCACAAAGTCAAGGTTGCGAACGCGGGCCCGGGCCGCAGGGATCCATCATTGGGGCCGCGAGTACGAGGAGCCCGAGGGCGTGCGTTCCAGCAGACCGAAGTCGACCATGTAGCGGCGCAGCATCACGACGTCGTCGGAATAACTGAGAAGCCGTTCATTGACCTGTCTTTCCGTAAGGCGTTCTCCCGGTTCGATTGCGTCGCTGACAATCCACGCGAGGAGTTCCCGCCGCTCCTTCAAGTTGGCCGGATACCTTTCGATTTTGCCCAGGCGCATGAAGCGATCCAGTCCGGTCTGCGCCTGCCGGCGGGGTTGTTGCTTGAGAAGCTCGCGGAAGATCGCCTCAGGCGCCTCCAGTTCGTTGTCGGCCCTCCGTTCGACGAGCCCGGACTCAATCAGGGCGGCGATGGCCCGGGCTCGCCGCTGGTCGTTCAGACCAGGAAGGACGTCCGGGAGCCCGACGCCGAGCACGACTTGCGCGTAGACGGTTCGTGCGTCGGTGTCAGCAAGCGTTGCCACCACCCGCCGCCAGTGCGGTCCGCTGAGTCTCGTCTCTCTGGTCACCGTGCCGTCCTCACCATGTGCCCTGCCACCCTGGCCAATCTGTGCCTGGTTGGCAAGTGCCTGCGCCAGCAGGCAAAAGCGTAGTCTCCCGCACGCACCGGTGGGAACTACGCCGTCGCGCTTTCTTGGGTCGTCGCGCGGCGGCGCCCCTTGAGCGCGAGGGCAACGGTGGGGAGCAGGGTCAACGCGACGATGGCCGTTCCAACCATGGGCGGGCCGGAGATGCCCAGAGGCGTCAGCAGGGCGGCACCGGCGACGGCGCTGCCGATGGCGGTGCCGAGGTTGAACGCGGAGACGCTGAGCGCGGATCCGAGCGTTGCGGCGGTCCCGGCGAAACGGACCGCGAGGTGAATCAGCACACTGTTGGCGCTAAGGCCGAACAGGCCCAGCAGTACCACTAGAGCGCCGGTCAGCCACGGCGAACCGGAGACCAAAGTGATCGCCAGCAGGAGGACGGTGGTCACGGCCGGGGTGACGATGGTTATCATGGCCGGGTGTGCGTCGCCGTAGCGGCCGCAGAGGAGCGTGCCGACGACTGATCCGACGCCGAATCCCGTGAGCACCAGCGGCACCTGCGCCTCAGGCAGGCCAGCATGGTCGGTGAGTATTGGAGCGATGTAGGAGTAGGCGGCGAGCACGCCTCCGCAGGTTGTACTGCAGGCAGCCAGTGCCAGCCACAGTCGGGCCGACCGGAGCCCGCCCAGTTCAGAACGGATCGACGCCGGTTGCATCGCAGGCGCCTCGCGTGGAACGAAGCGGGCGATCAGCAAGGTGGCTACCGCGGCGGCGGCCGCCAGCGTCCAGAAGGTGCCGCGCCAGCCGACGAGTTGCGCAACGAACGCGCCGAGCGGCACACCGAGGACGGTGGCCAGTGCACCGCCGGCGCCCACAACCCCGACAGCGCGCGCACCGGACGCCGGGCCCGCGGCGCGCGTCGCCACGACAGCGGCGACCGCCCAGAAAGCACCCGTCGCCAGTGCGGTGCCGAACCGGGCTGCCACGAGCACGGTGAAGTCCGGTCCCAGGGCGACGACGACATGCCCGACGACGAACACGACGAGTGCCAGGATCAAGGTCACGCGCTTCGATAACCGAAGGGTCAGCAACGCCATCGAAGGCGCACCCACCACCATTCCGATCGCGAACACCGTGATCAGCAAGCCGGCTTGGGCGACCCCCACCTGCAGGCTTTCCGCAATTTGCGGAAGAATCCCGGCCACCACGAATTCGCTCGTGAGCATCAGGAAAGTCCCCAGCGCCAGCACGTAAACCACGAATGGAAGCCGGGCGGGCGGCTGCCCGCTTGCGTTGGATCGGGCAGCCGAAGTCACAGCCGGTGCGGTCGCTTGCATGCAGTATCTCCTCTGGGGCCGGAAGTGGATCTGCCATCCATCCGACCAGCCCCTTAGACGGCCCGGAAGGTCGCGTTTATGGGGGTACAAACTCTCCCCCCTCAACGGGCCCAGCCGGGGGATATGGTGGAACGATGGACAATCCGAGTGACAACCGCGCCGACATCCGGGACTTCCTGGCCAGCCGTCGGGCCAGGCTCAGCCCGGAGCAGGTCGGCCTGCCCGCCGGCACCCGCCGCCGTGTGCCCGGGCTGCGACGCGAAGAGGTCGCCGTCCTCTCCGGGGTGAGCATCGAGTGGTACACCCGGCTCGAAAAGGGCCACATCAGCGGCGTCTCCGAGGACGTGCTCGGATCCGTTGCCCGTGCCCTGCAGCTCAACGATGAGGAGCGCGGCTACTTGTTCGATCTTGCTAAAGCAGCGCGACCAGCAGGGCGGCAGCCCGTGGGACGAAAAGAAGCCGCCGTTGCGGGACCGGTGCAGTGGATGATCGATTCCGTTACGATGTCCGCCGTGTTCCTGCGCAACGGCCGGTTGGATGTCCTCGCCACCAACCCGCTGGGCCGGGCCCTCCATGCGCCGATGTTTGCAAGCGACACCACCGTCAACGGACAGGCCAACTTCGCCAGGTTCCATTTCCTCGATCCAGTTGCCCGGGACTATTTCATCGATTGGGAAGGCGGCGCCGCCGCTACCGTCGCCTTGCTACGCGCCGAAGCGGGCCGGGAGCCCGGTGACCGTGCCCTGAGGGAACTCGTCGGCGAACTCTCAACCCTGAGTGCCGAATTCCGAACCATGTGGGCGTCGCACGACGTCCGTTCGCTTCATGAAGGGGTCAAGCGGCTGCAGCATCCCGTCGTCGGCTTCATCGAGCTGACGTATCAGTCGGCCGAGCTGTCGAACCCCACCAGGGCGGCCCGCACCCTCAACATCTACACTGCAGAACCCGGAACCGTGCATGAGGAGAACATCAAAGTGCTGACCAGCTGGGCGGCAACCACGCAGAAGACAGCTTCCAGCACCTAGGAACCGTTTTCCGCCGGGAGGTCCGCGCTGACGCGGCACCCAATTGGCCGGTCAGGCGGCTTGATAGATAGTCGATTCGGGCCAGGGCTCATCGAGAGGCGGAGGCTCGTCCCAATTGTCTGTGTCCGCCGGAGGCCATGGATGCCCGGCGGTGAAGTGTTCCCAGTCGGTGAAGTGTTCCCATTCGGGGAAGGGGTCCTGGGGCAGGGCGGCGTCGGGGTCCGGGCCGGGGTCCGGGAATGGATCTGCGCGCAGGAGATTTTCGGGCCAGCGGGGTGGTTCCCAGTCGGGGTGTTCGCTGGCGTAGTGGCGTCCGGACGGTGAGGTCCAGCCCGGCGGACTCTCACCGCTCGCGCCGCCGGGTGTCCAGGTGGAGTTGTGTTTGAGCCGGTGGTGTTTCGGGCAGGGCTGGGCCAGATTCGCCACCCCGGTGCCGCCGCCGTCGGCCCAGGCCAGCAGGTGGTCGGCCTCGTTATCCAGCGACGGGTTGTTACAGCCGGGGAACGGGCATCTGCCGTCGCGCAGCCGCAGCCATTGCCGCATCGCCTTCGTGACCCGGTAACTGGTACGCCCGATNTCCAGCGGCGCCCCGTCGCGGGGGTCGACCAGGACCCGGTGGAACGAATTGGCGCCGTCGGCGACCAGCCGGCGGGCCATCGAGGGCGGGACCGGCCCGTACCCGTCCAGCATGGCCGGTTCCTCCGTGACCCCGAGCAAAGCCATCACCGGGACCGTGACCAGGACCTGCGCCCGCGGCGACGGAACACCCCCGCACCCGCCCGCACCGGCGACTCCCGCGTTTCCGGTGCCGGCGCCGCCTACGCCGGCGGCCCGGGTCATTCCATCGCCGCCAGTGTTGCCGGCGGGGACGGCGGCATCGCTTCCCGCGCCCGTCCCGCCGCCCGTGCCGGGGTTGGTGGTGAGGAGCCAGGTGGCGGTGACGTCGGCGCGGAGCTGGGCCAGGGTCCGGNACTCGCCCGGGCCCTGCAGCGCCCGGGCCGCGGCGGTGGTCCGTTCCCAGATCCCCGCGGCAGTATCGGCCGGGAGCCGGGCCGAGAGCCAGGCCATGCCGTCCCGGTCCGGGACAAACTCCACCCGCCGCTCCGCCACCCCCGTGGCGTGGCGGGCCTCGATGCTCTCCGGGTGGTGGCGTTCGCGCCAGGTGCGCGCCTTGGCCCGGAACCGGCCCGGGGCCAGGTCCCCGGCCGGGCAGCCCCGCGCCGGGTCCGGCGCGGCGGGGTCCAGGAAATGCGCCTCCAGCCCGGCCGCCCCCGCCCGGTCCAGGTTCGCGGACTCCTCGACCATGATCCGGGCATGCTGCCAGGACAGCTCCCCGGCCTGCAACGCCGCCAACGTCAACGGCAACGACGAGACCAATGCCAGCGCGTCCGACAGCAACGCCGAGGCGGAGCGTTCGCTCACGGTCAGGACGCCCGCGACCTCCGCGACCACGGCCATCTCCCGGGCCGTCGCCTCCCGCGCCGATGCCGCCGGGCCGGCCAGGTACCCGGCGGCCTGCACGTAGTCGGCGGCCAGGCGGACCTTCAACGCCGCCATCCCGGCCTCCACCCGCGCCACCAACGCCAACCCATCCAGGCAACCATCCGCGAAATCCCGCAACGGATCAGCGCTCTCCAACGCAGCAGCCTGGCCGTCCCCGGCGCCCCCGCCGGCGAGGGCAGCCAGCGCGGCAACAGACGCGGCAACGGCCGCCAGGGCCTCCCCGCTCTCCGCGCTCCAAGCTGCTCTGCTGTCCATGCCCACAGTCTCGCAAGAGGGTCTGACATTTTGGCGCGACCGGTAGATGCGGCACTGCCAAGACGAACGGATCGGGCTGCGGCTCAGCGCCGTAGGAGCCAATCGCTGAGGCCCGGGAAGGGGTCGTCGAGGGAACGTGGCCAGTCCTAATCGTCCGTGTGACATTGAGCCGGTCCAACGGGATCAGGTTGCACCGCGTCCAAGATGCGTCGTCGCCTGCCGGCGGGACTAGCGTTTGCCCTTTTTCCGGGATCCCCGGCCGCGTCCTTTGTCCGGATTCGGCGCGTACCGCTGCGCCACCTTGGGTTTCTTGGCCCCCGATCCGGTCCCCCGCCGGTCCGGTTTGGGTTCGCGCTTGGGTTTTTCCTGCTGCGCCGAGGGCTGCCGGGAGCTCGCTGCGGTGCGTCCGCGGACAATCCCGATGAATTCCTCGATCACTTCGTCGGTGGCGTCGCTGGGCCAGGCAAGGGCGATCTCCGTGCCGGGGGTCCCAATGAGCTTCCGCGCCACGGTGTCCTTGACGTTGAAGTGCCGGGCCACGGACATCGGCAGGATCACGAGCCCGGCGCCGGAGGCCACTACCTGCAGGGCCGTCTCGGGGCCGCCGAGTTCGCCCACGTCCAGGAACGTCTCCTGCGACAGGTCCGCCAGGTCCACTTCCTCGAACACGGAGATCTCGTGTCCCTTGGCGGCCACCACCACGGGCTGTTCCTCATACAGCGGGATGACACTGAGTCCCTCGCGCTCCACCGGAAGCCGGACGAAGCTGAGATCGGCGGAACCGTCGCGGAGCACAGTGAGCTGCGCGTCGTCGTCGGCCATGAAGGAGTGCAACGGCACGTCCGGCATCCGCTCCTCCCAACGCCGGATCCATTTTCCTGGCGTCACGCCGGAGACATACGCGAAGCGCAGCTCACGCGCGGGTTCGGACGGTGCGGGGGTGGAAGGTGTTTCTTCTGTGGCGGACACACGTTCACAGTACCGCCACCGCAGGTTTCCGTTCCGGTGCGGGAAGCCGGCATGGTGCCCCGCGGCGCTTTGGCCGGATACCCTTGGACCATGACCTCTGCGAACTCCCAGTCCATGAAACCGGCAACTGTTGCCAAGAAGTTGGGCATCTACCTGCCGGCGACACCCCAGGAGTTCCAGGATTCGGCCATCACCCGTGCAGAATTCGCCGAACTCCAGGCCAACCCGCCGGAATGGCTGGCGGAGCTGCGCCGCAACGGCCCGCACCCGCGCCCCGTGGTGGCCCAGAAGCTCAACGTCTCCATCAGCGGCCTGGCCCGCGGCGGTGTTGAGGAAGCATTGACGACGGCGGAAATCACCGCGCTGCTGCAGGCTCCCCCGGCCTGGCTGGTCGCCGAGCGCGCCACCCACGCCGCCGTCCGCGCCGAGGCCCAGCGGGTCAAGGACGAGGCCGCCAAAAAGGATGCGAAGAAGTCCCGCGCCCGCGCCGAGTAGCGGTTGACGCCTGCTTCTCCGGCTACCTTCCCGACCGGAGCCCGCGGGCCAGCTCAACCCACCCGGGCACTGCTTTCGATCGCCCGGAGCGTGCGGATCAGCCGGACTGCGCGCTCCTCACCGAAGAGCTCATCAGGCCCGCTGGGGGCGAGCTCGCTGTACGGCGATTTGAACAGCGCATCAGGCTTGACCACACCGTTCTCGGTGAGCTGGTTGACCAGGAGTTGAAGGAAGTCCAGCTGGGACGCGGTGAGGGCGGTATCCGAAATGAACTCCGCGAGGGCCTCCTCCACGGCGTCCCGGTCAAGGCCCACTAACGAGCGGACGAACAACCCAAGACCGTCCGTTCCCGCCCGTTCCAGGTCCACGGGGGTGCCCACGCCGCTTTCCGCCAGGATGCGACCCAGCTCCTCAAGGTCCTGATCGGTCAACTGCCTGTTCCGCCTCAGCCGCTGAATGGTCGCATGGTCCTGATAATCGGCCAGGTACAGCCGCGTCTTGTCCCGGTACCGGCTGAAGTCCATGAAGCCGGTACTGGCCCCGGCCAGCTCGATCTCTTCAAGTTCTCCGAGCGCGTCCTGGAAGTTGGAGTACACCACGTTCCGCTTGCGCTTCTCGATCAGGTGCACCAGGTCCCGCAACTGGACGCGGATGGACTCCAGCCATTCCGGTGACACGGACTCCCACTCGCCGTCGTCAAGCACGGTCTCGAGCAGGACCATCTTCGCGGCGATGGCCGGAACGTTGGGCTGGTCATGCAGGGCTGCTGCCACGGACTGGATCTTCCTCCGGAAACTAACAAGACTCGCCGGATCCGTCAGTGCTGCCAGCTGCGCCTGGTACATGGTGCAGTCGAAGCGTTTGGCCTCTTCGGTGTCGGGAAGGGCCCCAATGCTGGCCACGCGGGCGAGATCGTGTTCCAGGGCATCGAAGTCTTCACCGGAGAGCCCTGCCCAGGTCTGGTCTTCGGCAAACCGGTCCACCCATTGCCGGGCCGGTTTCACCAGGAAGTTATCGCGCGGAAGCCTGTCGATGGTGTGCCGGAGTGCTGATCGCAGCCCTTCCACGTAACCGTCGCCTGGAGCCCAGGACAGGTCAGCGGCCGCGCGCAGGATTTTGGCTCGGGTGGCGAACGTGATTTCGGCCAGCGATTTAGCCACGGTGCCTTCGTTCCCGGGCATTCCGGCGTTGAAGTACTCGGCGTTGCGGCACAGGTCGAAGATCAGGAAGTCCTGTTTGTCCTGGCCCGGGCCGAACAGGTCGGGGCACAGCCGGGTGCCGCGGCCCACCATTTGCCAGAACTTGGTCTTGGACCGGACCATCTTGAAGAACACCAGGTTGACGGCCTCGGGGACATCGACGCCCGTGTCCAGCATGTCCACGGAGATAGCAATATGCGGGTTGCTGTCGCTCTTTGAGAAATCGTCGATCAGGGTCTGGGCGTAGTTGACCTGGTACGTGACCACCCGGGCAAAGTGGCCTTTGAACTGTGGATAGTGGTGGTCGAATCGCTTGGCGATGAACTCCGCGTGCCGGCTGTTCTTGGCGAAGATGATGGTCTTTCCTAGCCGGTCCCCGCCGGCCACCTTGTGCCCGTGCGTCATGAGCACTTCAAGGGCCTTGTCGACGGTATCGGTGTTGAACAGCCAGGAGTTCACGACGGCGGGGTCAATTTCGTCGGGTATCTCGCCGTCCTCGTTCCACTCCAGTTCGTCCCATTGTTCCTTTTCGGCGTCGCTGAGGTCGTCGTAGCGGATGCCTTCGTAGGGGAACTTGAGCGGAACCGGCACCACGCGCGGAGGGACCAGGAAGCCAGCGTCGATGGCGTCGTTCAGGCCGTACGCGAAGGTCGGGACGTTGTCCTCGATGTCGAAGAGGCTGTAGGTGTTTCGGTCCACCTCCGACTGCGGCGTGGCTGTGAGGCCGATCAACAGAGAGTCGAAGTACTCGAAGATCGCCCGGTACTTCTGGTAGACGGAGCGGTGTGCCTCGTCGATGACAATGAGGTCGTAGTGGCCGATGCCGAAGCGCCGCTGGCCCAGCTGGCCGGCGGTCTTGTTGATGAGGTTCATCATGGTCGGATAGGTGGCGACGTGGATGCGGCTCTCAGCCTCCTCGCCGGAGCCGAGGATGACCGGCCCGGAACCGGGCAGGTGGGTCTTGAACGCGTTGGCTGCCTGCCTCACCAGCGCCGTGCGGTCGGCGAGGAACAGCACCCGCTTGGCCCAGTTGGCTTCCTGCAGCAGTTTGGCCAGCGCGACGACGGTGCGCGTCTTGCCGGTTCCGGTCGCCATCACCACGAGTGCCTTGCGTTCGTGCTGGGTTTCGTAGGCTTCGGTCACGGCGCGGATGGCGGTGTGCTGGTAGGCGCGTTCGACGATCGTGTTGTCGATGGCCTGTTCAGCGAGCGGTTTCCGGCTGTTCCGGCGGTCCACCAGAAGCTGGAGCTGGTCCTTGGTATGGAATCCCTGGACCCTGCGTTCGGGATACATCGAGTCGTCCCAGATCCACGTCTCATAGCCGGAGGTGTAGTAGATGACCGGGCGGCGTCCGTAGCGGCGTTCCAGGCAGTCGGCGTACAGCTTGGCCTGCTGCTTGCCGACGTGCGGGTCCTTGGTGGTTCGTTTGGCTTCGACTACGGCTAACGGCAAACCGTCGTCACCCCACAGAACGTAGTCGATGAAACCCGTGCCGGTGAGTGCCCCCGACGCGGTGGGCATGGTGTCCACCGGGAACTCGCGGTCTTCGGGGTTGCTGAGCGGCCAGCCGGCCTCGTTGAGGTCCAGATCGATGAGGTGTTTGCGGGTCAGCGCCTCGTCGTAGTCGTGATCGTCCGGGACAGCCTGGTTCTGCTTCTTGGCGGCGGCGATCTCGGCTTGGAGCTGCTGCAGCTGTGCTGCGAGGTCATCGTTGGCTGCGGCGGCTGTCGCCAGGGCCTCGTCTTTGGCCTTGAGTTCTGATTCCAGCCGCTGAAGCTGTTCCGGTGATTGCTGCGGGGCCGCCGCTTTGGGCACCGGAGCCAGGAGACCGGCGTCGAACGCCAACGACGGCGGCAGCTGGCAGCCGTTCTTGCCGTAGTTCCGGGCAAGCCAGTAGCAGACGTGGTGCAGTTCTTTGAGGACGAGCTCGGCGCCCAGGATGGTGGGGTTGGCCGGGTTGTGGACCGCGTTGTTTCCGGCCTTGCGGATGATGGTGAACTTATTGCCGATAACGCCGCCCACAAGGTTTTTGAAGGTGGGTTCGTTGAGGAGCGCGTTGAGGTCGTCCTTGTATGGCAGGGCCAGCGCGGGCTCCACCTTGTATAGCCACTCCACCAGGCGTTCGGCGGTGTACCGGGCGTAGAACATGGAGGCGCGGGGATCGATACGGGCAAACTGCTCGGCGCGCCGGGCATGTTGTGCCAGCTCCGGCCATTCGGCCAGCATGAACCCGAAATTGCTATTGTCTGCCCCCATGCAGCCTCTCCGCTCCTACGTCACGATGTTCTGTGGATCAGTCAACCACGCCGGACGGATAGTTGCGTTCTAAGCTACGTCCGCACTGCGGACCAGGGGCAGCTTCCGGATGTTGGCCGCCGTAGCGTCGGCGACTTTCGGCAGGCAACCCATCCACGTCGAGGGCCCGGGTCACCACCGGACTTTCCCGTCTCCCGGTCGCGCACGGCGTCCCCGTTCCGCCTGCGACCATTCTCGCTCCTCGCGGAGTTCGCGAACCAGCGGCCCAGCCTCACGGACTGTGTACATTACGGCTCCTGTCGGCGTACGGCGACTTTCCAAGATGTCGCCGTACGCCGACTTTGGCAGTGTTGCCGTACGGCGTCAGACATCATTCACGGACCTCCCCAGTACCGGTTGGGTCAGGAGTCCTGGCGCCACACCAATTGCGTGACCACTCGAGTGTGGGAGCCCTCCGATTTCGGATTCCGGCGCACAACGCGGGCCGAAAACGTTCCGGACTTGGCGAGCATGCCGACGTAGTCTAGGACGGGCGCCGGGACAAACCCGATTTTGTGGGCCCCGGCCCACAGCCCAACTGCACGGGAGTCGGCGGCGTTTTCGGGTTCAGCGACAGCGTCCAAAGAATCCCCCTTCGTGAGTGAACGATCGACGTACTCCTGCGCTGCGGATGTCATGTACCGAAGCCCGTGGACGGGTACCACGAACGTCAGGGTTCCTTGGAGCAGGTCGATTTCCGGCTCATCAAAGAACTCGTAGGTGTCTGCAACCCGCTTTCCGAAGGAGTGCCCCAGGATTTCGAACGGTGCCGCGTCGTCGTCCAATTCGAGCCGCTGCAGCCATTCGGAGCGGTCAGGCCGGCTAGTGCTCATGATGCGTCCGGACAAAAGTGGAAACAGTACTTTCGATGTGTACGTCTTGTGTGGATCCGAGAACCCGGGAATCGGGCGGAAGTCGGGCTCGGACTGCATGGCTGCAAAGTACTCGAAGTGATAACCGTCGTCCGAGGCTACTGCACGCCCCAGGAGGCGGTACCGGCGCGTCTCCGGATGTTGCCATGCTACGAGGAGGGCGGCGTCTCCATTCTGAACAGCGACGGGACGAGGATCGGTCACGAGCGAAGACATGTCACGAGCCTTTCCTTGTTGATGCGAATTAGTTCCAGGGCCAACGTATCGCTTGGAGACGACATTTTACCTCTGGCCACGATTTCCGCGGCGGCACCAATATCCAGCCCCGCTATTGCGGATGCCCAATGGGTGGTGACAGCGGGTCCCACATCCAAACAAAATTGCGAAGCAACGTCCACGAGCGGCACCTTCGCCATTCCCTCGAACCGACCGCCGGTTGCCTTGGCCGCAAATTGTCGGATGGCGCCTGGGTCGTTTACCAGCCGATTCAGTTTTTCCGGGTTCCTTTGAACAATGCCAAGGCTGGTTGCGTGATCGTACGAGGGCGCCAGATGATAGGTCCCATCCGGGGTTATCTCGATGCTCCAGTTCTCGCTGTGCCGGTCCTGGTTTCCGATCAGAGCGTCAAGAACCAGGAACCCGGCGAACCATCCGGCAGCAGAAAGGTCTTGCGCTTCATGGCCGATGGGCGGAGCAACGTTAAGCAGCACCCTGGCAATGTTCTCCAGCGAGTGGCCGCGGGAGTGCCGGTCCCTCGGGTCGAAATCGGGCACGATTTCCGATAGGAAGAGCGACCCCGAATCCAGTTGGTTCCGCGCGTCCGACTTTACGTCCTTCGATATGCAGCCGATGTGGTCGCCAACCCGGGCCAACCTGACGGTAGCGGCAGGAACTCCCAGCATCTCGGCCAGACGACTTGCGATGAACTCAGTAGCGTGCTCGTTGGGACTCCGGTGGGGACGGTTCCGCTTGAATATCCACAGTCCCCCATCGCTGTCCCGGAACCACGTCTTCTCGTTCTCACCCGCAGGCTCGTCCTGGTAGGGAGTCCAGAGGCTCAGATCAACGAAATCGCTCAGCTCATCCATCCGCTACTCGAAGAAGTCCTCGTCCAGTTCCACGACGTCGTAGCTCTGTTTCACCTGTACACCCACACGGTACTTGATCATGAGGTTTACAAGGCGCGTACCGTCGATCAGGATTGTGCGGGTAGGGATGTTGGCTGCGTAGTCTTTGGCGCCTTGCGAGAACCGGCTGGTGGTGATGAAGACGCCCTTGGAAGCGGAGACTCCATGAAGAGCTCCCACGAAGGCTTGAATGGCTTCCCTGCCGACGGTGTTGTCCGCGCTGTACCGCTTGGCTTGGATGTAGACCCGGTCAAGGCCGAGAGCGTCCTGATCAACGACACCGTCGACCCCTCCGTCGCCGGAACCGCCGATGCGTCGGCCGCGCTGCTCAGCTCCCCCGTAGCCCATCTTCAGCAGCAGATCCACGACCGCATGCTCAAAGAACTCCGGTGAGCTGGCGAGGATGCGGCTCAGCAGGGACGATCCCGTTTCGGCGTGAATCCGGTCGATGGCGGCTTCAATGACGTCGGTCGGGTCGGCGTCTTCGTCCAGAATTTCGATTTCCGGCGACGGGGAAGTCTCTCGACGCGCGGCCCGCACTTCTGCCTGATGCCGACGGTAGGCCTCCACTTCGCGCAACTGCGCCTGCGCCAAACCATCGGGATACCTTGTCAGGAGTTGATGCCCAACGTCAGTAATGACGTAGAGGGCGTTATCCGGCCGGGCTAGGGCGGTGGCAGCGATCAGGTGCGAGATCGCCCAGCCCACGCGTCCTTTTGCCTTGAGGCCTCCCGAACCCAGGCGAACCGCGCGCAGTTCCTCGGGCAGTCTCGCAGCGTCCATCGCCTGTTTGGTGAGCTCTGTCCGGGTACGGGCTTGCCCATCTGACAGGACCCGGAGGATGGGAGTCATGAACCCGTGCCATTTGGGGATGCCGTCCTGCTCAGGAGCCTCGGTCATCACAGTTCTCCTTTGAACGCGCGGTGCTGGAGGGAGGCGAAGAGCATGTCCAGTTCGCTGAGATGCTTGCGGTGGGTTTCCTTCAAGCGTTCGACGGCGGCAACGCGGGCTGCGAAAGTCTGTTGGAGTTCTAGCGGAGGAAGTTTCACCGGCATTTTTTTGATGATGCCCATATTGAGGCCGCCCATTATTGCGCCTTTAGTCGTTTGCCTCAGATACACCGCCGCAGAGTCAGATCTAAGGAAGTACGCATGTAGCCATTCCGGAATGACCTGCGCCGGATCCACTGTGATGCAGCATAGATGCTTTGTGTTGATTGCCAAGGGAATGTCGGCGGGCACGACTGCGCAACGGCCTAGAGTGCCCATGATGGTGACGAGTAGATCGCCGGGTTTCACCGTGTAACGTTTGAGCGCGCTGTATTTTTCGAAGGAGATGAAGCGCCTCTCGCGCCAGGCGAACTCGTTGGAGACGGCGTTGTCGATTCCAAGAACAGCCACACCCTTGTCAGTGAACTCACTTGTCAGAAGTTGGCTGCCAAACGGGCCAGTCCGGATTGATCCGTCGCCTTTGTCTACCAGATCCTCGATGGCTGTCTCCCGCCATGAAGTGGGAGGTTCGCCGAACATGGAGTGGAAGATCGACTGGGTGAGGGTGTCCAGGTGGGCGAGGGCTTGGCGGCGTTTGATGCGCAGCGCGTCGGCCTTGTCCAGGATCGCCGCGATGCGGCGCTGCTCGTCGAGCGGCGGGAGAGGCAGTTCGACAGATTCCAAAGACTTGGGACTTATACGGGGGAGGTTTGCTCCTGTCGCCATGGAATTGACTTGATCTACTACTTCCTGCTGACGCAGGTAGTGCGTGACATACATCCTGTCGGCATGTGCGCCGACTCGTATCGGCAAAATATCGGTACTGCAGATTCCCGCAAATGTCGGCACCGCAATTTTGGCAAGATAGGGCCGAAGCTTGCCGTAGAGGATGTGTTCGTCTTCAAATTTGAATTTCGTGCTTGCCAGCTCCCCGTTGGAGACGGGAGCGACTCCAACGAACCTGCCTCCCGACATGATGTTCTCGAGCCCCACATACGTCGTTCCGTCCGAGATCTCGTCCGGGCTTATTCCCTTGCGCTCAATCGCTGCTACGTCGCCAAGCCGAACCTTCTTCACTTCAGCAGCTCCCGCAGTTCAGCCATCCCCTGTGTAATCTCGCCTTCAAGCGCGTCCAGTGCTGCAAGAATGTCCGTCGGTGCCGCATGATCGACGACTTCGTGCTCGATCTCCCGATACCGATTCAGGGACAGGTCGTAGTCATTCGCCGAGATCTCCGCCAGCGACACACAGAACGACTGCTCCGTCCGCGCCCGGGTGAGTTCCGACGTCGTGCGTTCCTTCCAGCGGGTGAGGACATCGGGGAGGTCGGACGAGCCGAGCGGGGTGCGCTTGTCGTCCAGCGAGAAGCCGTCCGAGCGGACGTCGTAGAACCAGACGTTGTCCGTGCCGCCGGAGTTGGTCTTGGTGAAGAACAGGATGGCGGTGGACACTCCGGCATAGGGCTTGAAGACCCCGGACGGGAGCTTGACCACGGCGTCGAGCTTGTGGCCCTCGACGATCATCTTCCGCAGTTCCTTGTGAGCCTTGCTGGAGCCGAATAGCACGCCGTCGGGGACAACCACCGCGGCACGGCCGCCGTTCTTCAGGAGACGGATAAACAGCGCCAGGAACAGCAGCTCGGTCTTCTTCGTCTTCACCAGGGCCAGCAGGTCCTTGGCCACGTTGTCGTAATCCAGGCTGCCCGCGAACGGCGGGTTGGCGAGGATGACGTCGTACTTCTCCTCCTCGCTGCTGTGCAGGTTGGCGAGGGAGTCGCGGTGGGCGATGTCCGGGTTCTCCACGCCGTGCAGCAGCATGTTCATGGAGCCGATCCGGAGCATGGTGTTGTCGAAGTCGAAGCCGTGGAACTGGTCATTGTGGAAGAACTTGTTCGACTCCGCATGGGTCAGCAGCGTCGGATGGTTCTTGCGCAGGTGCTCCCCCGCCTGGACCAGGAAACCACAGGTGCCGGACGCCGGATCGCAGATCGCTTCCAACGGCTTGGGCGCCGTCATGTCCACCATGAGGTCGATGATGTGCCGCGGCGTGCGGAACTGACCGTTGGTGCCGGCCGACGCCAGCTTGGACAGCATGTACTCGTAGAGATCGCCCTTGGTGTCCCGGCCGTCCATGTTGATGCCGTCGATGACATCGACCACCTGCTGCAGAACACCGGCGTTGGGGATCTTGAACTGGGCATCCCGCATGTGGTGGCTGTAGGTGGACTCCTCACCATTGGCCATCTTGGGCAGCTCATTGCGGAGGAACGGGAAGACAGACTCCGAGAACACGGTGAACATCTCGTCCTTGGCGAAATTCTTGAACCGGCTCCAGCGCAGGTCGGCGTACGGCCGGCCTTTCGGATCGTTCCCCGCGGGGAAGACGGCGTCCTCCATCGGCTGACCCAAGAGATTGGCCTTCTTCTCCTGCAGGATATGGCGCTCATCCAGCCTCTTGAGGAAGAGCAGATAGGTGATTTGCTCAATCACCTCCAGCGGGTTGGAGATGCCACCGCTCCAGAACGTATTCCAGACCTTGTCGACTTGGGACTTGATTTCGCCGGTAATCACGCATCGAGCTTACTGGGCAGGGACGACGCCGCGCGCCGGGTGCCCGACGCCCGGCCCGTTAGTCCTGGTGCAGCTGGACGAAGTTCCCGCACCCGTCATCGAGCACCACGCTGGTCCCGGCGGGCCCCTCGGACGGTTCCCCCTGGAACATGACACCCTTGGCGGCCAGCCGCTCATATTCGGCCCGCACGTCGGGCACGCCGAACACGATCGCCGGCAAACCGGCGTCATGGCAGGCGTTCATGTAGGCCGCGCCGATCGGGTTGTCGCTGGGCTCCAGCAGCAGTCCGGCGCCGCCGGCACCGTCCGGATCCTTGATGATGTAGAGGTTGTGTTCCGGCATTGCCATCAGCGTGTCGAAGCCCAAAACGCCGGTGTAGAACTCGTGGGCCGAGGCCGGATCCTTGACGTGGATGCTGCACATTTTCAGTCGCATGGCCCCAAGGCTACGCCGCGGGCATCCGAGACGGAACCACGACGCGGCCGGCGCGGCTGCCATTGACGGCCCGGCCGCAAGGGATTCCAATGGAACTAGCGGAACAGCGGCCGCCCGGGACGGTTCCGCCGGAGGTGTGCAATGACGTCGCTCTCACAGTCCGGTGCCCTCGCGTTCTGGCAGTTCCTGGCCCTCGCCGTTGTGGTGGCGGGTGCGGCGTTCGTTTCGGCCTTCTTTGCCCGCAAGCACCTGGTGGCTGACGACGACGGCGTGTCGGAAGGCGCGGACGGCGCCTTCTGGGACGTTTTTGCCGGCCTTGCCGTGGTGGTGCCCGGCGTCGTCCTTGCCTCATTCACGTGGCCGTGGGCCGGGCTGGCACTCGGGATCCTGGCGGCCGGGACAGGACTGGCGGCCTGGGCGGCAACACCGCGGCTGCTTGGCCGGCAGGCGGCACGCCGGACGGCCCGGACCACCCGGGTCTTGAACGAGGCCGCGGCCGAGCGGCACCGCAGCGCCCTGGCCAGGTGGCAGCGCTACGAACTCGATCCGCGCTATTCGATTGACTACCCGGCGATGAGCGATCCCCGGCAGCCGGAAACGGCCGCCCTGATCCGGGCCATCAAGGCCGCCGAGGGATTCGGCGGTACGGTCCGAACCTCTGCCGACCCCGCCTACGCCCCAGCCGTGGAACGGCTGGAACATGCCCTGACCGCCGCCGAACGCGCGGCCGGCGTCAGCCCCGCGGCGCTGTCCGGACCGGACCACGCCCACCACTGATTCCCGCAATGCCCCGGGCAGGCCCCGGCAACCTTGGAAGGAACCACCATGACTGACATCACGATCATCGGCAGCGGCAACATGGCCCGGGCGATCGGCACCCGCGCCGTCGCCGCCGGACGGTCTGTCCAGGTGCTGGACCGGACGCCGGAAAATGCCGCCAAGCTCGCTGCTGAACTTGGCGGCACCTGCACCTCCGGCGGCCTGAGCGAGGTTCCCGACGGCGATATCGTCGTCCTGGCCCTCTACTTCGGCCCGGCCAAGGAGGTGGCCATGCACTTCGGCGACACGCTCAGCGGCAAGACCGTGGTGGAGATCAGCAATCCGATCGACACGGAGACCTTTGACTCGCTCGTGGTCGGCCCTGAGACATCGGCCGCCGAAGAAATCGCCGCGCTGTTGCCGGGCGCACGGGTGGTGAAAGCCTTCAACACGACCTTCGCCGGAACACTGGCCGCCGGGACCACCGGCGGCATGCCGCTGGATGTCTTCATCGCCTCGGACTCCGAACAGGCCCGCAACGAAGTCGCAGCGTTCGCCGCGGCGGCCGGATTGCGTCCGATCCACGTGGGCAGCCTGCGCCATGCCCGTGAACTCGAGGGGTTCATGCTGCTGGTCATGGCGCTGCAGGTCAACCCCGCGTACCCCAACTTCAACTGGGGCACCGGCCTGAAGATCATCGACTAGCTACAACTCGACAGTTCCACTTTCGCCGACACTCATCCGGCTGCTGGTGACTTTCGACTTGATCCACTGCAGTACCGTGGCCGCCGTGCCGCCCGGGCTGGTCCAGTACTCGGCGGAGTCCGAGTCGACGCGCAGCAGCACCACGCCCGGGGTGTCCGGGCCGTCCGGGAACCAGGCCTCCACCACCTGGTTCCATCTGTCATGGATCTGCTGCCGGTCGTTCACCACTTCGGCCGTACCGGCCACCGAGACCCACTCGGTGCGCCTGCCGAAGGATACGTTCACCGCCGGATTGGCGCGGACGTGGGCCACCTGCGACGTGCCTGCCGATGTGAAAAACCACATGTCGCCGTCGTCCATGACTTCCTGGACGGCCAGCGGCCGGCTGACGAGTGCACCGGATTCGTTGATGGTGGTGAACATTCCGATGTGCGAATCGTTGATGATGTCCGTGACTTTGCTGATGCTTTCGGCATCCGACATGCTCTCACCTCGTTCTCGTTCCAACGGAGGAAGGTCCCCCTCCGGACAGCCTATTAGTAAGCGTGCTTACTTTCCACTGCCTGGCGGACGGGGACCCTCCCGAAACGCACCGCGGGTTCAGGCTCCGCGGGAGAGAACCTTGCCCTTGAAGAACTCGGGGCGCATCTTGGCCATCACCAACATGATCACCACGCCCAGCAGGATGACGCCCATGCCGAGGATGAACACCAGGCCCAGGCCGCCAACCGAAGAGCCGGAACCATAGGCCGGATCCATGGAGTCATAGGCCGTCTTGAAGAACATGACCAGCAGCATGACGCCGCCGAGCAGGGGTGCCAGGAACTTGAAGAAGAAGGCCCGCGCGCCGCTGAATGCCTCGGCACGGAAGAACCAGACGCAGGCCAGGGCGGTGATGCCGTAGTAGAAGCAGATCATCATGCCCAGTGCGGTGATGGTGTCCCACAGCGCGTTCTCCGAGGTCGTGCGGGTGATGACATAGAACGCAGCGGCCGCGACGGCCGAGGCGATCGTGGCGTAGCTCGGTGACTTGTGCGTGGGGCTGATCCGACTGAACTGTGCCGGGAGCGCCTTGTAGTGGCCCATGGACAGCAGCGTGCGTGCCGGCGAGACGAAGGTGGACTGCAGGGACGCCGCCGAGCTGCTGAGGATGGCCAGGGACATCAGGATCGCGAACGGACCCATCACCGGGCCGGCAAGGACGGCGAAAATGCTGCCCTGGTTCTCCGGGTTCCCGGCCCCGAGCCCGGTGGTGCCGATCCCGGCGTAGGCAAGGGTGGCCAGGGCGACCGTCATGTAGATGATCACAATGACCAGCACCGTGACGGTGGCGGCACGGCCGGGGGTCTTTTCCGGATTCTTGGTCTCCTCGTTCATGGTCAGCGTGACGTCCCAGCCCCAGTAGATGAAGATGGACAGTGAAACGCCGGCCGCGAAGGCCGAGAACGACTCCACGGCGAACGGGTTGAACCACTCCGGCTGGATGGCGGTGGCGTCAAAGGCCGTTCCGTTGGCCACATGGCTGAAGGCCGCGACGGCAAACCAGCCCAGGACCAGCATCTGGAAGCCGACCAGCACGTACTGGACCGACTTGGTGGTTTCCATGCCGCGGTAGGAGATCCAGCACGCAAGGGCTATGAACACCAGCGTCGTGGCGATGTTCAGGGGCAGGTTGGTGGTGAGGTCGGCGAGCTCCGGCTTCCCGAACAGCTGCGCCAGCATCAGGTAGAAGAAGTCCACCGCGACGGCGGCCAGGTTGGAGAGCACAATGATGGTCGCCGCGATCAGCCCCCAGCCCCCCATCCAGCCAAGCCACGGGCCGAAGGCCCGGGACGCCCACGTGAAGGAGGTGCCGGCGTCGGGCATCGCGTTGTTCAGCTCGCGGTAGCCGAGCGCCACCAGCAGCATGGGAATGAAGCCCACCAGGAAGACCGCAGGCAGCTGCACGCCGACCTCGGAAACCGTGGGGCCGAGAGCCGCCGTGAGGGTGTAGGCGGGTGCGATGCAGGAGATGCCGATGACGACGGCGCCAATCAGCCCCACCGATCCGGCCTTCAGGCCCTTCTCGCTCAGCCCGTGTTTCTCGCCGGTGTGCTGTCCGGCCTGTTGTCCGGAGGGCGACGCCTTCGGCATCGCGCGTTCGGTGCTCATTTCTGTGCCTCTCGGGAAGTGTCAGCCGACGTGGAATCGGTCAGCTGCTTGAGTTCATAGTCGCTGGGGACGACGATCATCGGCACCGGCAGTGCGCGCAGAATGCGGTTGGCGGTGCTGCCGAGGAAGATGGACCGGCTCTTGGCAAGGCGGCTGGACCCGATCAGCAGGACCTCGCCGTCCTCCCAGTCCAGCCGGTCCACCGCTTCCTCGATACTGCGGCCATGGGCGACGACGACCTCCGTCTTCGCTTCCGCCCGGACCTCCGGTTCACCCTTCTCCGGGCCGCCGGCCGGGAGGGCCGCGGCGAGGTGTTTCTCGGCATATTCCCGGGCCGCCGCGGCGGCCTTTTCGGCGTCGGCCTCGGCGCCGCCGTCGAGCGCCAGAAGTGAGACGACCCGCAGCGGAACCTCGCGGTTGGTCGCCATGCCGAGGGCGAAGTCGAGCAGCTTCTCGGCGCCCGCCCGGGTGCCGAGCCCGCAGCTGATCCGGGTCAGCGCGTCCCGGCGGTGGTAGCCATGGGGCGCCAGCGCCACCGGAACAGTGGAGGCGTGAAGCAGGGCGCTGGCCACAGACCCGATGGTGAACCGTTTGAAGAGTCCGTTGTTGGCCGCGCCGATGATGAGCAGGTCGGCGCCCAGTTCCTCCGCGGCCTGAATCAGCGCGTGGGCGTCGGAGTCGCCGGTGCGGATGTGGACCGCGGCCGGGACGTCGGCGGGAACCAGGGCCCTGGCCTCGTCGAGCCACTCCTGGGCCTGTTCGTGGAGAACGCTTTCGAATCCGACTCTGGGTGCGTGGGCGGCCCCGAACTGCTGTACCTCGGGAACCGCCACCACAAGGTCAAGGCTGGCCCCTCGGCCGCGGGCGAGGGCGATGGCCAGATTGACCGCATCATGGCCCCTGGCATCGGCTGAGTACCCCACTACGTAACGCATCTGGCCATCGTCCTTTCTTCGTTGCCCTGAACTGCCGGGCTATTGCTGACTGGTTTTTCTAGGGGGCGACGGACGCCCGGTCCGCCGCGGCGACGATCCGGGCCGCCGTCGCCTGGCCCATCCGGACGGCACCGTCGACGTGCTGGTAGCCCTCGGCGGCAAGGTCCGAGGAGGACCAGTAGATGGGGCCGACCGGCTTCAGCTGGTCCTGGCCGTACCGGTGCAGGCCGCCGAGGTCGTAACTGGCGGCGTAGGCGCCTCGGGTCCATTCCTCCGAACCCCAGTCGGATTCGAAGTAGACCTCGGGCTCGAGCGCCTTCGGCCCAAGGAAGGAGGCGATCGATTCGAGGATCGCGCGGCGGCGGTCCTCGGCGCTGAGTTCGAACATGGCGTCGGCCTTTTCGTCCGAGACGAACCCGACCAGCGTGCCGCGCGGATCTTCGTGGTTGGTGTTGTCGTAGACCTCCTGCACGAGCGCGCCGGCGCCGAACGCTGTTCCGGAGAGCCCGTCCTCGCGCCAGAACGGCGTGCTGTAGACGGCGTGGACCTTGATGACCAGGCCGAGCGACTGGTGCTGGTGCATCTGGTGCTGCCGGCGGGGCAGCGGCGGGTCGAAGGAGACCCGGGAGTAAAGGTTCGGCGGCACGGCCATGATGACGAAGCGGGCGTTCACGACCGCCCGTTCGGAGACGGCGGTGACGCGGTGCGCGCCGCTCGCGTCTTCGGCCCACCGGATGGTGCGGACCGGGCTGTCGAGGACGACGTCGTCGCCGAGTTCGGCTGCCTGCAGCAGCGACACCTGCTGCATCCCGCCGATAACCCGCTTGTCCAGGATGAAGTCTTCATCCGTGAGGTTGGTGAAGGACCCGGCGGAGGCGGCCATCAGGACTGCCTGCAGGGCGGAGAAGGCGTGGGCCGGCTTGGTGAGCATGCCGCCGGCGATGAACAGGCCGATGTTGTTGCAGGCTTCCTCATCTGCCGAATTCTGCCGCAGCCAGTGGTGGAAGGAAATGGTGTCCAGCTCGCGCGCCTTGGGGTGGGCCCACGGCTCCTCGGCGCCGATCTCCGCGGCGAGCGAGTCCAGCAGGGCCGTGAGCTTGTCCATTTCGGCGGCGGTGGTTTCGCTGACGGGGAAGGTCTCGCCCGTGTACAGCGTGCGCTTGCCGTCCGCGCCGATGTAGACGGACTTGCCCTCCCGGTAGCGGGAAAAGGTCTGAAGTCCAAGGTCCTCCAGGAGGGCCAGGAGCGCCGTCTGGTCCGGCGAAACCCACTGTCCGCCGATTTCGAGCACGGCCCCGTCAACGGTGTCGGTCCAGGTCCGGCCGCCCACGCGGTCGCGTGCCTCGAGCACGGCGACGCTCAGGCCGGCCTTCTTCAGTTCCCGGGCTGCCGTGAGCCCGGAGGGGCCCGCTCCGACGATGACGACGTCGCGATCAAGTTCCAGCATGGTGTCCTCTCCGTGGCCGCTTGAGTGATGCGGACCACTAAATGAATGCCGTTCATTTAGAATGATAGACCTTCCCGCCGCATCGGGGAAGAGCCTTTAGGAAAGAATTCCGGCCGTAAAGTTGGGGCAGAATGGAAGAACCAACGAACCGGCCCGCAGAGCCAGACGAAAGGCCCGGAATGACGGCAACAACCAGCGCCCCTGCCGATCCGCAAGGCCCGCCCGCCAAGCCGCGCCGCCGCGTGGGCCGGCCGGCTGCGGCCGTGCTGGACCAGGCCGGCATCACGGCGGCAGCCCTGCAACTGATCGGCAAGAGCGGGTACGACGGCTTCACCATGGCCGCCCTGGCGCGGACCCTCAACGTGGCGCCCTCCGCGCTGTACAACCACGTCTCCTCCAAGCGGGATGTGCTGGTCCTGGTCCAGGACCACCTGACCTCATTCGTGGACGTCGCCGCCTTCGAGTCCGGGCCCTGGGAGCAGGCTGTGCGGGACTGGGCCTGGAGCTACCGTGACGTTTTCTCCAAGCACACGCCGCTGATTCCCGTCATCGCCGTCCTGCCCGTGGCCGATGCCCCCAAGACGCTGGCGATGTACGAGGCCGTCAGCGCGGGCTTCCACCGCGCCGGGTTCCCGCAGGGACGGATCATCCCGGCCATCGTTGCCCTGGAGTCCTTCATCTTCGGGTCGGCCTACGACGTCACGGCACCGGCGGACATCTTCGATTCGGGCAGCATGGCCGCGTCCACCCCCTATTTCACCTCCGCCGTCGAACTCCTGGCCGAGGAAAGCCAGGACAAGCCGGCCGACGTCGCCTTCAGCCTGGGGCTCGAGGCCCTCATGGCCGGACTCGGGGCGCTCCGGACGGCGTAGCGGGCCGGCGGTCAGGCCGCCGTCGCCGCCCCCTGCCCGGACCTCCTCAGCATGGCGTCTTCGAGGAGCGCCACGATCGAGTACAGGATGATCGAAACCAGCGTGATCACCACAACCGACGCCCAGACCTCGTTGTTCCTGGCACGCGAGACGGCAGAGATGATCGCGTAACCGATCCCGTTGCCGGTGGCTAGCCATTCGGCGAGCAGCGCCCCCGTGACCGCTCCCGGAACGGAGACTTTGACGGCGGTGAAGAAGGCCGGGAGGGATGCGGGCAAAGCCACCTTCATGAGGGCTGTCCACCGGGAGCCGCCGTAGACGTCAATGACCTCCAGCATTGCCGGCGATGCGGAGCGAAGCCCGAAGACGATTGTCACGAGGGCTGGAAACAGCACCACGATCCCGCCGATGGCGGCCACGGCCGGTTCCTGCCGTCCGAAAATGAGGATGATGATGGGCGCTAAGGCGACCAGCGGCACGGACCGCAGCAGCATGGCGACCGGCATCAAAGCCTGCTCCACCCCGCGGAAGAGGACGAAAACACCAGCGACCGCCACAGCCCCCACCATCCCGGCGGCAAACCCGAAAAAGGCGTCAATCATGGTCTGGCCGAGGTTCTGCAGGACGGCCTGCCGGTTGCCGGCTGATGCCGGAGCGGTAAAGAGGTAGTTGAAGACATCCAGTGGGCCCTTGCCCACGTAAGGCGAGATGTTGAAGAGTTTCAGCAGCGCCACCCACAGCAGCAGCACCATTGACAGCGAGACGAGCAACCCCAGGACTGCGCGAATGAGGCTTTTGAAGGCGGCGAGGCCCGGTGCCCGGGTCCTCATCGTGCGGCCCCCCGGTGTCCTGCAGACCAAGGCGCGACGAACCTTGCGATGACGGCAAAGACGACGTAGCCCGCGCCGGCCAGGAGCCCGGCGACCAGCGCCACCCCCCAGGCCCGGGAAATTTCCAGGTTCTGTTGCGCATTGACCAGCGCAGGGCCGACCCCGCGGTCCACCCCGCCCACATATTCGCCCAGGATCGCGCCCAGCACGGCGGCTGGAACGGCGATCTTGAGCGCATTAAGGATCCCCGGCAGCGCCGAAATGAGCTGCACCTTGATCAACTGCTGGAACCGGCCGCCGCCGTAGACGGTAACGACATCCAGGCTTGACTTGTCTGCGCTCCTAAGCGCCGACAGGGCTCCCACCACGGTAGTGAAGAAGACGGAGATGCCGGCCAGCAGCACTGCCGTTCCCGATGCTTGGCCGCGCGCCGGGGATCCAATCACGATGAACGCCAGCGGTCCGATAGCCACAATCGGCAGGCAGTAGCTGATGACGGCCAGTTGGGTGACCAGCCGTTCAAGACCCGGCATCACAAGTACGCTGCCGGCGAGCAGGAGGGCTGCAACGTTGCCCCAGAAATAGCCTGTGGAGGCCTCCGTGACCGTGACGACAAGGTTGGGCCAGTAGAAGCCGATGCCGTCCCTCGCCAGTTGGCCGAGAACCGCGGCCGGTGTGGGCACGGCGCCGCCCGAACCGTCGGCTGCGGCTCCCACGCCGGCCAGCACAGTTCCGGCGGCCAGCCACCAGACCGCAACCGTGGCAGCCACGCCGATCCCGGCCGCCGCCCACTGCGGGAGCGGCCGGGAGGTTGTCGCTGTCTTCGCGTCAGTCCTCGTCAATGGACGCCCCTTCCCCAAGCGCCGCTCCGGCGTCACCAAACAGCAGATCCGACGCCCTGTCGCACAGGGCATGGAACTCCGGCGTCCTCATCATCTCCGGCGTCCTTGGCCTGGGCAGGTCAACGGTGATGACCTCCTTGATCCTGCCGGGCCGTGCACTCATGACGGCCACGACGTCGGAGAGAAACATCGCCTCCGCGATGCCATGCGTGACCATGAGGGTGGTGGCCGGCTTCTCTGTCCAGATCCGCAGCAGTTCAAGGTTGAGCCGCTGGCGCGTCATGTCATCCAGGGCACCGAACGGTTCGTCCAACAGGAGCACCGACGGTTTGAGGGCCAGCGCCCTGGCAATGGAGACCCGCTGCCGCATTCCGCCGGAGAGCTGCGCAGGTTTGGCCTTTTCGAACCCCCTGAGGCCGATCAGCCCCACGAGTTCGTCCACCATCGCATGGTCAACCGGCAAGCCCGCCACTTCGAAAGGCAGGCGGATGTTGGAGACCACGCTTCGCCATGGCAGGAGGGCCGGATCCTGGAAGGCGATACCGAGCTCATGGCGGGTTCGCAGCTCCGCCGGCGTATGGCCGTCCACGGTGACCTGACCGGCCGTGGGAGTTTCCAGGCCGGCCAGTATTCGCAGAATGGTCGATTTGCCGCATCCTGAGGGCCCCAGCAGGGACAGGAACGTTCCCTTCGAGGTCATCAGGTTGGCATCTTCCAACGCCACGACATTTCTGCGGCCCATGCTGAAGCTCTTGCCCAGCCGGCTGAGCGAAATCCCGGTTCCGGACAACATGCCATGGGCGACGGCGGCGGTGCTTAGATCAGTCATATGTCCTGCTCACCTCCGGGCCGGGTTACTTCAGGGTCGGGTTTTCGGCATAAACCTCTTCGAGGAGGCTCGTGTCGAAGATCTTCTCGGCGGTGGTGTCGTAGCCGGCGAGCTTGAGGATCTCGATGTTCCTGTCCATGAGCTCTTTGGAAATCGAGAACAGTCCGTTGCTCTTCGTGTCCTGAGTGGCAACGAGCTTGCTGTTCTGTGCCTCGGCTTGGGCCTTTTCCTTGTCGAGGGTGAGGCCGAGTTCCTTGCCGTAAACCTCCACCGCGAGCCTGGCTGATTCCGCCGGGTCCGCCAACGCGTCTTTCCAGCCCTTGATGGTGGCTACCAGGAAGGCTTTCAATTCTTTCCGCTTGTTCTGGATGGAATCTTCCGTGACCACGAAGCTTTCAGCGATGAAGGGCAGGCCGTTGTCCGCGAACGGCAGCACGGCCGTCTTGTGTCCCCCCAGCTCGAGGGTCAGGACCTCGTTGGTCAGGTACGCGAAGAACCCTTCAACGTCACCATTCAGCAACGGCTGGGGGTCGTACTGTACAGGAACCTTCGTGACCGCGGACGGATCAATCTTGTTGACCTCAAGGAGGGCATCAAACAGCGTCTCGTTGACGCCCGCCTGCACCCCGATCTTCCTGCCGACGAGGTCTCCAGGAGCCGTAATCGGCTTCCCGGCAAGGGACACGATGGTGAATGGGTTCTTCTGGTACGTGGAGCCGATGATCTTTAACGGCGCGCCCTCATTCAGCACTACGGGAGCCACTCCCACGGGCGAGGACGTGCCTACCAGGGCTTTGCCGGAGAGAACCATGGTTTCTGCCGAAGCGCCGCCCGGGCCGCCGGCAATCAGGTTGACGGCCGTGAAGCCCGCGTCCTTGTAATAGCCCTTGCTGTCGGCAAAATACTCACCGGCGAATTCCGCGTTCTTCAGCCAGGACAACTGGACCTCCAGCGTGCCAAGGTCTTCGGCCGTGCCGCTCGCCGGCGAGGTTGCGGCATTGGTCCCGCCACCGCAGCCTGTGAGGGCCACGAGCGCCGCCGACGATATCCCTGCCAGCAGCATCCGGCGGGTGGGGCGCAATTCCGAACCAAAAGCCGTCATTCTACTTCTCCAAATCGGGAGGTGGTCAGATGAAAAGCGGCCCCCGCGGGGCCGCCTGGCACTGACCCTAGGAAACGGTTGTTTCAGGAATCCGCGCTTTCCCGTTTCGGTGAAGTTAACTCTCGGTTAGATGACGGGAGAGGTGCGGGTTAAACAAAAGAACCCCGGTCCGAAGACCGGGGTTCTTTACATTGCGTGCGCGAGGGGGGATTTGAACCCCCACGCCCTTTCGGACACTGGCACCTGAAGCCAGCGCGTCTGCCGTTCCGCCACTCGCGCGCAACTTCTTTCACCTGGCAGGGACCGGATTCCCGGACCGTCCGCCTCGTAAAAGCAGCGAGATCAAGCATAACGGACAACTGCGCGAAAACACTAATCGAGCCGGCAGGGCCGCCACTACGCCTGCTTTTCGCACTGTTCAAGACCTGTTAATCCACCCCGCGAGGGCCGCACGCCAGGCCGCGGCGCGGTGATGTCCGCGCACGTCAGGACGTTTTCCCGGCTTCTTCCGGCGCCCGGCCGGCGTCGCCCATTGAGGGCATTCCCAGACTGTCCAAGTAGTATCTGATGTAAGAGTGTCCGCGGACAGCGGGCTCGCAAACGTTGGAAACTGAGTTCCGGAACGAACGCTGCCCCGCAGCCATCAGGAAAGGAGAGGGACCATGGGATTGCTGGACAAAGTCGAGCGCGGCATCGAAAAGGCCGTCCGCGGAGTCTTCTCCACCGGTTCCCGTGCCCAGGTCGAGCCCGTCGAAATCGCCAGCCGCCTCCGCAGCGAAGTGGACAACAAGGCCATCACCATCGCCGCGGGCCGCACGCTGGCGCCCAATGTGTTTGACGTGCTTCTCAGCAGCGATGATTTCCGGCGTGCCCAGGAATGGGGAACGCCGCTGGCCGAAGAACTGTGCGACGTCGTCATCAACCACGTCCGCAGTCAGGGCTACACCCTGCAGGGACCGGTCCGGATCAGCTTCCGCCGCGACGACGAACAACGCGCCGGAAGTTTCGATATCGCTTCGCGGACCGAGAAAGCCTCCGCACCGTCCGTGCCGTCCCGGCAGGGAGTGCACGGAAATGTGCCGGCGGCTCCGGCCCGCCAGCCTTCGCAGCTTCAGCCCGTGCTGGACATCGACGGCCAGCGCTACTCTCTCAACGCTCCATCGATCGTCCTGGGACGGTCCTCGGAAGCGGACATCCTCATTGACGACACCGGTGTTTCGCGCCGCCACCTGGAAATCCGGACCGGGCCGGGCACCGCCCAGGCAATCGATCTGGGCTCCACGAACGGCAGTTATGTCAACGGCCAGAAGGTCGTGGGCAGCGCGGAGCTTACTGACGGCGCCACGATCACGATGGGACGGACCAAAATCATCTTCCGCCTACTGCCCGCCACCCCAGGCGGCCGCGCATGAGCGAACTAACCATCACGGCCCTGCGTTTCGGGTTCCTTATTCTTCTCTGGCTGATGATCTTCGGCATCGTCTCTGCCATGCGGCGCGATCTGATGATCGGCCGCAAGGCGGCGGCCGGAGCTCCCACCGCTCGCCAGGTACGCAAGAACCCGTCCCTCGCCGAGCCCCCTCCCCCGCCCGTCAAGCAGCAGGCCCGGCAGCTCGTCGTGACCGAGGGCCCGCTCAAGGGCACCACCATCCCCCTGGCCGCAAGCCCGATCCTCCTGGGCCGGGCGCAGGAAGCCACCCTCGTCCTGGAAGACGACTATGCGTCGGGCCGCCACGCCCGCCTGTTTCCACAAGGCAGCCGCTGGTTCATCGAGGACCTCGGCTCCACCAATGGCACATACCTGGCAGACCAGCAGCTGACCCGGGCACTCCCGGTGGAGCTGGGCGTCCCCGTGAGAATCGGCAAGACGGTCATTGAATTGAGGCCGTAGCCGTGGCTGCCCCGGATTCTCCCGCAGACAGGGCCGACGGCAAGTCAACCGCCCCGAAGCGGCCCCTCATCATGCGCTACGCCGCGCGCTCCGACGTCGGCCGCGTGCGTGCCAAGAACGACGACTCCGCGTACGTCGGCCGGCATTTGGCCGTCGTTGCCGACGGCATGGGCGGCCATGCCGGCGGTGATGTTGCCTCGGCGGCAACCGTCCTGGACATGATCCACCTTGACCATGATGAATACGTCGGCGACGCCGGCACCGTCCTCGCCGACGAAATCCAGACGGCCAACTCCCTGCTGTCCGAGCTGGTGCACATCAATCCCAAGCTCGCCGGGATGGGCACCACGGTCACGGCGCTGCTGCTCGCCGAGGGCAAGCTGCACTTCGCCCATATCGGCGACTCACGCGCTTACCGCCTGCGCAACGACGAGTTCGAACAGGTCAGCGTCGACCACACGTTTGTCCAGCGGCTCATCGACGAAGGCCGGCTCCGCCCGGAAGAGGCGGAATCGCATCCGCACAAGAACGTCCTCATGCGCGTGCTGGGCGACGTCGACGCCAGCCCCGAACTGGACCTCGATACCCTGGCCGTCCAGCCCGGGGAACGCTGGCTGCTGTGCTCTGACGGTTTGAACTACGTGGCCGGCCACGTCGTGGAGCGGACGGTCCGCGAAACGAAGGACCTGAAGGAGTGCGCCGACCTCCTCGTTGAGCTGACCCTCGAGGCCGGCGCCCCGGACAACGTCACGGTGGTCATGCTGGACATCGCCGAGCAGACTCCCGACGACGTCAGCACCGCCGCCGTCGACGTCGTCCCCTTGCCGGGGACCACCACGGCATCAGCACCGGCCGCCGCTTCGGCATCGGGGCCGGGCTCGGGGTCAGGGCCGGCGTCCTCGGCCGGTAGCACCCTTGGTGCGGCGAGGTCCTCCGGTGCGCCGAAGGACAAGAACGACGCCGGCGCCACCGGTTCCGCTGGCCGGTCCGCGGCTGCTGCCCCCACCGCCGCTTCTGCGTCCCTGAGCCAGGATGGGCCGGGCGCAAAATTCCCGGGCGACGGCAAGGAGGCGGGCACGGCGGACGCCGCCAAGGAGCCCGAAACCACCACCGACCCGCATCTGGGTGAACATCTCTCGGCTGAAGTCCTGCGCGAAGAACTCGCCAGCCGTCCCCACGAACTCGTCGGAGCCGCCGCCGCAGCCGCCGAATCAGGGTCCATCCCGTCCATCGCAGGACGCACCGTGGCCCGCCGCGCGGCCACCGTCCTGACCCACAAGTCGGAACAGGCCCGCGAGGACGCCGAGGAAATCAAACCCTCCGGGCGGCCGCGCCGGTGGCTCACCGTGTCCATTGCCGCCGCCATCGTCGCGCTGCTGGCCGTCGGACTGTGGCTCGGCTATGCCTGGACCCAGACCCGCTACTACATCGGCGAGCACGATCAGCACGTCGCCATCTTCAATGGGGTCTCGCAGCGGCTCGGGCCCATCCAGCTTTCCACCCTCGAAGCGGTGACCGATATCAAGATGTCCGATCTTCCCGAATTTTCGCAACAGCGGGTGCGCCAGACCGTGCCCGCCCGCGATCTCTACGACGCGCAGCGGATCGTCAAGAACCTTGAGCGGACCGGTACCACTGCCCCGGCCGATGAATGCCTCACGCCGTCGCCGACGGCGACACCGGGCTCCACGGCGAAAGCCGGTGCCACCGCCTCACCGGGGTCCACGGCGTCACCCGGTGCCACCGCCGCACCGGGAGCGGCCAAGCCGACGCCGTCCGCCACCCCGACAACGAATTGCGAAGGGGCCAAATGACGCCCATCGACTCCGTGCCCAAGCCGCGACGCAACGTGGAACTCGCCCTGCTCCTCCTGGCCCTCGCCGTCGGAATCGGCGCCCAGGCCCTGGTCGGCGTGGACCGCCAAAAAGCGTTCGACACCGACTTCTGGTTCCAGTCCGGCCTCCTGGCCGCCGCTGCCCTCGCATTCCACGTCGTGCTGCGGATCCGGGCTAAATATGCCGATCCGGTAATACTTCCGCTGGTGGTCGCCCTCAACGGGCTGGGCCTGGCCATGATCCACCGGCTGGACCGGGTGGGTGAGGACACCGGCAACAACCAGTTGCGCTGGACCCTGGTGGCCATGGCAGTCGCCATCGCGGTGATCTGGTTCCTCAAGGACCACCGCATCCTGCGCCGTTTCACCTACATTTCCCTGGCCGTCAGCGCCGTGCTCCTCATCCTGCCGCTGGTGCCCGGCATCTCGGCCGGTGAGGTCCTCGGCGCCAG
Organism: Arthrobacter sp. PM3; assembly: GCF_003352915.1. Lineage (NCBI taxonomy): Bacteria > Bacillati > Actinomycetota > Actinomycetes > Micrococcales > Micrococcaceae > Arthrobacter > Arthrobacter sp. PM3. Next base: position 1,463,849 of record NZ_CP022314.1, on the reverse strand, counting down.
CGTCTGGATCAAGATCGGCTCCATGACCTTCCAGCCGGGTGAAATCGCCAAGATCACGCTGGCGATCTTCTTTGCCGGGTATCTGTCCTCTAACAGGGACCTCATCCTGCTGGCGGGCCGCAAGATCGGCCCCGTGCAGTTCCCGCGGTTCAAGGACATGGGCCCCATGATCACCGCCTGGCTGGTGAGCATCGGCGTGTTGGTCTTCCAGCGCGACCTCGGCTCCTCGATCCTGTTCTTCGGCCTGTTCCTCGTCATGATCTACGTCGCGACCAGCCGCATCAGCTGGGTCATCATCGGCCTGGTCCTGATCGTGGTAGGTGGCTTCGTGGCCGCCCGGGTGTTCTCGCACGTCGCCCTGCGGATCGACGGCTGGCTCAACGCGTTCACCGAGGAGGTCTACGGCCGGCAATTCGGCGGCAGCCTGCAAATTGTCGAGGGCCTGTTCGGCATGGCCAACGGCGGGCTGGTCGGCACCGGCCTGGGCCAGGGCCGTCCCAACCTTGTCCCCTTCGCCAACAGCGACATGATCATCGCTTCCTTCGGTGAGGAACTCGGCCTTATCGGCGTCTTTGCGATCGTCCTGATGTACCTGCTGCTGTTCACCCGCGGCTTCCGGGCCGCACTGGGCACCCGCGACGCCTTCGGCAAGCTGCTGGCGACCGGGCTCTCCTTCGCGATCGCGCTGCAGTGCTTCGTGGTGATCGGCGGCGTCACGCGCCTGATCCCGCTCACCGGCCTCACCACGCCGTTCCTGGCCGCCGGCGGGTCCTCGTTGCTGGCCAACTGGATCATCGTCGGCCTGTTGCTCATGATCTCTCACACGGCGCGCGGACCGGTAGACACAACGCCGTTGCCGCCGGGCCAGGAGCCCGGCAACAAGAACGCCCCGGCAATGCCGGCCAAGGCCCCCGTCCCCCGAACCAGTACCGACGCACCCACCGAGGCGGTGAAGCAGCTATGAACCAGGCCATCCGAAATTCCTGGATCGCCGCGATCGCGATGTTCGTGCTGATCTTCGGCGCGCTCAGCTACGTTCAGGTGGTCGGAGCCGACGAGCTCAAGGCCAACGCCTGGAACCGGCGCGCCATCCTGCAGAACTACTGCAATGACCGCGGCGCCATCATTGTCGGCGGCACCCCGGTGGCGGAGTCCGTGCCTGCCACGGAGAGCTGCAAGTTCCAGCGGACCTACTCGCAGCCGGAACTCTACGCGGGCGTGACCGGATACTTCTCGAAGAACTACGGCCTCACCGGACTCGAAAAATCGATGAACGACGTCCTGGCCGGCAGCTCGGACCAGCAGTTCCTGGACCGGGTCGGTCAGTTGTTCCTCGGCAACCAGCCCAAGGGCGCCTCCGTGGAGCTGACCCTGGACCCCCAGATCCAGAAGTTGGCCTATGACCTCATCCCGGACGGCCAGCGCGGCTCCATCGTGGTGACCAACCCGAAGACCGGCGCCATCCTGGCCATGGTGTCCAAACCGTCCTACGACCCGAATCTCATCGCCACCCAGGACGCGGCCGCCGAGCAGGCCAACTACAACGAGCTGAACCAGATCCCGGGGATCAACCTGAACCAGAACGTCAGCGGGCCCACGGGCGAGCTGCTGGCTCCGGGATCGGTCTTCAAGCTCATCGACACCTCGGCCGCGCTCAAATCGGGCAAGTACAACAAGGACAGCTCCCTGCCCAACCCGGCGGAGATGTCGTTCCCCGGCATCGACTACAAGCTCCCCAACTATGCCGGCGGCAACTGCTATACCCGCACGACGGCGTCGTTCGCGTTTGCCCTGCAGCAGTCCTGCAACACGCCGTTCGCCAGCATCGCCCTGGACCTGGGGCAGAAGGCCATCGGCGACGAGGCCTCGAAGTTCGGCTTCGGGCAGGACTTCGGCGACCAGCTGAAGCTGGACAGCGCCCCGAGCTTCTTCCCGAGCGATCCGCTGGACGACGCCGGGCTGGCACAGTCCTCGATCGGCCAGCGCGATGTCCGGGCCACCCCGCTGCAGATCAACACAATGACCGCGGCGATTGCCAACGACGGCGTGCAGATGCAACCGAACCTGATCAAGACCGTGCGCGCTCCCGACCTGCGGGTCATCAGCGAACCGAAGCCGCAGGCGCTGCGCACCTCCACGACGCCGGAGATCGCGCGGCAGATCAACGAGTGGATGGTCAGCGTGGTCGACGACGGCATCGCCAAGCGGGCGGCCGTGCCCGGTGTCCAGGTGGCCGGCAAGACCGGCACCGCGGAGCTCGGCAACGGCCTGAACAACTCTTGGTTCACCGGGTTTGCCCCGGCGAATGATCCGCAGGTGGCTGTCACCATCGTCATGGAAGGCGTGGACATCACCACCGGCGCAAACCTAACCAGTCCGAACGCGAAGAAGATTTTTGAGGCGGTGTTGAATAAGTGAGGCCTACTTCGGGAATCACCCTCGGCGGCAGGTTCCAGCTGACCACGCGCATTGCGATCGGCGGCATGGGAGAAGTCTGGAAAGCCAAAGACCTGATCCTTGGCCGCATCGTCGCCATCAAGGTGCTCAAGGAGGAATACACCGGCGATCCCGGGTTCCTGCAGCGGTTCCGCGCCGAGGCACGCCATACTGCGCTTCTGAACCATGTGGGCATCGCCAATGTCTTCGACTACGGCGAGGAAGAGGGCTCGGCCTACCTGGTGATGGAACTGGTGCCGGGGCAGCCGCTGAGCAGCATCATCGAACACGAGCAGGTGCTCTCCCCGGACCGGACCCTCTCGATCATGGCGCAGACCGCGCGTGCCCTCGCCGTGGCCCACGCCCAGGGCCTGGTGCACCGCGACGTCAAGCCGGGCAACCTGCTCATCACTCCGGACGGCCGCGTCAAGGTCACCGACTTCGGTATTGCCCGCCTGGCCGACCAGGTTCCGCTGACCCAGACCGGGCAGGTGATGGGCACCGCCCAGTATCTGGCCCCGGAACAGGCCACGGGGCAGACGGCCACCGGCGCCTCGGACATCTACTCGCTCGGCGTGATCGGCTACGAATGCCTCACCGGCCACCGGCCCTTCTCCGGGGAATCGCAGATTGCCATCGCCCTGGCCCAGGTCAACGACGCGCCGCCGCCGCTGCCCGAAACGCTTCCGCGGCCGGTCCGCGCCCTGCTGATGTCCATGCTGGCCAAGGACCCGAAGAACCGCCCCGCGGATGCCATCAAGCTGTCCGAAGCGGCGGAAGCGATCCGCAACGGCGACATTGCTGCAGCACACGCGGCAGTTCCCGGAATGCTGCTTTTTGACGCCGCAACCGGCCCCATCACGGCCCCGGTCGACGTCCCCACCGCCGCTACCAGCGTCCTGGGCGCCAGCGCCGCCCAGGACAAGTCGACGTCGGCGACCTCCGCACTGCCCGTCGTCGGCGCGGCCGGTGCCGGAGCGGCGGCCGGTCTCGCGGCCGGTGCGGCGGCTGCCAGCGGCTACGGCGCACGCAACGCGCTCAACCGCGCCGATGCCCTGGCCGCCGAACGCAGCTGGGCACCGGAGGAGGACGAATACGACGAGGAGCCGGAGGAGGAGCCGCAGCGCCGCAAACGCAGCCCGTGGACCTGGCCGCTGATTGCCCTGATCCTGCTGGTGGTGTTCGCCCTGGCCGGTATCGTCATCAGCCAGGCCGGCAGCCTCTTTCCCGCCAAGGCTCCGGCGACGACCGCCGCCACGTCCAGCAGCACGAAGCCGGGCAGCCCCACGCCCTCGGCGTCGACGGCGTCACCTTCCGAGACGCCGACCCCCACCGCCAGCTCCGCCACCCCCACGGAGACCACCCCGGCTGCCATCAACCTGATCCCGGATGCCTACCTCGGCAGGCAGTTCAGCGACGTCCGTAGCGAATTGGTCGGGAAGGGGCTGCAGGTCACCGGCGTCGAAGTGTTCAATGACGCGACCCCGGGAACAGTCACCAACATCGACCCCTCAGGTCCGGTCCAGCCCGGGACGACCATCACCGTGAGCTACTCAAAGGGCCCGGAGATGGTGGCCGTACCGTCGATTTCCGCCGGCGCGAGCGAGGCCGAGGTCCAGCAGGCCATCCAGGATGCCGGCCTGCGCTGGGCCAAGGGTTCGGACGTGAATCCCACGAACAAGAAGCAGGATCCGGGAACGTTCGTGAGCTCCGACCCTGCTTCCGGCAGCAAAGTTCCCGCCGGCAGCGTGGTGACCTACCACCTGGCCAAGGCACCGGCTGACACTCCTTCACCTACCAAGTCAGCACCGTAAGCCGCCATGACCAATACACCCCGCACACCGGCGCACAGGGAGGACCACCCTGTGAACACGCAGCGAGTCCTCAGCGGACGCTATGAGCTGGGTGAGCTGATCGGCCGCGGCGGCATGGCAGACGTGTTCCGCGGTGTCGACACCCGGCTGGGACGCACTGTGGCCGTCAAGCTGCTGCGCCCGGACCTGGCCCGGGATCCGCAGTTCCAGGCCCGGTTCAAACGCGAGGCCCAAGCGGTCGCCGCGCTCAACCACCCCTCGATCGTGGCTGTCTTCGACACCGGGGACCACGCGGTCCCCGGTGACCACGACGACAGCGTCCGGGTGCCGTACATTGTGATGGAATTCGTGTCCGGCAAGACCATCCGGGACCTGATCCGGGCCAAGGATGTCAGCATCGATCAGGCCATCGACTTCACCCTGGGTGTGCTGTCGGCGCTCGACTACAGCCACAAGGCCGGGATCGTGCACCGCGACATCAAGCCCGCCAACGTGATGTTCTGCCCGGACTCCAACAGCGTCAAGGTGATGGACTTCGGGATCGCCCGCGCCATGGCTGACTCGTCGGCCACCATGACGCAGACGCAGGCCGTCGTGGGGACCGCCCAGTACCTGTCGCCGGAGCAGGCCCGCGGTGAGGCCGTCGATGCCCGGAGCGATTTGTACTCCGCCGGATGCCTTCTGTATGAGATGCTGACGGGCCGGCCGCCGTTCATCGGCGAAAGCCCCGTCTCCGTGGCCTACCAGCACGTCCGTGAGATCCCGGAACCGGCCAGCAGCCTCAATCCCGAGGTGTCGGCAGCGCTGGACAGCGTGCTGATGAAGGCCCTGCAAAAGAACCGTGCGGACCGCTTCCAGGACGCAGCCGCGTTCCGTCGCGCCCTGCGGGCCGCGCGAAGCGGTGTCTCCGTGGCCGCGCCGGCGCCCAGCGAGGCTCCCACCGATCCCACCAACGCCGTACCCCGGCACGACCCCTTGGCTCCCACGGCCGCGTTTTCGCTGACCGGGGCCAAGTTCCTCGACGACGTGCCCACCGGCCGGCTGCGGCCCGCCGAGGAGATGCCCGACGACGGCCACCTGCAGGCGTCCGACGGCACCGAACCCGACGGCAGCGAGCTTTACGGCACCGGGGACACCGGCAGCTTGCCCCTGCTGCTGCCGGCCGAACGCGAACGAACGCCGCTGCAGAAGTCGCGGCGGCGCACGTGGATCGCGACCCTCGTGGTCCTGACCCTGCTGGTGCTGGCCGGGGGCGGCCTGTGGCTTTACAACCTCATGAACCAGGCCCCGCCGCAGGCAACCAAGGTCCTGGTACCCACCGTGACCTCGCTGACGGAGTCAGAGGCGCTGCAGAAGCTCTACAACGCCGGATTCAAACCGCAGCTGAAGCGGCTGCAGCACGAGACCATCCCGAAGGGCACCGCCATTGGTACGGTGCCGTCGTCGGGAAGCTCCGTGGACGCCAACTCGGACATCATCCTGAACATCTCCGAGGGCCCCAGCGCCGTCACCATCCCGACGGACCTGCCCGGGCGCACGGAGGCGGCAGCCCGCGATCTCCTGCACCAGAAGGGGCTGACGGGTGCCCTGACCACCAAGACGTCCAACAGCCCCACCGTCCCGGTGGGTATCGTCATCACCACTAATCCGGCCCCGGGCCAGCTCGTGGACGTCGGAGACGCCGTCGAAATCGTGGTGTCCACCGGAAAGGTTGCGGTGCCGCAGCTGATCGGGCTGCCGGTGACCGAGGCTGAGGCCGCCCTGACGGCCCAGGGCCTGAAAATCAACGTCACCGAGGTGGAGAATTCGCAGGTCACTCCGGGCAAGGTGACGGGCCAGAGCGACGCCGCGGATTCGCTGGTTGAGCAGGGCAGCACCATTAACGTGACCGTGGCCAAAGCACCGGCACCAGCACCGGCCCCCTCGCCGTCGCCCACGCCGAGCCCGTCCAAGACCGGGTCCAAAGAGGACGCGGTCCTGAACGGGCTGTTCCCGTAGGCGGGGACCGATCAGGTCAGTACCCGATCAGATTCAGTGCCGGATCAGATTCAGTGCTTGATCAGTTTCAGTGCTTGATCAGCGGGCTCAGGTCCGCGGCACGCTCGGCGGCGCCAGCCATGCCCAGCGACTCCAGCCAGTTGCCCAGCATCTGGTAGCCGCCCTCGGTCAGGACGGATTCCGGGTGGAACTGGACACCGCACAGCGGCGCCGTGCGGTGCTGCAGGCCCATCACCACGCCGGACGCCGTTTCCGCGGTGATCTCCAGGACCTCGGGAATGGTCTCGCGGACAGCGGCCAGTGAGTGGTAGCGGGTGGCCGTGAGAGGGGACTGGAGTCCCGCGAACACACTGGTCCCGTGGTGTTCGACCAGGGATGTCTTGCCGTGCATCAGCTCGGGCGCATGCGTCACGGTTCCCCCGTACGCCTCCGCCAGCGCCTGGTGGCCCAGGCAAACACCCAGCATGGGCTTGTCGTGGCTGCCGCACCACTTGATCAGCTCGATGCAGACGCCGGCCTCGGCCGGATTCCCCGGGCCGGGCGAGATGAGGACGCCGTCGCGCGCCTCGGCCATTTCGACGGCCTCGGCGAGAGTGACGTCGTCATTGCGGACCACGGTGGTCTCCGCGCCGAGCTCCTGGAGATAGCCCACCAGGGTGTAGACAAAGCTGTCGTAGTTGTCGACGACGAGGATCTTGGTTGTGCTCATGGGTGCCTTGCTGAACCGATCGTAGAATCTGTGAACTGGGTGAACTGCGCCATCCAGGGAAAAAGGAACTGAACCATCAATACCAGTGCTCCGGCTGCAAGCACCAGCGCCGTCACAATCCTGAACCACAGTGGACCCGGAAGGCGGCGGAAAAGCCAGCCATACATGTGACTCTAGCCCTCCCCGGCCGCACGGGCCGCCTGGGCAGCGATCTCAGCCGGCGGGCCCGCCGAGACGGGCTGCCAGCTCTCCAGCAAGGCATAGGCGACAAAGCGTTCCCCGGACCCGAACCGCGGGTTACAGGTGGTCATGGTCAGGTAGCGCTCCGTGGGCACGGCTCCCGGCCGGGACGGCACCGGCAACAGCACGTCCGTCCGCGCGGGGAGGACGATCTGGCTGTTCCGGAACACGTAGACATAGTAGCCCTCGCGGGTCTGGACGTAGATTCGGTCCCCCGGAACCAGGGAGTCGATATTGTCCAGGACTGCCCCGTGGGTCTGGCGGTGGCCCGCCACGGCGAAGTTTCCCGCGGCCCCCGGCATGGCAGTGCCTTCGTAATGCCCGATTCCCAGGGTGTCCAGCAGTGCCGGAGTGGTTCCCTGGACAACGGGACGCATGTACCCGGCGCCGAAGCGGGGGACGTACAGGATGCCGATCGTCGCGCCCTCGGCCGGTTCGGGTGCTACGGCCGCGGGCCCGTACTCCGCCGCGGGAGTGGCCGCCGGCGCGACCGGCGCACTCTGGCGGGCAAAGGTTCTGACGGCGGCACGCTGCCGGAAATCCGAATCCACGTTGGTCCACCACAACTGCCACGCCACGAAAAGCAGGAGAATGACGCCGGCCGTCAGGAGCAGCTCCCCGATGATCTGCGCGCTGCGTACAACGGGCCCGCGCGGGTGGTCCGACCGGCCGGATCCCTGTTCCAACTGCGGCACTGCGGGGTTCTCCTCGTGGGCGATTGCGGGGTCACCGGTGTGGCCTGAACTACAGCTAGAATTGGCTGCGATAAAGAATTCGAACTTGACCAAGAGCATGCTGCCCGCCCCGGATCCTTTCCGGCAGGATATCAAGCCGCTTTTGTTCCGGACCGCCAAGGAGGATCAGTGCCCGTCTCGAAGCCGCGCAAGAGGACTCACACTGTGGCCCCGCAGACTACTGCTGCGGCCTACAAGCCCAATCCGGTCTGGTTCAAGCCCGTCATGTTCGGCCTGATGATCATCGGGCTGCTGTGGATCATCACGTTCTACATCACCGAGGGCGCCTTCCCGGTCCAGGCGTGGGGCTCGTGGAACATCGTCGCCGGGTTTGGAATCGCGATCATCGGGTTCCTCATGACCACGCGCTGGCGTTCCTGACCCGCGCCCCGGACTCGAGATGACCCAGGCAGTAAGCGGCTCAATTGTTGGCGACGACGGACTGGCGCGGCCTGCGTGGGCCGCAGTGGATCCGATGCTGCGTGAGTACTACGACACCGAGTGGGGGATGCCCGTCCGGGATGAACAGGGCCTCTACGAACGCATCAGCCTCGAGGGGTTCCAGGCCGGATTGTCGTGGGCGACAATTCTGCGCAAGCGTCCCGCGTTCCGTGCCGCTTTCAAGGACTTCCACCCGGAAACCGTGGCCTCCTTCACCGACGCCGACGTCGAACGGCTCATGCTCGATGCCGGCATCGTCCGGAACCGGCTCAAGATCCAGGCGGCCATCACCAATGCGCGTGCCACCCTGGCGTTGAGGGACGACGGCGGCCTGGTTGACTTCGTCTGGGCCTTCCAGCCGGCCGCCACACCCCGGCCCGGCTCCCTCGACCAGATCCCCACCACCTCCGCCGAATCCATCGCATTGTCCAAGGCGCTCCGGAAGAAGGGCTTCGCGTTCGTCGGACCCACCACCATGTTCGCGCTCATGGAAGCCATCGGCATGGTCGACACCCATCTGCTGGACAGCCACCGGCGAGGAACGTCGGGAGTCTGGCCGCACTAGCACCGCTGCCCATAAGTTGTGAAGCGCGAAGCGCGCTAGCTGGCGTGGACGTGTTTCGAGGTCGAGGGGGAGACAGTGCGGGCGGTTCTGTTAGGCGGCACGGGAGCCATGGGCGGCATGACCGCGTTGCGGCTCGCCAAAGCAGGGTGGAACGTGGATGTGACAGGCCGCGATGGTTCGCGAATGCCTGTCGAGCTCTTGGAGGCAGGGGTACGCTTCCACCAGATCGAGCGCAGCAACAGCGCAGGAATTGAGGGGCTCCTAGGCGGCGGTGCGGATCTGCTGGTCGATCTCACCGCATATACGGCTGCAGACGTCAGGGCCATTCTTCCGGTAATGGCGTCAGTGACCTGCCCGGTGTTGGTGTCGAGCCGAGCTGTCTACGCCGACAGGGCGGGCAGGCATGTCAACAGTGACGAGTCTCCCCGGTTTGAGCAGCCTATCTGCGAGGACGCCCCTACGCTTCCGCCGGCCGGAGACGATGTCAGCCCCTACAGCCGGGAGGGATACGCACCCTGCAAGGTCGCCGCTGAGCTTGCAGCACTCGACTCCGGCCTGCCGGTGACCGTAATCCGACCCTCGAAAGTCCACGGCCGTTGGGCCCGACAGGCCCGCACACAAGGCATCGTTGAGCACATGCTCCGTGGAGAGCCGACCATAGAGCTGGCCGACCCGGAAACTATCGACCATCTCAGCGCAGCCGCCAATGCCGCCGCCCTGATCGAGACTCTCGCGGCCCACCCCGGGGCCCGCATCCTGAACGCCGCCGATCCGGACACCCCTTCAGCGGTGCAAATTGTGCAGGCCATTGCTGCTCAACTCGCATGGAGCGGAACAATCGAGCTGGTCCCGACTACGTCCAACCGCGGGCAGCACCCGTGGCGGACAGCAATGACCCTGGACACCACTGCGTCCCGGGATCTGGGATACAAACCGGCCGGGACCAGTCTGGAACTGCTGGCCGATGAAGTGGAATGGGTCCAGGCCCAAACCAGCCCTGGTTAGGGACACCAGTTCCCCTGCCGAGCTTTTCCACAGCTGTGCACAAGTCTGGGGAAACTTATCCACAATGTTCATAAGTTCCAACCATTTCCAGTCTCCTGAGAGGTTAAAGCGCTGGTCAGAGGCCAATAACGGGTTTCCGGCAGGCGGGTCCGCCTCGGGCCTCGGCTGAATTACACCTCTGTAAGTTATTAACAGTGTGGATTCCCTGTGGAAAAGTGCCACCCTCGGGTTTTCGAGCGAAGATTGATGCTTGGATGATCGGTTCGCGGTACAACCCCTGGTTCCACAGACATCGTCAGAGGCAGCCGGAGAGTTATCCACTTAGTAACACCCCGCTACCCACAAGTTATCCACAGCTGGGGATAAACGTCGGGGAAACCATGTGGCAATCCCCGCTGACGGGCCATGAGCCGGAAAACTTCCCGCCCGGTACCGGGAGTGCCGAGTTATTAACACTGTGAATAACCTTGTTGAAACGTGCCCCGCCTGACCGCGCCCCCCACCGGGCGCTGCGGGGTACTCTCCTTGCGGCAGCGGTCAGACGGTTGATGGCGGGGCACTGCCGGCGTCGTGCCCGTTGGATACGAACTTCGAGACCGCCAAGTTGTCCACTTACTAACAGAAGAACCCACAGAAGTTATCCACAGGTGTGGACATCCGACCGAAGTCGGCTCGGGCGACGTCGAAAATCGCCCGTCGTGGCGGTCAGATCGGGTACGCCGCCCGGAACTACATGCCTGTAAGTTATTAACACTGTGGAAAACGCTTGTGGAAAACTTCCGCCCGCTGCAGCAGAAACCACCGACGGCCGGGCCGGTTTGCCCTCGGGTAAGCGGACTGCCGTTGCGCTCCCGCGGGCAGGGGAGGAAGTCGGGCGCCGTCCGGGGCGGCTTTGCGGCACTGAGGCGGCGATGAAGGGCCAGGGAGCAGTGTTTTCGTGTCGAAGTAGCCCCGGACGGAGAAGCCCGCCGACGGCGAGGGAGAGGGAGAGGCACGCGCAGGGCGGGGTGCGCGCCGACGGCGAGGGGGCAGGCCGAACTAGGCGGCGCTGGCCATCCGTACGGCGGATGCGACGATAACCAGCACCAAGACGCCGGCCAGGCCAAGAACCTGCACCAGGGTCTGCCGGGGGCCACGAGGGGTGTAGGCGATGACGGCGGCACTTAGTACGCCGGTGACGAGGCCGCCGAGATGGGCCTGCCACGCGATCTGGGGGACCATGAAACCGATGACGCCGTTGATGGCGATCAGCACCAGAAGTTGGCGGATATCGCCGCCGCGTTGCCGCTGGACCACCAGCAGGGCGCCGAACAGGCCGAAGATGGCGCCTGAGGCTCCCACGAGGCCCACCGGCCCGTTCACCGGATAAACCGGGGTCAGCAGGAGGAAGCCGGCCGATCCGCCGACGGCCGAGAGCAGATAGATGACCAGAAAGCGGGCGTGGCCCAGCAGCGGTTCAAGGATCTGGCCGAAAATCCACAACGTATACATGTTCAGGACGATGTGAAGCAGGAATCCCTGCGAGTGCAGGAATGCCGAGGTGAGCATCCGCCACGGCTCGGTATCCGTGAAGGCGGGGGCGTAGGCCAGTTGCTGGTAGATGCCGTCGTTGGGGACTATCCACTGCAGCGCATAGACAAGGGCGCACAGGCCGATGATCGTGAAGGTGACCACGGGTTTGCCGGTCGTGACGGCGCCGCCATAGACAGTCCGGACGGCCGGCGTCGTGCGTTTGGTTTCGTTGACGCAGTCAACGCATTGGAATCCGACGGCGGCCGCCCGCTGGCAATCGGGGCACGCAGGGCGCCCGCATCGCTGGCAGCGCACATAGGCTGGCCGGTCCGGGTGCCTGGGGCAGACCGGGACCTCCGCGGACGGCTCTGCCGCCGGAACTCCGTAGCTCATGGTGTGGGATTAGAGCTTTTCGATGTCGATGCTGTTGATGGTGACGTCCTCGACCGGGCGGTCACCCATGCCGGTGCGGACGCCTTCGATGGCGTCGACGACCTTCTTGGAGTCTTCATCGGCCACTTCGCCGAAGATGCTGTGCTTGCCCTGCAGCCATCCCGTGGGGACGGTGGTGATGAAGAACTGCGAGCCGTTGGTGCCGCGGCCCATCTGGATGCCGGCGTTGGCCATGGCCAGCTTGTACGGCTCGTTGAAGGTCAGCTCCGGGTGGATTTCGTCGTCGAACCGGTAGCCCGGTCCGCCGGTGCCGCGGCCCAGGGGATCGCCGGCCTGGATCATGAAGTCCTTGATGATGCGGTGGAAGATGGTGCCGTCGTAGAGCGGCGTGCCCGTCTTGTCCTCGCCGGTCTCGGGGTGGGTCCAGGCCTTCTCACCGGTGGCGAGCCCGACGAAGTTGTCGACGGTCTTGGGCGTGTGGTTGCCGAAGAGGTTGACGACGATGTCGCCGAGGCTCGTGTGGATGGTGGCTTTAGCGGTTGCGTTGGCAGTCATAGGCCCTATTCTTCCATGACGGGTCCGGGCGGCGGGGGCACCGGAGTCAGTTCCGCGCTGGGTGAAATCCACTGGAATTCGGCCTGAAGAATAGCCGGTGCGTTCCTAGACACGTAGGCTAACAGCAGACCGTCACATTAATCGGGAGGTAGTTGTGAAGAAATCGGATCGTATTGCCCGTGATCTGGAGCAGACAGTCAGCAGCGGGGTGGACACCGCCAAGGATTGGGCGGCCCCGCGGGTTGAAGCGGCCGTGAATTGGGCCGTTCCCCGGTTGCAGTATGGACTGGACACCGCTTCTCCCAAGATCCAGGAGGGGCTCAAGACTGCCGCCCACACCCTGGCCGGCAGCGTCGCCACTGTCACCCCCCGCCTCCAGGACAGCCTGGCCCACCTTGCGCCCAAGATCACCGACGCCGCCGAGGGCGCAGCACCGCGCCTGCACGAAGCTGTGGACAAGGCGGCCCCGGTGATCGCCAACGCACGTGACCGGGTGGTTGTCGAATACCTTCCCCGGCTCTCCGACCAGCTCGGGCACGCTTCGGAGGCTGTCCACCGCACGCTGGAAAACGCTCCGGCGCACGTGGACGCCGTGGCACAGAAGCTTGTCGACTCCGGTGTGGTCCGCAGCGTCCAGGAGCAGGCCCATGTCGCCGGCAAGAACATCAAGGCTGTCGCCAGCGAGGCCTCCAAGACCGCCAGCGCCAAGCTCGGCAAGCCGCAGAAGCCCAAGCACAAGCACCGCGGGCTGCTCATCTTCGGCATCCTCGCCGCTGCGGTAGCTGCCGGCGTCGCTGCCTGGAGGGCATCCAAGCCGGTGGAGGACCCGTGGAAGGTTCCGACGCCCGTGACGCCGGCCCCGGCGCCCTCGGGTGTCAGCGAGACCCTCAAGGACACCGCCGATAAGGCCGGTGCCGCCGCCGTCGCCGCAGCGGACGCGGCAGCCGACACCGCGGCTGACGCGGCCGACGACGCTGCGGATGCTGCCAAGGACGCGGCCGACGACGCGACGAAAGCCGCTTCCAAGGTTGCCACCGATGCCAAGACTGCCGTCCGCAACATCGCGTCCAACCTGAACAACGGCGCCAACAAGCCCGGCCAGTAGTACCGGCCGGAACGCCGGTCCGAGCAGGTACAGGGTCAGACACCGGATCCGACGAGGGAGGGATTCCGCCACGGCGGGAGCCCTCCCTTTGTTGTGCCCGGCCGCTGTTGCCGCCCTGCGTGCCCGGGCGCCATGCCTGGCTGGCCCGCCGGCGCGTCATGCCGCGCCGCAGCCCGGTTTCGACGGCGGCCCGGATGCTAAGTTGGTGGTGATGTCACCGCACAGATCACCCCAGGACGCCTTGCTTACTGCTCCGCCGCCGGCTGTTTCTGTGGTGATCCCGGCCTACAACGAGGAAAGCGTTATCCGGCAGTGCCTCATTGCCGCGGTGTACCAGTCGGTGCCGGCCCACGAAATCATCGTGGTGGACAACATGTCCAAGGACCGCACGGCACAGATCGTGCGGCAGATGCAGCTGGAGTATCCGGAAAGTCCCATCATCCTGCTCAGCCAGGACCGCGACCAGGGGCTGATTCCGACCCGCAATTTCGGCCTCGACCACGCCACCGGCGACATCCTCGGCCGCATCGACGCTGACTCCGTGCTCGAGCCGGACTGGGTGGAGCAGGTGCAGAAGGCCTTCGCGGACGAGTCGGTCCACGCGGCGACCGGGCCCGTAGTCTATTACGACATGCCGATGCGCCGGTTCGGGCTCAAGGCGGACGACAAAATGCGGCAGCTGATGCTCAGGCTCGCCAAACACCAGTACCACTTCCTCTTCGGCTCCAACATGGCCCTGCGCCGCTCGGCCTGGGAGACCATCCGCGCCGACACCTGCCGGGACGAACGCGACGAAATGCACGAGGACATCGACCTCTCGCTGCACCTGGCCGACCACGACCTCAGGATCCAGTACTGGCCCCAGATGATCTCGGGGATGTCGGCCCGGCGGCTGGAGGACTCGCCCCGGGACTACCGCTACTACGTGACGCGCTTTGACCGCACCTACAAGGCCCACAACGTTAAGAAGATGGCGCTGAAAGCCCCCATGGTGGTGTTCTTCTCCGTCTACTTCCCGGCCAAGCTTCTCCGCGCCATCCACACGGTCAACACGGCCCAGCCGGCCCGACGGGGCGGCCAGTAGCCACGCAGTCGGTTGGTGCCGCGACTAATCGGTGCCGAGCTCTATCAGCCGCTCCGTACCGGGTCCCTCCGCACCCGGTGCCACTGCGCCGCCGCGGACGGTGCGCGACCTCCGCTGCCCCAGGACGACGACGGCGAGTCCCACCAGGATCATCGCCAGCCCCGCATAGGTCCCGACCGGGAGCGTCTCTGCCAGGAATGCGGCAGCCAGGAGCGCCGCACCCGGGATTTCCAGCAGGATGATCATGGACACGAGCAACGGGCTCATCGTCGCCAGCAGGTGGTTGAACGCCGTGTGGCCCACGAGCTGGGCGCAGACGGTGATAGCGAGAATCCCCAGCCAGCCGGCGGCCTCGAACCCTGCCAGCGGCTGACCGGCCAGCAGCGCCATGCCGGCCACGATCGCGGCGCACATGCCGTAGCAGAGCGTCGTGTAGACGCCGGTCCCCATGCTCTGCCGGGCTTTGCCTCCGGCGAGCGTGTAGATGCCCGCCAGGGCCCCGCCGGCCACCGCCAGGAGATCGCCGAGGAGCGCCTCGGGCGAGGTGCCCATATCAAAGCCGGTGATGGTCACGACGCCGCCGAACGCGATTCCCAGTCCCACGAGCACGGGCCAGCGGTGCCGGACGCCCCGGAAAAGCTGGAACACCGCGATCCAGCCCGATTGCAGGCACACGAGTGCCGTCGCGGCCGCGACGGACGTCAGCTGCAGGGAGCTGATGAAGCAGGCAAAGTGCAATGCCAGGGCCACCGCAGCGGCGAGGGACCATCGGAATTCAGCCCCGGTCACGCGTCCGAACTGGCGTGCGTCGCGCACCAGCACAGGACCGGCCATGACGACGGAGCCGATCGCGTTGCGCCAGAAGGCGATGGCGAGTGCACTGACGGACGTGGCGCCGAGAGTGGCGGCAATAAGGGGTCCGGAGGACGCCACGCCCAGTACTCCAACGGCGGCGAGTAAAAAGGTCACGGTCCAACACTAGTGGGCGGATGTCAATGGCCCTGAGGGTGCTGATCCTTGACCGGCGAATACCGCGGTGCCACGCTTAAACTGCGGTCTCACATTCCGGTATCACCATCATCGAAGAAGGAGACCATCATGGCGTCAATGATCCGCAAGAGCCTGGACGATCCGGAAGAAACACGTCCTGTTGCCGACGGTATGGGTCAGGTGGAGCTCGTCAATCTCGAGGCCGGCCCCGTTGGCCGGGCCACGTTCCTGCCGGGCTGGAAATGGTCCGATCACGTCAAACCGATCGCCAAGACGGACAGCTGCCAGGCCAGCCACACCGGCTACACGATTTCCGGTCGCATCAAAGTGGTTATGGACGACGGCGAGGAGCTGGAATTCGGGCCGGGCGACTTCGGCGTCATCCCGCCGGGTCACGATGCCTGGGTGCTCGGCGATGAGCCTTATGTGTTCATCGACTGGCAGGGGATGGCGGACTACGCCAAACCGAAAGAATGAAAAAAGTCCCGGACCGCGTTTCGCGATCCGGGACTTTTCCTATGGTGGAGGCACGGGGACTCGAACCCCGAACCCCCTGCTTGCAAAGCAGGTGCGCTACCAATTGCGCCATGCCCCCATAAGAAGCAACCCGACTATCATACCCTAGGTTCGGCTGCCGCTTTCCGGCTTCCGACCCAAGGCTCCGGGCTAATCAACCGTGTCGGTTGAGTTGCTCCAGAGAACTTTCCGGGCTTCGGATTCCTGTACTTTTCTGTAGAGGAACACGCCTGCGACCGTAGCTGCGATAACCAGCAACTTCTTCACACGCACTCCGTTCCGGTTCCGTCGTGGACGGACCTTCACTTTCCTCCGTAGAACCAGTACAGGTTCCGTGGGCGTACCAGGACTTGAACCTGGGACCTCTTCGTTATCAGCGAAGCGCTCTAACCGCCTGAGCTATACGCCCCGATGCCTCATCGGGCCGAGATATGACTTTACAGCACATCCCGGCCCGATCTCAAATCGAGGCATTTCTCCGCGGAATTCCGGGGAATTCCGCGGACATGGCCGGGTTTTAGTCGTCCGTGAGGGTCACGCCGATGCCGCCCACGAGCGTCGCGGCGATGTTGTACAGCACCGCTGACAGCATGGACAGCGCCGTCAGCAGCACCACGTTGATGACGGCGATGATGGTGGCGAACGAGGCCACCTGGCCCAGGGAGGCCACCTTCTTCAGTTCGAAGCCGCCGCCCTCGGTGCCCGCCAGGGTTCCCAGCAGGCTGTCCACCTGGTCAAAGATGCCAGTCAGGTCCAGGACGGTCCAGAGGACGATTGCCGCCACGACGGTGACGATGCCCAGGGCCACGGAGAGCAGGAATGCCATCTTCAGAACGGACCAGGGGTCCACCTTGCTGACCAGCAGCCTGGCGCGGCGGACCTTCGCCTTGGGGGCAGGCTTGACCAGGCCCGCAGTGTTCTGCCCGCCGGACTGGGCAGGGCGCTGGCCGGGAACGGCAGGACGCTGTCCCGGCGCGGCGGGGCGCTGGCCGGGGGCCGGCGGACGCTGGCCGGTACCGGCGGAGGCGCCCGAGACCCCCGGACGCTGCTGCGGACGCGAGGGAGCGCCTACCCGCGGCGCGGCGGCGGGTTGCCGCACTCCGCCCGGTGCGCCGCTGCTCGGGTTGGGATATGAGTCGGAATTACTCACTCGTTACCTCCGGTGTTGTCTTCGTCCAGCTCGGCATTGCCTGATGACTCATCTGACTCCGGGGCCGGTACTGATTGTGCCGTTGCGGACCCGTCCTGCGGTCCGCTATCTCCAGCCAACGTTACGTCATCCGGCGAGGAAGCCCGAGTTTGAACGCCCTCGCCTGCCTCGGCCGTACCTTCGGCGGCCTCGTCGCTTGCTTCCTGGCCTTCGGCAGAATCGTCGCCTTCCAGCCCGCGTTCGCTGTTACGGGCCACGGCGATGATGCGGTCGTTCTTGTCCGGCTTGGCAAAGATCACGCCCATGGTGTCGCGGCCCTTGGCCGGCACACCGCTCACAGAGGAGCGCACCACCTTGCCGCCCTCCATGACCACCAGGACTTCGTCCTCTTCCTGGACAATGAGCGCGCCGACGAGATGACCGCGCTCCTCCTGGTACTTGCCGACCTTGATGCCAAGGCCGCCGCGGCCCTGGAGCCGGTATTCCTCCACCGCGGTCCGTTTGGCGAAACCGCCTTCGGTGACGATGAAGACGAACGAGCCTTCCTTCACGACGTCGGCGGCGAGCAGCTCGTCGTCTTCACGGAACTTCATGCCGGTCACGCCCGAAGTGGCGCGGCCCATGGGGCGCAAGGCATCGTCGGTGGCGGTAAAGCGCACGGACTGGCCCTTGCGGGAAACCAGCATGAGGTCATCGGTTTCGGAGACCAGCTGGGCGGAGACGAGTTCGTCGCCGTCGCGCAGGTTGATGGCGATCACGCCGGCGGACCGGTTGGTGTCGTAGTCCTCCAGCCGGGTCTTCTTGACCAGGCCGCGCTTGGTGGCCAGCACCAGATACGGCGCATGCTGGTAGTCCCGCAGGTCCAGCACCTGGGCAATGTGTTCATCCGGCTGGAAGGCCAGCAGGTTGGCCACGTGCTGGCCCTTGGCGTCCCGTCCGGCCTCGGCGAGCTCGTAGGCCTTGGCCCGGTACACGCGTCCAAGGTTGGTGAAGAACAGGAGCCAGTGGTGCGTGGTGGTGACGAAGAAGTGCTCCACAACGTCATCCCCGCGCAGCTGGGCACCCTTGATGCCCTTGCCGCCGCGCTGCTGGGAACGGTAGTTGTCGCTGCGGGTCCGCTTGACGTAGCCGCCGCGGGTGATGGTGACGACCATTTCCTCTTCGGGGATCAGGTCTTCGATGGACATGTCCGCATCGAAGCCCATGAGGATCTTGGTGCGCCGGTCATCCCCGTGCTTGGCCACGATTTCGCCCAGCTCGGTGCTGATGATCTCGCGCTGGCGCTGCTCTGAAGCCAAGATGGCGTTGTATTCGGCGATCAGTGCCTCAAGTTCGGCATGCCGGTCCTGGATCTTCTGGCGTTCCAGTGCAGCGAGCCGGCGCAGCTGCATGTCCAGGATGGCCCGGGCCTGCCCCTCATCGATGTCCAGCAGCTCCATGAGGCCGTCGCGGGCGGCCTCCGTGGTGCTGGACGCGCGGATGAGGGCGATGACCTCATCGAGCATGTCCAGGGCCTTCAGGAGGGCGCGGAGGATGTGTGCTTCTTCCTCGGCCTTGCGCAGGCGGTAGCGTGTGCGCCGGGCGATGACGTCCATCTGGTGCGTGACCCAGTGGCGGATGAACGCGTCGAGGCTGAGCGTGCGCGGCACGCCGTCGACGATCGCGAGCATGTTGGCAGCGAAGTTGTCCTGCAGCTGGGTGTGCTTGTAGAGGTTGTTGAGCACCACCTTGGCCACAGCGTCGCGCTTGAGCACGATCACCAGGCGCTGGCCGGTGCGGCCCGAGGTCTCGTCGCGGAGGTCGGCGATGCCGGAAATCTTGCCATCGCGGACGAGCTCGGCGATCTTGATCGCCAGGTTGTCCGGGTTGGCCTGGTACGGCAGTTCTGTGACCACCAGGCACGTCCGGCCCTGGAGTTCCTCGACATTGACCACCGCACGCATTGTGATGGAGCCGCGGCCGGTGCGGTAGGCGTCTTCGATTCCCTTGTGGCCAAGGATGGTGGCGCCGGTCGGGAAATCGGGTCCCTTGATCCGCAGCAGGAGCTCCTCGAGCAACTCCTCGCGGCTGGCCGTCGGGTTCGCGAGGTACCACTGAACGCCGTCGGCGACTTCGCGGAGGTTGTGCGGCGGGATGTTGGTGGCCATGCCGACGGCGATGCCCGAGGAACCGTTGACCAGCAGGTTGGGGAACCTGGCCGGCAGGATGGTCGGCTCCTGGTTCTTGCCGTCGTAGTTGTCCTGGAAATCGACCGTTTCCTCGTCGATGTCCCGGACCATTTCCATGGCCAGCGGCGCCATCTTGGTTTCGGTGTACCGCGGGGCGGCGGCACCGTCGTTGCCGGGCGAGCCGAAGTTGCCCTGGCCGAGCGCCAGCGGGTAGCGCATGGTCCAGTCCTGGATGAGGCGGACCAGAGCGTCGTAGATCGCGGTGTCGCCGTGCGGGTGGTACTGGCCCATGACCTCGCCCACCACGCGGGCGCACTTGTTGAACGAGCGGTCCGGGCGGTAGCCGCCGTCGAACATCGCGTACAGCACTCGGCGGTGGACCGGCTTGAGGCCGTCGCGGACGTCCGGCAGGGCACGGCCGACGATCACGGCCATGGCGTAGTCGAGGTAGGAGCGCTGCATTTCGGTCTGCAGGTCCACCTGCTCGACCCGGTCGGTCAGCACGTCGGTGTCCAGGATTTCGCCTTCAAGGACGGGCTCGGAGCCGGCCGGCACCTCGGGTGTTTCGTCACTCATAGTCTATATTTTCCGTTTCAGGTATATATCAGCTCTGGAATATTAGGGGGCGTTTGCCGCTAGATATCCAGGAACCGCACGTCCTTGGCGTTCTGTTGAATGAAGTTTCGGCGCGATTCGACGTCCTCGCCCATCAGGACGGAGAAGATCTGGTCCGCCGCCAGGGCGTCGTCCATCGTGACCTGCAGGAGGGTCCGGTGTTCGGGGTCCATGGTGGTGTCCCACAGTTCGGTGTAGTCCATCTCGCCGAGGCCCTTGTAGCGCTGGATGCCGTTGTCCTTCGGGATCCGGCGGCCGGCGGCCTGGCCGGAGAGCAGCTTTGCGTCGCGTTCACGGTCGCTGTAGACGTAGTCGTGCGGGGCGTTGGACCACTTGATCCGGTACAGCGGCGGCTGGGCGAGGTACACGAAGCCGTTTTCGATCAGCGGCCGCATGTAGCGGAACAGCAGCGTCATCAGCAGGGTGGTGATGTGCTGGCCGTCGACGTCGGCGTCGGCCATGAGGACGATCTTGTGGTACCGCAGTTTGGCGAGGTCGAAGTCCTCGCCGATGCCGGTGCCGAAGGCCGTGATCATGGACTGGACCTCTGCGTTGCCGAGGGCCTTGTCCAGGCGTGCCCGTTCCACGTTCAGGATCTTGCCGCGGAGCGGCAGGATGGCTTGGGTCTCGGGGTTGCGGCCGCGCTTGGCCGAGCCGCCGGCCGAGTCACCCTCCACGATGTAGACCTCGCACTTCTCCGGGTTCTTGGAGGAGCAGTCGGAGAGCTTGCCGGGCATGCCGAAGGACTCGAGCGGGCTCTTGCGGCGGGCGTTGTCGCGGGCTTTCCGCGCGGCCATGCGGGCCTGGGCGGCAGAAATGGCTTTGCGGATCACGTCCCTGGCAGGTCCGGGGTTACGCTCGAGCCAGTCGCCCAGGCCGTCGGTGACAACGCGCTGGACAAAGCCCTTGACCTCGGAGTTCCCCAGCTTGGTCTTGGTCTGGCCCTCGAACTGGGGTTCGGAGAGTTTGACGGAAATGACGGCCGTCAGGCCTTCGCGGATGTCGTCACCGGTGAGGTTGTCGTCCTTTTCCTTGATGATGTTCTTCTCCCGCGCGTAGCGGTTGATCAGCGACGTCATCGCGGCGCGGAAGCCTTCTTCGTGGGTGCCGCCCTCATGCGTGTTGATGGTGTTGGCGTACGTGTGCACGCTCTCGGAATAGGCGTTGGTCCACTGCATCGCCATTTCCAGGGCAATGTGCCGCTCCGTGTCCTCGGTTTCGAAGGCGATGACGTCCTCGTGGACCACATCGACCTTTTTGCCGGAGTTCAGGTGCCGGACGTAGTCCAGCAGGCCATCGTCGTACTGGTAAACCACGGTGTGGAATTCGGCGGGGACTTCGCCCTCGGTTACCACCGCATCGAGGTCGAGGTCGGCGTCTTCGGACGCCTCCGCCGCGGAGTGGCGCTCATCGGTCAGCGTGATGCGCAGGCCCTTGTTCAGGAACGCCATCTGCTGGAAGCGGGCCCGGAGCGTCTCGAAGTCGAACTCCGTGGTCTCGAAGATGCTGCCGTCCGGGTAAAACGTCTGGGTGGTGCCGGTCTCCGTGGTTTCCTCGCCCTGGACCAGGCTGCCCTGCGGCTTGCCCCCGTCGGCGAAAGACATCCGCCAGACGTGGCCCTGCCGGCGGACCTCGGTCTCGACCCTGCTGGAGAGCGCATTGACCACGGAGATGCCGACGCCGTGCAGGCCGCCGGAGACCGCGTAGCCGCCGCCGCCGAACTTGCCGCCGGCGTGCAGGATGGTCATGACGACCTCGACCGTGGGTTTGTGCTCCGTCGGGTGCATGTCGACCGGAATGCCGCGGCCGTTGTCCACCACTTTGACGCCGCCATCGGCCTGCAGCACGATTTCGATGTGGGTGCAGTACCCTGCCAGAGCCTCGTCGACAGAGTTGTCCACCACTTCATAGACGAGATGGTGGAGACCGCGGGGTCCGGTGGAACCGATGTACATGCCCGGTCGCTTCCGAACCGCTTCAAGGCCTTCGAGGACCGTGATGTCGCTGGCGCCGTATTCGCGCGGTGTCGGCGTCCCGGACGGGGCCGTTTCGGGCGCCCCTACCGTGTCGTCTTCCACTGCCGGGATCTCTGCATTGTCGTTAGCCACAGGCGCTTTCGACTCCTCTATGTTCGTTGAAGGCCGGCCCTTGCCTCTTCCGTGGAAAGGGCTCCTGCCAACAGGCACGTCACTGGCGGCGCCGGTTTCGCCGCTGACTGCGGGACTCCGTCCGCCGCACGCCCGAATGGCGTCGGAAACGGACTCAGTCAACGTTTCACCGGCGCCCAGTTATCTACCACAATTCTATCGTGTTAGCGGACCCAAACCCGCATTCCCCGCGGCCAAACGCGCCGGAAACTGCCGCTGGGAGGCCGCTGGCTCCCCCTGCAAGGCTTTCGGGGCCCAGCCCTAGGGTGCCTATACGGCTCCCGGGCGTTCAAGCGCCCTACACGCCGCTTGCGGAATTTTCAAGGGTTTTTGCAAGAACTGCTTCATATCCGGTGCGCCGTTATGGCTGCTGGAGCCGGGCGGGCGCGGGGCCGGCGGGTATGCCGGGGCTACCCGTAGGTGTCCCGCGGCCCGCGGCCGTTGACTGTCCGGAGGCCCTTGCGCCAGCTCGGGGCGGCCGGCCCGAGCACCTGGATGCTGGTGACAACGCCGTCACCGAGTTCGGTGCGGAACTTTTCCAGCAGGCTGCCGCTGAGCAACCGCAACTGGGTCGCCCACGCCGTCGAATCCGTCCGGACATGCAAGGTGGTGTCCGTGAAACTCTCAGGCGTGCAGTGGGCGGAGATTTCCGGTCCCACCAGGGCCGGCCACTGGGCCATGACGGAGCCGACGGCGACGGGCGAGGTCCAGCCGCGTTCGGCCACCAGGCGCCCCACCACCTTGCCCAGGCCCAGCGGATCCCTGCCGGTGCCGTGGAATTGCGAGAACCCGCGGGTTCCCCGTGCGCTGCCGGCGGGTTTCCGGGCGCCGGTTCCGGACCGCGGGACCGCGCGCCGGATCTCGCCGCGGGCCGCTGCCGCCTCGCGCATCCGGTTGAGGGCGGCCTGGGCCGCATCGATCTCGTCGGGCTCGCGGCCCGGCTGCAGGCCGCCGCCGGTCTCCTCATTCATCGATTGTCCTGCTCATCGATTCCTCCCGGGATGACCTTCACCCGCCGTCCGGTCAGTTCCGCCGGGATGTCTTCCTCGACGGCGGCAGTGACCAGCACTTGCTCGGCGCCGGATACTATTGCGGCCAGTTTACGCCGCCGCTGCACGTCAAGCTCGGCAAAGACGTCGTCCAGGATCAGGATCGGCGGGGAGCCGCCGGTGCGGGCGTCGTCGAGCATGACGTAGTAGGACGCCAGCCGCAGGGACAGGCACATGGACCACGTCTCCCCGTGCGAGGCGTAGCCCTTGGCCGGGGCCGACCCGAGCACGAGCTCCAGTTCGTCACGGTGCGGGCCCACCAGGGAGATGCCCCGTTCCAGTTCCTTGCGGCGCGCCGCGGCAAAGGCCTGGATGTACCGGTCGGTGAGCTGCTCCACTGAAAGCGCGCGCAGGTCCTCGGACGGGACCGCCGTGCTGACGCCGGTGCCGGCGCCGGTGCTGGCGCCGTCGTCGTCGAGGATGTCCTGCAGCGTGGACCGGTACACCGCGCGGGCCTCCTTGGAGCCGTCGGTGAGCTGGGCATAGGCGTTTTTCAGGTGCGGCTGCAGGAGCTCCACAAGTTCCAGCCGCGCGTGCAGCAGTTCGGCTCCGGCCCGCGCCATGTGCTGGTCCCAGACATCGAGCGTCGCCTCATGGCCGGCGCTGAATTTTCCGGCCCGACCCGACTTGAGCAGGGCGTTGCGCTGCTTCAGGACGCGGTCGTAATCGCTCCGGGTCGCGGCATGGCGCGGCATGAGGCTGACCAGGAGTTCGTCCAGGAAGCGGCGGCGGTTGGACGGGTCGCCCTTGACCAGGGCCAGATCCTCCGGTGCGAACAGGACGGTCTGGCAGATACCGAGCAGGTCCCGGGCCCGGACCGGATTGCTGCGGTTGATCCGTCCGCGGTTGGCCCTGCCCGCGTTGATTTCCAGTTCAAGAACAGTGGCCTGCTCGCCGCGGACCAGCCTGGCCCGGATCATCGCCCGTTCGGTGCCGAAGCGCAACAGCGGCGCGTCCGTGCTGACCCGGTGCGAGCTCAGCGTTGCCAGGTACCCGATCGCTTCCATCAGGTTGGTTTTGCCGATCCCGTTGGACCCCACCAGGACGGTGACGCCGGGCTCAAAGTTCAGGTCGACCTGGGCATAACTGCGGAAATCAGTGAGCGAAAGCTTTTCTAGGTACACGCGGGATTCAGGACCTCAGGGCAGGATTACTTGGCCGGCCGGGTCGCGTGGCCGCCGAACTGGTGGCGCAGCGCGGACACCATCTTCATGGCCGGGGAGTTGTCCTCGCGGGAGGAGAACCTGGCGAAGAGGGCCGCGGTGATGGCCGGCGCGGGTACGGCGTTTGCGATCGCTTCTTCCACGGTCCAGCGGCCTTCACCCGAGTCCTCGACGTAGTCGGAGATCGACTCAAGTCCGGGATCCTCGTCGAGGGCCTTCACCATGAGGTCCAGGAGCCAGGAGCGGACGACGGTGCCCTTCTGCCAGGCGCGGAACGTTCCGGGAAGATCGGCGACGATGTCCTTCGCGGCCAGGAGTTCGTAGCCTTCCGCGTAGGCCTGCATCAGGCCGTATTCGATCCCGTTGTGCACCATCTTGGCGTAGTGCCCTGCGCCGATACCGCCCACGTGCACGAAACTGTCGGCACGTTCGCCGGCGGGACGGAGCGCGTCGAAAACAGGGAGGGCACGTTCGATGTCCGCGGCTGCGCCGCCTGCCATGAGGCCGTAGCCGTTCTGCAGGCCCCAGACCCCGCCGGAGACGCCGCAATCGGCGAACCGGATGCCCTTCTCGGCCAGCGCGGCGCCATGCTTCTGGTCTTCGGTGAACCGCGAGTTGCCGCCGTCGATCACGAGGTCACCGGCGTCGAGCTTGTTGCCGAGCTCGGTGACCACGGCATCGGTGATGTCACCGGCGGGGACCATGACCCAGATGATCCGCGGTGCCGGGACGGCGGAGATGAGTTCGTCCACGGTCGCGACGTCGGTGACGTCCGGGTTGCGGTCGAAACCGGTGACCTCGATCCCGCCGTTGCGCAGGCGTTCACGCATGTTGAAGCCCATTTTTCCAAGGCCGATCAGTCCGATGTGCACGGTATGAACTCTTTTCTGCGCTGGGATGCTTCCGGGGTGGCCCCACCCAACCGGCTGGCGGCCGGGGCCGTCCCCAGGACTGGGAACGGCCTTAGCTGCTGGCTAGTTGGGCAGCCGGACGGGCATGACGAGGTAGCGGTAGTCGCCCTTGTCCTCGCCGTCGGCGTCCTGCTGGGCCGTGATCATGGCCGGCTTGGGCGCGGTGGTGAACGAGAAGCGCACAAACTTGGTTTCGATCACGCTCAGGCCCTCGATCAGGTAGTGCGGGTTGAAGGCGACGGTGATGTCCTCGCCGGAGAGCTGGGCTTCGAGCTCTTCGGAGGCCTGGGCGTCCTCGCCGGTGCCGGCATCCAGGTGCAGCTGGCCCTGGGTGAAGGCGAGCCGGACCGGGGTGTTCCGTTCGGCCACGAGCGAGACGCGGCGTACGGCCTCGACCAGCTCCTGGGTCTGCACGGTGGCGTGGATCGGGGTTGAGTCCGGGAACAGCGAGCGGATCTTGGGGTAGTCGCCGTCCACCAGCAGGGAGGTGGTGGTCCTGCCACCGCTCTCGAATCCGATAAGCCGGCTGTCGTCGTCGGCGAGGGCGATGTTGATGTCGCCGCTGCTGCCGAGGGTTTTCGCAACCTCGTTGAGTGTCTTGGCCTTGACCAAGGCGCTGGTGGAGATGCCCGGAGTGGCGGGCTTCCAGGGGACTTCGCGCATGGCGAGGCGGTAGCGGTCGGTGGCGAGGAGGGTGATGAGATCGTCTTCGATCTCCATGCGCACGCCGGTGAGGATCGGCAGGGTGTCGTCCTTGCTGGCCGCGATGATCACCTGGGACACCGCCTGGGCGAAGGAATCGCCGGGAACTGTGCCGCTGATGGTGGGCAGGGCAGGCAGGGGCGGGTATTCGGCCTCGGGCATCGTGGCCAGGTGGAAGCTGCTTCGGCGGCAGGTGAGAGTCACCTTGTTGCCGTCGGTTTCAACCTCGACAGGGGCCGAAGGCAGGCTGCGGCAGATGTCCGCGAGGAGGCGCCCCGAGACCAGGATGGTGCCCTCGGCGCTGATGTCGGCAGGGATTTCAAGCCTGGCGGAGGTCTCGTAATCAAAACTCGACAGGCTGACGGTACCGGCTTCAGCCTTCAGGAGCAGGCCTGAAAGGACGGGAACGGGCGGCCGCGGAGACAACGACCGGGCGGTCCATGTCACGGCTTCTGCCAGGACGTCCCGTTCGACTCTGAACTTCACGGAAGGGTGCCGCCTTTCATTGCTGCTGTCTGTGCTGAAAATCGCTGAAAATTTCCCAAGCTGGCGCGGACCCCGGCATAGCTGCCGGACTCCGTCAACAGGGAAATCGCCCGCCCACCCCGGGCCCGTGGCCCGGTGGGAACCACAAAAGATGTCCGGGACGGACGCACTGCAGACAGCTTAGCCCCAAGGTGAGTATTTCTCCCATCCCCGGCTTACACGAGTGTGGTTTGCCCGCCCGTTCTCCGGCGCCGGCCCGGAACGGGCCAGGGGCTGGCTGGACGCGGGAGGGAGATTGTTGTTTGAGGGATTTTCATTTTTTGGGATTAGTAGTGTTAATAACTGCTGTGGAAACTGTGGATAACTCGCTCCTGCGGTGCGATTCCGCGGTTAAGCCCTGTTCATGGACTGTGGGCGGCGCAGGTTTTAAACAGGGTGTGGATGGGGACAACATTTTCGGCGTTTTCGCCGATCCACAGGCGGCTTAAGGGTTTTAAGCCCATTAACCGCGGTTGTCCCCTTAAGTATCCACAGGCTTGTCCACAGGCCCCTGTTAATAAGGTAAGAGTGCGCGACGGTCGGGACAGGAATCAGCCCAGGAATCAGCTCAGGAATTGCGCTGCTGCTGCTTGATCCGGTTGGTCAGCTCGGTCACCTGGTTGTAGATGACCCGGCGCTCGGCCATGAGTTCGCGGATCTTGCGGTCAGCGTGGATCACCGTGGTGTGATCGCGGCCGCCCAGTTCCTGGCCGATCTTCGGCAGCGACATGTCCGTGAGCTCCCGGCACAGGTACATCGCGATCTGCCGTGCGGTCACGAGCGTGCGGGTGCGCGACTTGCTGCAGAGCTCTTCCATGCTGAGCTTGAAGTAATCGGCCGTCTGCGTGAGGATCTGGGCCGACGTGATTTCCTGGGCGCCGTCGTCGGTGATGAGGTCCTTGAGCACCATCTCCGCCAGGGCCACATCCACCGGCTGCCGGTTCAGGCTGGCGAAGGCCGTGACGCGGATGAGGGCACCCTCAAGTTCGCGGATGTTGCTGGAAATTTTTGAGGCGATGTATTCGAGGGCATCGTCCGGGGCGGAAAGCCCTTCGCTGAGGGCCTTCTTCCGGAGGATGGCGATACGGGTTTCCAGTTCGGGCGGCTGGATGTCCGTCAGCAGCCCCCACTCGAAGCGCGACTTCATCCGGTCCTCGAAACCCGCGAGCAGCTTCGGCGGCTGGTCCGAGGTGATGACCACCTGCTTGTTGTTGTTGTGCAGGGCATTGAACGTGTGGAAGAACTCCTCCAGCGTGCGGTCCTTGCCCGCCAGGAACTGGATGTCGTCAATCAGCAGCACGTCCACGTTGCGGTACGTGGTCTTGAAGCTGGTGCCTTCATCGTCGCGGATGGAGTTGATGAAGTCGTTGGTGAATTCTTCGGAATTGACGTACCGGACCCGGATTCCGCTGTAGAGCCGGCGTGCGTAGTGGCCGATCGCGTGGAGCAGGTGGGTCTTGCCCAGGCCGGAGTCACCGTAGATGAACAGCGGGTTGTACGCCTTCGCCGGCGCCTCTGCCACAGCTACGGCTGCCGCATGGGCGAACCGGTTGGAGGAACCGATCACGAAGGTGTCGAAGACGTACTTCGGGTTGAGGCGGCCAAATTCGTGCGAGGTGCTCGGCAGCATCGGCTGGGGCTTGGATTCCACGGCAGGATCGGCGGCAAGCGAAAGTTCGACGGCGGGCTCGGGCTCGGTGTGCAGCGGCACCAGATCGGTGTCGACGTCGATCGCGCAGCGGATCTCGTCGGAGAAAACACTCCGCAGGGCGTCGTCAAGGGCTTCCTTGACCTGGGTCTGCAGGACTTCGCGGGTGAGCTCGTTGGGGACTGCCACCAGAAGGGTCGAACCGATCAGGCCCTGCGCCTGAGCAAGGATGACGAAGCCGCGCTGCCGGGGAGAAACACGGTGGTCGTTCTCCAGAAGGCTCACTACCCGCCGCCAGGAACTTCCGACAGTGTTGGCTTGGTTGGCTTCGTCTACTGTCATCAATCGGTTCCTCAAACTTGCTGGCCTGCATTACGTGCATCCTGGCGGTCCGGAGCAGCGCATCGGACCGGCTCAATCCACAGGGTTATGCACAGTCCGTGGATAAGGGGTTACTGAGACACTGTAGGGGATGAAAACGCCAGAAGATAGCTGGGTTGAGTCCTGTGGATAATTACACCGTTGTGGTTCTCAAACGGGCCCTGTGACCGGGCTCATCCACAGGCCGGCGGGCAGGTTAGCCACAGCTGGGGAAAGCCCGCCGGTTTGACTCACATGGCGGATTTGGCCTAACGTTGTGAAGTCCTTTGTGTCCGCTTTTCGCTTTCATTTGAACCCCCCGATGCCCCGCGTCGTGCGGGTCGGAGCAGCGGCACACACAAAACTTAGCGTCGGCCAGTTCTTCCCCTTGATCGGGTGGGCGCACCTTTGATCCACTGGAGTAACTAACGTGAGCAAGCGGACTTTTCAGCCGAATAACCGCCGTCGAGCCAAGAAGCACGGCTTCCGCCTTCGTATGCGTACCCGTGCCGGCCGCGCCATCCTGGCAGCCCGTCGTGGCAAGGGCCGCACCGAACTGTCGGCCTAAATAACTGACTCGTCGGTTCAAATCCCTGTGCGAGTTTAGCGGTGCTAGCCACCAGGAACCGTCTGCGGACATCAACCGATTTTTCAACAACTGTACGTTCCGGTGTCCGCAATGGACGCCGGAACGTAGTGTTATATACGGCAGCTCTCGCTGCCGATGAACCAAGCCGGATCGGATTCATCGTTTCCAAAAGTGTAGGGAACGCTGTTGTCAGGAACCTCGTTAAGAGGAGACTGAGAGAAGCCGGTGCATTGTCGTTGCAGAAATACGGCCTCGGGTTCGCTATCGTGGTCCGGGCCTTGCCCGCTGCCGCAGGGGCCAGCTGGGAGCAGTTGCTTGCCGACTACGATGCCGCTTTGGAGGCAACCATGAAGCGGCTGGGCAATCGACTTCCCCCGGCTGCTTCACCAGGTTCTAACGAGACAACACAGGAAGGGACCCCGCGTGCGTAACTCAACTGCCGCCGTCGTCCCCCGCCTGAGCATTGAGGCTCTCGGGCCGGCCCTGCGCCGGCTGGGCAGCGTGGTCTGGAACCTGCCCCGCAATATCCTCATTGTGCTGCTGATGGCCTACCGCAAGGTGGTCTCGCCGCTTTACGGCCAGGTGTGCCGCTTTTTCCCCAGCTGTTCGGCTTACGCCCTGGAGGCGATAACAGTACATGGTGCCGTGAAGGGAAGCTGGCTGGCTGTCAGGCGCCTGTTGCACTGCCACCCATGGAATGCCGGCGGAGTGGACCATGTCCCCGCCGGGCACCGGGAATGGCCGGCCGGCCGCACCCCCACAATTGTTGTGCTGAACAATCCGGACAAGTACTTGGCTGCTCAGCCTGATGGAGAAGGCCGCGGCGCGGCCTGACGAATAGGGAAATCGTATGGACATCTTTGGAACAATACTGGCCCCGTTCAAATGGCTGGTCTCAGCCATCATGGTGGGCTTCCACGATGGCCTGAGCGCCATCGGCATGCCGGCGGCCAGTGGCTGGACGTGGACCTTTGCCATCATCGGGCTGGTGCTGGTGATCCGCGCGGCCCTGATTCCCGTCTTCGTCAAGCAGATCAAGGCCCAGCGTGGGATGCAGCTCCTGCAGCCGGACCTGAAGAAAATGCAGGACAAGTACAAGGGCAAGACCGATCAGCTGTCCCGCCAGGCCATGGCGCAGGAGCAGATGGCCCTGTACAAGAAGCACGGCACCAATCCGTTCTCGGCCTGCCTGCCCATGCTGATCCAGATGCCGTTCTTCTTTGCCCTGTTCCAGGTGCTCTCCGGCATCACCTCGGCGGCCAGCAGCGGCCAGGGCATCGGCGCCATGAGCCACGAACAGGTCGTCCAGTTCGACCAGTCCACGATTTTCGGTGCCCCGCTCTCCGCCACGCTGCTTCACGGCACGCCCCCGGGTGGCAATGTGGTGTCGGTATGGATCCTGTCCATCGTGATGATCCTGGCCATGACGGCCTCGCAGTTCATCACGCAGAAGCAGATCATGGCCAAGAACATGTCCGAAGAGGCCTTGGCCAGCCCGTTCATGCGCCAGCAAAAAATGATGCTCTACATCCTGCCGGTCGTCTTCGGTGTGGGCGGCATCAACTTCCCCATTGGCGTCCTGATCTACTGGACCACCACCAACCTCTGGACCATGGGGCAGCAGTTCTTCGTGATCCGCCGGATGCCCACCCCCGGATCCCCGGCCGCCAAGGCTCTCGCCGAACGCCGGGCCGCCAAGGGCCTGCCGGCTCTGCCCCTCATGGGCGGCAAGAAGGCAGAAGCACAGGCAGCCGAAGCCGTGGTTGCCCCCGTGGATGCCAAGACCCAGCGCGTCCAGCCGCAACGTAAAAACAGGAAGAGGAAGTAATGTCCGCCGAGAGCACCGAACACGCTATTTCCGCCGAGTTTGACGAGGACCGCGACGACGCCCAGGAGGCGTCCCGCGACGCGTCTCCCGAGGGGAACAGCCCCGTCAAGAGTGTCTCCGCAAGCCGTCTCGAAGAGGAGGGCGACGTCGCCGCCGACTACCTCGAGGAACTGCTGGACATCGCGGACATTGACGGTGACATCGACATCGAGGTCCGCAACGGGCGCACCTACATCTCGATCGTTGCCGAAGAGGAATCGGCCGGGCTGGAGAGCCTGGTAGGCCGGGACGGCGAAGTGCTCGAGGCACTCCAGGAACTGACCCGGCTGGCCGTACTCTCCGCCACCGAAAACCGCTCCCGCTTGGTCCTGGATATCAACGGCTACCGTGCTGATCGTGCCGGCGATTTGCAGAAGATCGCTGAGGATGCCGTCGCCGAGGTCAAGAAGTCCGGCGAAGCCGTGGCCCTGGCCCCGATGAGCGCCTACGAGCGCAAGATCGTGCACGACGCCGTGGCCGATCTGGGTCTGGTGAGCGAATCCGAAGGCGAAGGCGCCGACCGGCACATCGTCGTCTCCGCAGACTGAACCATTGACTAGCTTGATGGTTGAAATCACCGAACCCGAACTCAAGGCAGCCGAGTCCATTTTCGGCGACCGGCTGGACCTGGCCAAGCGCTACGTCGAACACCTGGCGACCTCCGGAACCGAACGGGGCCTGATCGGGCCGCGAGAGGTGCCGCGCCTGTGGAGCCGGCACGTGCTCAACTGTGCCGTCATCGAGAGCCAGATTGCCCACGGAAGCCATGTTGCCGACGTCGGCAGCGGCGCAGGCCTGCCCGGTCTGTGCCTGGCCATTGCCCGTCCGGATCTCGAACTGACCCTGATCGAACCGCTGGAACGCCGGGTCATCTGGCTCCAGGAGGTCGTCGATGATCTCGGGCTCGACAACGTCACCATCATGCGCACGCGGGCGGAGCTCGCCGTGGGACTCGTGAACGCAGACGTCGTCACGGCCCGTGCGGTATCAGCACTGTCCAACCTGGCCGGACTGACCATCCCGCTGCTGAACGGCAAGGGCGAGGTCGTTGCCATCAAGGGACGCAGCGCCGGCGAGGAAATCGAGAAGGCAGCCAAAGTGATCCGCAAGCTGGGCGGCGTTGAGACGTCCGTGGTTGTGGTGGGCGAGGACCTGCTCGAAGAACCCACCACCGTCGTGCGAATCGTAGTGAACAAGCCTCAAAAGATTGCCTAGCACCGGCCCCGGTGCCCGGGGAGTTTGAGGGGAAGAGGTTAGGCTAGTAACCGGCAGCAAGAGCCGAATGAGAGTGAGCGTGTCATAGTGAGCAGTAGCGAAGCCTCCACACAGCGGATCCCGCCGTTTGTGTCCCTGGGGTCCGCCCGGGCGTTTACGGCTCCCGCAGTCGCTCATGATTACTCCGGTACTCACACGGGACCGGTTGCAAGAGCCACCGGGATGGCCGGTGTTTCACGTGAAACGTCCTTGCCGCACCTTGGGACAGTGCTGGACTCCATCGACGACTCCAGCCCCATCGCCCGGGACCTCGCGCACGAGAACAAGCGCCGTGAACGGCTCCTGGGCCGGCAGTTGCCCAAGCCGGAAAAGACCCGGATCTTCACGGTGTCGAACCAGAAGGGCGGCGTCGGCAAGACCACGACGACCGTCAACATCGCCGCCGCGCTGGCCGCGGCCGGCCTGAACGTGCTCGTGATCGACATCGATCCGCAGGGGAACGCCTCGACTGCCCTGGGCATTGAGCACCACGCCGACGTCGACAGCATCTACGATGTCCTGATCAACGACGTCCCGTTGAAGGATGTTGTGGCCCCGTGCCCCGACATTGACAAGCTGATCTGCGCCCCCGCCACCATTCACCTGGCCGGCGCAGAAATCGAACTCGTCAGCCTCGTGGCACGCGAGCAGCGGCTGCGCCGGGCCATCGACGTGTATTCCAAGGAGCGCGCCAAGAACGGCGAGGAGCGGCTGGACTATATCTTCATTGACTGCCCGCCGAGCCTGGGTCTCCTGACGGTCAACGCCTTCTGCGCCGCCGGTGAAGTGCTCATCCCGATCCAGTGCGAGTACTACGCGCTCGAGGGATTGAGCCAGTTGCTGAAGAACATCGAGATGATCCAGAAGCACTTGAATGCCGATCTGGTTGTGTCCACCATTCTGCTGACCATGTACGACGGCCGCACCAACCTCGCGGCCCAGGTGGCAGCCGAAGTCCGCGAGCACTTCCCGCAGCAGGTGCTGGGAGCCGTAGTGCCGCGTTCAGTTCGCATTTCCGAAGCACCGAGCTACCAGCAGACGGTCATGACGTACGATCCTTCTTCCAGCGGCGCCTTGTCCTATCTGGAAGCCGCAGCGGAAATCGCTGAACGTTAGAATCTTTTCAAAATTTGCACTAGCCAGAGCCAGGTGCACGCCGGCTCTTCCACTGGAGGGATTTATCCATGAGCGATAAGCGACGCGGCCTCGGCCGTGGACTTGGCGCACTCATTCCAAGTTCCGCCGCGGCTAATACCTCCGGTAACGGTGCTGCCCCGTCCCGGCCTGTGGACCTATTCTTCCCCGAAGCCCGGAAGAAGGCTTCGGACACGGGACCGGGCGCGCTCTTGGATATTCCAGGTTCGATTCCCGAGCCGGGCCAGGACAAAGCAGCGCCCTCCAAGTCACCTGCAAAGTCTCCTGCCAAGTCGCAGACTAAGTCACCGCAGCCGGCAGCTTCGACGTCGGGCGACGCGCCCGGCGACGTAGCTCCTGCTGCGACCGAGCCCAGGAAGGCGCCGGCGCGGAAGCCCGCAGCTCCAAAGTCCTCGCAGGCCGGCGCTGCCGCCCCCGCCGGCGAGCAGCTGGCATTTGATGCCACTACCCACGTCGACGCCGCAGCAGAAGTCGAACTGGTCGCTGTGCCCGGTGTCAGGTTTGCCGAAATTCCGGTCACCGACATCCATCCCAACCGCAAGCAGCCCCGGTCCGTCTTCGATGAGGACGACATGGCGGAGCTCGTGCACTCCGTGCGCGAAATCGGCGTCCTCCAGCCAATCGTGGTCCGCACTTCAACCGAAGAAGGTGGCGAACCCTACGAGCTGGTCATGGGTGAGCGCCGCTGGCGTGCAGTGCAGGCCGCAGGCCTGGAAACGATCCCCGCGATTGTCCGCGACACCACTGACGATGACCTCCTGCGCGACGCCCTCCTGGAGAACCTCCACCGGAGCCAGCTGAATCCGCTCGAAGAGGCTGCGGCCTACCAGCAGCTCCTCGAGGACTTTGGTACCACCCACGAGCAGCTGGCGGACCGGATCGGGCGTTCGCGGCCGCAGGTGTCGAATACCCTGCGGCTGTTGAAGCTTCCTCCGCTGGTGCAGCGGCGCGTGGCCGCAAACGTGATCTCGGCTGGCCATGCCCGCGCCCTCCTGGCCCTCCCCGATGCAGCGGCCATGGAACGCCTGGCCCAGAAGATCGTTGCCGAAGGCATGTCCGTGCGCGCCACGGAAGAAGCCGTGACGCTGTACCAGAGCCCCGCGTCGCCGGCCAAGAACAACATCCCGCGGCCGGGTGCACGTCACGAGCGCCTCGACTATCTTGCATCGTCGCTGGCCGACCGACTTGATACCAACGTCAAGATCTCCCTGGGCGCACGCAAGGGTCGTGTCAGCATTGAGTTTGCCAGTGTTGAGGACCTGAACCGGATCATGGACGTCCTGACGCCGGGTTCATCCAGCTAGGATCCTGTATCCCGCCAGCGCCCTTGCTCCAGCCAGGGCGCTGATGGCCACGCGTCCCGGAGGGTCTGTTTCACGTGAAACAGACCCTCCTTTTGTGTGCCGGGTGCCCCCGTTCAGTTCTTCAAGCGTCCCCAAGCGCAGGCGCCCGCATGGGCACGTCCGCGGCGCATGTGTGCCCACGCTGTGCCGCGCGTTGTCTCCTGGGGAGCAATGCGCGTCCGGAAGCCCGACAATCGAACACATTCAACTGCCGATCTCCGGACGGCTTCACAAGGCCGGGGTGCGTCCGCACGGCCGGCGTCCCTAAGGGGCCCTTGGCAGGTATGCGTGCCGTGCGGCGTGTGATAGGTGGAATGACGGCGGAGTTAGGAAGTCGGCAGCAGGCCGACCAGGCACCGGCATGCTCGCGCCCTGCACTCTTGCGCCCTGCACTCCTGCGCACTGGCACTTTTGCGCACTGGCACTCTTGCAACAAATCCGGCTCGGATTGCGTGCAATGGCCCCCTCTTGGCACCCAACTGGGCCCGGAACTTCGGACGTCTGCGTTGCAGGCCAGCGCCAGTCACAGGTGCCGTCGGCGTGGAGCCCAGGCTTTGGTGATGTTCTCACGGAGGCAGACGCTGCCGCTGAGCCGATGCCGAGGTGCGTACGGCTGTCTGCCCGCCCTCCGTCGCACATGTGGACTGCCCTAGTGTCATCTTGCCACTGCTTCCCAAGATAGAGGCAGTCGTTGCGGACGGCTGCCAAAGGCCGGTTCTCTCAGTAGGGCCGGAACGTGTTGCTGCTGCCGAGCGAGCGCCGGCACGCAAAGGCGGACCGAGGGGCATGCCGCGCCTGCAAGTGGTGCTCATGCCGCCCCTTTCACGTCGCCTCGACCTCGGTGTGCCCCGCTGCTTCGGCCCCTGCGGCCACTGAGACAGTCGTGCAGGTGAATTGTAGGCTTGTCGTCGTCTCCCGACGCCCCTCGGCCTGCTGGGCGGCCCGCTGTGGGGTGGATGCGCCTGCTCTTGACCTCCTGGTTGCTGGCCGATGGAGTGCAGCATTCAGGGCCTGAGGAACATTGAGCACCTGGGCGAACGTCCCTCCTGCCGATGAAGCCCGTCTCCTCAGGCTTCGAAGTTGGACGGGAGGCGGTCGTGCTTGATCCGGAAGGTTCTGTCCGTGACTGCCATGCGCGACGGCGGCATGGCTGATCGGGAGGAAGCCAGGGACATGAACTGTGTTTCACGTGAAACACCATGATGCAGATGCGGAAGGAGGGGTTCGGTTTCACGTGAAACGGTAAGTGACTCGTCAGCAGGTGCATGGTTTCACGTGAAAGCTAGGTGACTCGTCACCTGCTGCACGGTTTCACGTGAAACGGCGACAGGGCGCCGGCGCCCCCGCGGTCGCGAGCGGTGCCAAAATTCGGCTGGCGCTCCTCCCCTCCGGGCTTGTGTGGTGATGCGCGAAGACTGAGGTGGCAGGGATTTCTGCGGACTGGCTCTGGCGGGACAGTTGATGGATGGTAAGCCGGGGAACCGGCCACCCATGAACCGGCCAGCCCCTGAACCGGACGGGAGTCCCCGATGGCGCCATCGTAGATCCGATCTCCACTAGACCTCCGACGGGACAGTCACGAGGGCGGAATGCCGGCATAGCGCCCGATGCGCACGCCAGGAGGTTACGCGGACATCATCCTCCACTCCTGCTGACGCCGTGTCACGGATGGGCGTCGCGCCCTGGCCAATGATTCCGTGTGGGCAGTTCACATCGGAGTGGCTCTGTCTCGACTCTCGCGAGGATGGAAGCCGCCAGGTCGTCCGCATTCGTGGGAGGCTGCATCCCCGCGTGCTGCTGTCGTCTTGCGTACCCGGCCTTACAGTTTGTGCTACTCGACTGCAGCTGGAGGATCGGTCATGCCCGAGTTCCTACCCCCTTAGCTACTTCCTGGCCCGACGTCCCTGACTCGGACCATGACCGAGCCATGATCCTGTCCGGCCCTGGAAGGGGATCGAGGTCGTCGTACCGAGGACCATAAGATGGGCCGCCGCTGCGCGCGTGTACGAGGACAGAGCCAGGAGTGGTCCCCCACTCATTGCTCCCCGCTCCCCCAGGGAGAACGTCCTGCATTGCCCAATGTCCCTTCGCATGCTCCCGCCCACCCTCTTCGGTCCGCCGATTGCGCGACGCTCGCGGCAACAATGCAACTTGGAGACTCCGGTCGGGTTCGAGCGGACGAGGCCCGCGATGCTAGGGCAAGGTTCACCGGGGGACGTTCACCGCGCGGGGACCACGTGCTTTGGGGTGGCTGGGCGAGCTGCTGCTGGCCGTGGGGCTTGGCATGCCGGCGTGTCCGGGAGGACGCCGCCACGTCTTGGAGGCAGCGGCGCTCCCCCCTCAGAAGGTTCTGTGGACGGCCGCATTGCGCCGGAGTCATGCCTCCATGTTTCGGTCTGAGGTGCCGCGTGAGGG
The DNA here is from genome assembly GCF_003352915.1 of Arthrobacter sp. PM3. Taxonomy (NCBI): domain Bacteria; kingdom Bacillati; phylum Actinomycetota; class Actinomycetes; order Micrococcales; family Micrococcaceae; genus Arthrobacter; species Arthrobacter sp. PM3. Next base: position 1,426,691 of record NZ_CP022314.1, on the reverse strand, counting down.
ACGTCGGCCGCGCGCTGTTCCTTCGATGTCCGACACCTACCGGATGCGTCGCCTCCTGGACGCTTCGTCTACTGAACGCCCCGCCCGCGTCGCTGGGGTGGCCTGCTGGCCGGCTGGTGGGTGGTGCCAGTGGCTCGGAGGGCGGAGACGTCGTTGTTGTCCTGGGTGGGCGTACAGGTGCATGAGGCCGCTCGATCGCTCCCGTGCGGGACCGGAGGCACGGCAGGCGTTGGCGCCCCGAGGCAGAGGGGCAGGACTGCTTTTGGCAATTCGATCCATCATCCACAGTGGATCGAACGGTGGATATCGCTGTGGATAACTTTGTGGATTATTCAAGGGCTGGGACGCCCCGCAGCCTCGGTCACTTAGACCTTGAGTAGCGGCTGGCCGGGGCGGGTGAACAAGCGCCGGCGCCATATCTGGTTTCACGTGAAACACATTGGTGTGGCCCTGCGGCGGTCGCCTGAGTCACGCAAGGGTCCGGTCAAATCGGCGTTCAATGGTTAATTTTCGGGCATTCTTGGGCGACTTTGGTCCAGTGGGAACACGTCCAGCCAAGGGGCCGCAGAACCTTGAAGTAAGGCTTTGGAAGCGGAGCTCGCGGTACTTGTTGGGGGTTCCCGGACGCGCGATTCAACAGGTGGCGAGCAGGTGTGAATAATCTCTCATGGCCTGTGGATAACTGTGTGAACAACTTCTGTGGAGAACGCCACATAGAACGAGGCGGTGCGTCCTTCCCGAGCTGCCCGACGGCCAGGAAGCGGCAAATCGAGTGGCTACCTGCGTGTCTACCTGACTGCTTATGGTGCTAGGAATCTCATTGAAAGGGCTCCCTGTGTACTCCCGGGCGTCGCTGACACGGGTGGTATCGGTGTCGCAGTGAGGCGGGCGGCGACGTCTAGAGAAGCCTGGCCGATTCCCGCCACCGGATCGACGAGGACCCTGTGTCACGAGGATCCGATGCCTGGCGGTGAACACTGTCCTTGCGGGATGTCGCTGACCTCCGACACGACTCCCGTGCAACCGGGCCAGAACTGCCAGAACTATCGGACCGGAGGAGACTCCCCCGGTCATTTCACCGGAGCGGCTGCTTCGGTGGTCGGCGGCTTGCTAGCCTGACAACCAGACACTGGGCACCGGGCACTGGGCTCATCCGGGTCCGCAGCACGGGCGGACTGGTTCCCAGGCAAGCATGCCCGAGTCTTTCTGGGAGGGGCCGGCTTCGTGAGCATCGTGGTCGCAGCGGTGCCTTGCGCGCAGTGGGCGGCTGCCGGGTCAAGGTCTTGCTGATCGCCGAGTGTGCAGCTGTCGGCGAAGTCCGACATGGAGCGACACCGGGTCGGGAGGACCTGGGGGTCCAGCCGGAATGCGGCGTGTGGTTCGGCTAAGACCTGCGTGTGGTGAATCGGCACGGAAGAGCCGACGAGCCTGACCGGTACCCGGAAGCCCGGACTGTCCCGGCACCACTCTTCCCCCTCGGAACAGCCAACGGCGGGGGTACTGCATGGCGGGTGAGCTACGCCTGCGTCTCCCGTTAGGGATCGGTCACGACGGTGGGCAGCACAGGGTCCGCGTCGGGCCGCCCGCGCGGCCGGGACACAGAAGCCGCGAAGTCAGGAGCGATGGAGGACGGCTTGCCGCGAGACCGAGCAGAGGGCGGTGTCTCATAGCTTGTGCGCGGGCTCCTGATCTTGGGCGTGTGGGCGGCGCCTTTGCAAGGCGACCTGAAGAGCATCTTCCGGCGCTTCACCGCAGGAAGGTTCGTTATCTCGGCAGCCTTGTTTCGCGGCCGGATGGCCTGCATTCGTGCCTTTGGCCATTGGCCACAGGCCGCTTGCTGCTGGTCACGGGAATTCTCCCAGCCTGGGGGCGTGGCAGTGATGGTGCCTGAGTCGGCCACCCCGACGTCAGGCACCCAAGATCGGCGGCCAGCTGCGCGTGCATCCTGTTTCACGTGAAACAAGACCGGCGGGCCGCACCGGCGGCTCGGGGGCTTCCACCCGCGTGCTTCCAGGAGTCCGGCGGCTGGTCGAGGGATATCGGAAGTGGGTTGGGCCCGGGGCCGGACCGCCACAAAGTCGTGGAGCGAACCTCCGTGCCATGGTCCGGCTTCTGGGAGACGCTGTGGAGGCTTCGGAGTCCACCCCGAGGGTTGGTCTCCATGCAGGATGAACGGGCGCGGCGAGCGGAAGGGCGGTGGCTCAAAGCTGCAGAGCCCGGGGAGGTACAGGTCCGGATTAAAATAATACGAAACTATCAATACGATTCAACGGCGCGCGGGCTGACTGTTTCACGTGAAACATTGGTCACCGTGTGGGGCGAACGGTTCAGGGACGCTATTCGACGACTCCATTCGACGACGCCATTCAGCGAGGACCGGCTTGAACTGCCAACTGTGGGAGGTAGTTCGGCTCCATCTGCGTGGCCTCGGATTGCTGCTAGCTAGGGCAAGTCCGTGCCTTGCGTATGCGTCATGCGCGGAATCTCCTCTGCTTCCGCTCGTCGGGACCGGTGACAGTGACGGGATGCGCGGCCCCATCCATTTCAAGTGGCCGGCCTACCAGGTCTCATGGGGAGGCCACATCCGAACTGCGCGTCTGTGGAGTCACAAGTCGCACGGCAGGCCCACACATGGAACACCCGCCAATGGGGTGGACGCCTCCGGACCTGGCGACTGGCCCCGGGAGAGCTGATGAGGAAGGCCCGTGGGGAGAGGGTCGCAGCCTCACTTCCGGGGGTCGGCGGTTCAACATTGCGCCTGTTGGCTTCGCTACTATCGCCGAACGCCCCACGGTACGTCCTGCCTGCGCTGTGTTTCACGTCCTTTCAAAGGGGGCGGCCGTTTCACGTGAAACATGAGCCCGGCACCGCTCTCGGCGGCCTGCGGACGGGAGGACCGCGATGCCCAGCGCAGGGTTGGCGGGTGGCCGGAGTTTCACGTGAAACGGTACGTCTCCGGAGAACTCCGGGAATCCGTGCAAATGCACTCCCAGCGGCCAGGATCACCAACGACGGTGTTCTCCTCGAAGCCCGCAGCGTGATCATCATGCCAGAGACCGGGCATTCGCAATGCTTCGAGCAAACAGGGCCTACAGACAAAAACATAAGGCCGAGGCAACCTCCAGCGTCTGTCAATGATCCCTACTCGCGACCTGGCGGACCTTTCCGGGGCTCCCCACTCCCCTCCTGCGCCCGCAACGCGGCTATGATTGCCCGCGATAGCGGGCGCTGAGATCAACGCGTCGGCACCGAACAAGTAGGCAACGAACGGGATCGTCACCAACCCGTCGACATCTGACAGTGGCGGTGACCAACAGATCGGTCGGAAACGAAAAAAGTGGCCCCCGCCAAAGCGGGGACCACCAAGGGCTGAACCGGCGACTAAGTCAGGTACTGCCCGGGATCAGCGGCTTTGCGGCACATGCGGACAGGCAAGCCGCGAAGCCTCGTCCGGATCCTTAGGACAGGACGTCCGCGAATTCCTTTTCAAAGAACTGCTTGGGCCGTGCGCCGATGACGGTGCCCTTGACCTCGCCGCCCTGGAACAGGTAAACAGCGGGGATCGAAGTGATGCCATACTCTGCAGCGATGGCCGGGTTGTCGTCAACGTTCACCTTGACCACATCGACCTTCTCGCTGTACTCCACCGAGATTTCGTCGAGGATGGGTCCGAGCTTGCGGCAGGGGCCGCACCATTCGGCCCAGAAGTCCACGATGACCGGCTTGTCAGAGGCCAGCACATCGGTGCTGAAGCTGGCGTCAGTTACATCTTTTGCGTTGCTCATAACCTTTGTCTCTCTCTTCGATTTGGTTGCTGCGCGCCGTTAGGCGTGGACATCTGCGAGGTAGTGCTCGACGTCGAGGGCCGCGACACAGCCGGAACCCGACGCCGTGATTGCCTGACGGTACGTCGGGTCAATGACGTCGCCGGCAGCGAAGACGCCCGGGACGCTGGTCTTCGAGGTGCGTCCGTCGACGGCGATGGTGCCCTCGGCGGTCAGCTCGAGCTTGCCCTTGACCAGGTCCGTCCGGGGATCGTTGCCGATCGCCACGAAAACGCCGGTGACAGCCAGCTCGGATACTGTGCCGTCCACGAGGTTCTTCAACTGCAATCCGGTGACCTTGTCCTGTCCGAGGACGTCTTCCACAGCGGTGTTCCAGACGAAGTTGATCTTCTCGTGGGCGAGTGCGCGATCAGCCATGATCTTGGAGGCACGGAGGGTATCGCGGCGGTGCACGACGGTGACGGACTTGGCGAATTTGGTCAGGAACAGTGCCTCTTCCATGGCGGAGTCACCGCCGCCGATCACCGCGATGTCCTGGTCCTTGAAGAAGAAACCGTCGCAGGTTGCGCACCAGCTGACGCCGTGGCCGGACAGTCGCTTCTCGTTCGGCAGCCCGAGCTCGCGGTAAGCAGAGCCGGTCGAAAGGATGATCGAGCGGGCCTTGAAGGTCTCCCCCGTGCCGATGGTCACGGTCTTGATCGCACCGTCGAGGTCCAGCTCGGTAACGTCCTCGAACTGGATTTCCGTGCCGAAGCGGGCAGCCTGCTTTTCGAAGTTTTCCATCAGGTCCGGGCCCATGATGCCGTCCGGGAACCCGGGGTAATTCTCAACGTCCGTGGTGTTCATCAGTTCGCCGCCGGCGGTGACCGAACCGGCCAGGAGCAGGGGCTTGAGGTTCGCGCGCGCCGTGTACACCGCTGCTGTGTAGCCCGCCGGCCCGGACCCGACGATGATGACATCACGTACTTCGGAGGCAGTGTCTTCTGCGTTGCTCACTGAACGGTGAACCTCTTCCTTTGTCGACGCGCCCGCCTCGATGGCCGGCCACATGGCACAACTATCGCCGGGCATTGAATATTCCGGCGCAAATGGGCATCACGGAGCGACGCCACTACTCAGGGTACCGGGTGAGGGCAGCTGCGGGCCGGAGGAGGCCCCGGATGACAGGGCCGCTACTGCACCTTGATCTCGGCCAGGCGCAGGCCGTAGCCGTAGCGGGTCTTGGGCGCGGCCAGCTTCGGAAGCGTCTTGATCGACACGATCACATACTGTGCCGTGACCGGTTCCGGCAGCTGCATGGTCAGGTCCGGGGACGTGAAGCTGTTGCTGCCGATCTGCTTCGCGCCGTCCAGGCTTGGCCGGTCATTGGTGAAGACACTGATGCTGCCGCCGGACGCGCCGAGTTGGCTCAGCGTTACCGAGGAAACCTTGGAGGGGCCCTTCAGCTTCACGACGAGCGGAACCTCGGAGGCCAGGCCGCCCCAGTCCTCGGTGGCAAACTCCATGTCCGACCAGTAGCTCGCCCCGTTGCCGTCGAAGGTCTTGACGAGGTCGGTGTCGTAGTTGCCGGCGAAATCGAAGTTGCCAATGCGCGTCACGTCCGTGATGACGGGAGGCCCGGCGGCCGGCGCCTCACTGGCGGAGGACGTGGGCTGCCCGGTCGACTGTTCGGGGGCGCTGGTCGACGTCGACGACGAGGTTCCGGCGTTCGTCTGCGGGCTGCTCTTGAAGAGGCTGCCAAGATTGGTGACAGCGAAGACGAGACCCACCACCAGGACGGCCGCCAGCAGGCCCCCAACGAGCCAGCGCGTGGAGCGCGGCTCCCGGCGGGCGCCGGTGTCTTCCTCATACTCTTCGTACTCGTCGTGGTCGACGGCGGTGCGTGCGGAGGCGGGGAAGTTTCCCGGAGCGCGGTTGACGGGCTCGTATCCGGCCCCGGCGGCCGCACCAGCTCCGGCGGCAGCGGCCGCTGCGGCACCCGCGCCGGCGTGGTGATCGGCAGCGCCCTGCCGGTCGGCGTCGGTGTAGTCGTCGTCGGACCACAGCGAGACTTTGGGCGCCGCCGCGGTTGCCGGCTGTTCCGCGGCCTGCTCGGCCGGGCGTGCCGGCTTGGCCTGCTGGACTGGCTGGGGCGCGGTGGTCTCCTCGACAGCAGGGTGCACCGCGGTCTCCTGGGGTGCTGTTGTGGGGGCTTTGGGAGCCCTGGCGGCGGCAGCGGCGGCCCCGGCCCCTGCTGCCGCGGCACCCGCCGCTGCCCCTGCGCCGGACGGCGCGGAGGCGGGACGTGCCGGAGCGCCCGCCGCCGGAGCAGCCGGCTGCTGTCCGGCAGCCTGCTGGGTCTTCCCATAGTTGATGTACCCGGCGTCGACTTCCTCGTCGTCGTAGAGTCCGTCATAGGTTTCGGGTTCGTGGGAACGGGCCTGGCCGAAGATCTCGCTGCCCAGGGTATCCGTGAAGAAGGGCTCCACATATGGCGGGTTGGAGGACACCACGAGATCCAGCAGGTCCGCCGCTGAGGTGTGGTTCGTGATCAGGTATGTGGTGGAGTCGCTGACGCCGAGGTCCAGGATCTGTACGCTGCCCGGGCGTTCGCCGGTGGCCACTTCGCGGGCGCTCTGGGCCACCTGATCGGCGTTGCCCGGACCGGCAACGAGGATGCTCACCGGACGATTGAGCACCTGGTCCACGCCGTCCAGCACCAGATCCTGGTCATGCGAGGTCAGTACGGTGGCAGTGACCTTGTAACGGCCACCGAGTACTGATCCGACATCGATCGGGTGGGACACTGGCTCCTCCTAGACTGTCCGGGACTTGCCGGCGTGGTCACGCCGCGGGCGACCGCACGCCCTCCGGTAAGCCGGTTGACCGCTGGTCTGCAACTCCCCTTGTTAGTCTTCGATCCTAGCCGATGCTCTGTCCGGCCCGTGTGAGCACGGCTATGTGAATCGGGGCCGGCCTCATTTTTTCTTTTTCCGGTTGAACGGGAAGTACGGGTTATGGCCTGCCGGCCCCTGGTAGGTCCGCCGGCCAGGCAGCGGCACATCCCCCCGGCCCAGGCCGCCCTGCGCGGTGCTGGGGAGATCCTCCGCCGGCAGGTAGCCGCCCTCCGGTCCGGCCGGACGGCCGTACGGCAACGTGTCGACGTCCCGAATGTCGGGACCGGCACGGAAAGACGCGGCGTCGAACTCGCCCGAGATCCGCGGAATCAGGCCGGTGTCCACCGAGACGGTGGCCCGCTCCGGCATCCGAGGCTCCTCCGCCGCGCCGGCACGGGCCTCCGTGCCCGCCTCCGCACCCGGCTGCGCGGCCGGCGCTGCGGCGGCACCGCGCCGGAGCCGGCCCAACAGCGGCTGCAAGAGGTCCTGGAGTTCGGTCACCCGGAACATCTTCAGCAGCAGGAAATAGGCGGCCAGCATGACGGGACCGACGACGACGATCGTCACGAGGGCGGCCATCCGGTCGCTCCAGGCGTAGCCCTCCGGGTTGTAGCTGCCCAGCAGCCACAGGGCCACGGCTCCGGCCAATGCGGAACCCAGCGCCGCGTACCCCATGCGGATATAGGAGCTGGCCACGCGGGGACCGTCCAAGTGGCCCAGGAGCCGGCGCAGGAAGATCGCGCTGACAATCACGGAGAGGATGTTGCCGCCGGTGTACAAGGTGGCGATCGCGAAGATGATCTGGTCGAACGCCAGGAACTGGATCGCGAACGCGGCCACCACATTGACCAGGGCGAGCACCAGCTGGATGAAGAAGGGCGTCCGGGCGTCCTCATTGGCGTAGAAGACCCGCGACATCATGAAGTTGGCGCTCATGAACGGCGTGCTGAGGGCCAGGATGGTGAGGGTCTGGGCCAGCATGACGCCGTCCTCGCGCACGCCGCCGGAGAAGAACATGCCCAGCGGCCCGGCCAGCGCGAAGAGCGCCAGCGCCCCGAAGACCGTGGCCACGGCCATGGTCCGCAACCCGTGCGAGAGCGCGCTGCGAAGTGCCGCCCGGTTTCCGTCCTGCGACGCCCGGGTCATCCGGTTAAACAGCACGGTGGCCAGGGACAGGGCAATGATGGAGTGCGGCAGCAGATACAGCTGGCTGGCGACCTCCAGCACGGCGTTGCCCGGCATGCTGGCCGCCGCCGGGTCTCCGGCCTCCTGCAGCCGGAGCCGCTCCGCGCCCGGGATAGTGGCGATGCGCATGACGTAGAGGAACGCCAGTTGCCCGACGGCGGCCGTCGCCAGGGTCCAGACGCTCAGTTTTGCAGCGTGGCCCAGCCCGACCCCGCGCCAGCCGAAGCGCGGGCGCAGCCCCAGCCGGAGCCGAAACACGGGAATGAGCAGGACGGCGGTCTGGGTGACGACGCCGATCGTGGAGAAACCCGCCACGAGGAGTGTCTGCAAGGGGCCCCAGTTGTCAACCGTGTGGGGATTGGCGGCATTGGCGCCCATGATGCCGATAAACATGCCCAGCCCGGCAATCGCCACGATGTTGTTGACGATCGGCGCCCACATCGCCGGCCCGAACGCCCCGTGGGCGTTGAGGACCTGCGTAAGCAGGGCGTAGAGGCCGTAGAAGAAGATCTGCGGGAGGCACCAGAACGCGAACGACACCGCGAGGGCCTTCTGCTGCGGTGAGTAGCCCTGTGTGGTCAGCTGAATGACCCAGGGTGCCATGAGCGTGACCAGCAGCGTCAGCACCAGCAACACCAGCACGGCCAGGGTCAGCAGCCGGCTGATGTAGTCGGCTCCCTTGTCAGGGGCCCTGCTGGCCTTGATGATCTGCGGCACCAGCACGGCGTTGAACACCCCGCCCGCCACCAGCAGGAAGATCAGGTTGGGGAGGTTGTTGGCGTTGATGAAGGTGTCGTTGACGGTGGAGCCCAGGCCCAGGGCGGCCGCCAGCATCCAGGTCTTCGCGAAGCCCAGGAAACGCGAAACGAGCGTTCCGGCGGCCATGATGGCGCTGGAGCGGGCTTCTCCGGATTGGACGGCCGGGGATTCGGCGCGGCCGGAGGGTACGGGGGCGGGTTTGGCTGATGACATCGTCTTCATCGTCTCACCCGCGCGGGGCATTAGTCGCTATCCGGGGCCGTGACCGGCCGCCTCGGGGACGTCATTGGTCCTCCGGGAGGACTTCCTTCGCCAGGTCCGCGATGCGGCGTTCGTTGGGAAAGGACAGCTTGCGGGCCAGCTCCTGGAGCGGAACCCAGGCAACGTCCACGGCTTCCTTGTCAGGATCGTTCTCAATGGTCAGCTCCCCGCCCGTGGCGCGCAGGAGATAGTGGTGCACGGTCTTGTGGACACGGTGCCCGCTCACGGTGAACCAGTAGTCGATGCTGCCCAGCGGCGCCAGGATCCGGCCTTCGATCCCGGTCTCCTCGGCGATCTCGCGGACGGCGGCTTCCTCATTGCTTTCCTTGCCTTCCGGATGCCCCTTCGGCAGGCACCATTCCAGGCGGCCGCCGCGGTTAAGCCGGGCGATGATCGCCACCCGCAGTTCGGCGTCGGACATGTCCACCACGACGCCGCCGGCGGAAACTTCCTCCACAGTTGGCAGGGACGCCTGGCCCGCGTGCTGCACGGGCGCGACATTGGCACCTATTGCCGACGGCAACGGTGCGTTTGTCCTCCTGCCGGGAGCACTCGGTACGGGATGGGCCATGAGGTCCACTCTAACGACTCTTGCCCGCTGTTGATGACCTAAACATGACAGGAAAGTAGACGGCCGGGAAAGTGGTCCGGCGCCCCTTCACCCGGCAATCGTGACGAACCCGCCGGATCCCCGGGGGCTCCGGTGTGGTGCTGGCGCGGATTTCTGACAAGCTTAAGTAACTATGGCGCACGCAGATCACAAGACTGACTCCCACACCGTCTCCTTCCAGGTGGACCCGGTGGTTCTGGAGCTTGGGCAGCGCTTTGTCGACGCCGGCCATGAGCTGTCCCTGGTGGGCGGCCCCGTCCGCGACCTCTTCCTCGGCCGGACCTCCCCGGACCTTGACTTCACCACCGATGCCACACCGGATGAAACCGTCGCCCTGATCAAGAAGTGGGCGGACACCTACTGGGAGATCGGGCGGCCTTTCGGCACCATCGGGATGCGCAAGGGCGGCTTCCAGATCGAAATCACCACTTACCGTGCCGACGCCTACGATCCTGAATCCCGCAAGCCCGTGGTGGCCTTTGGAACCTCACTCACGGATGACCTGCTGCGCCGGGACTTCACCATCAACGCGATGGCCCTGCGGCTGCCGATGCTGGAGCTCGTGGATCCCTTCGGCGGCATCCGCGACCTTCACGCCTCCGTCCTCAACACCCCCGGGCCGCCGGAAACCTCGTTCTCCGACGATCCCCTGCGCATGATGCGCGCCGCCAGATTCGCCGCCCAGCTCGGCGTGTCGCTGCACCCGGAGGTCCGTGAGGCGATGGTCCGGATGGCCGAGCGGATCAGCATCATCTCCGCCGAACGCGTCCGCGACGAACTGACCAAGCTCATCTGCGCCGCGCACCCGCGCGCCGGCGTGGATCTCCTGGTGGACACCGGCCTCGCCGACCTCGTCCTGCCCGAAGTCTCGGCCCTGCGCCTGGAAGCCGACGAGCACCACCGCCACAAGGACGTCTACCAGCACTCGCTCCAGGTCCTGGAGCAGGCCGCCGCCCTGGAAACGGAGGCGGACGGCCCGGTTCCCGGGCCCGATTTTGTGCTGCGGTTCGCCGCTCTCATGCACGACGTCGGGAAGCCGGCCACGCGCCGCTTCGAAGCCGGCGGCGCCGTCAGCTTCCGCCACCACGACATGGTGGGCGCCAAGCTGACCACCAAGCGCATGAAGGCGCTCCGCTTCGACAACGACACCATCAAGGCCGTCGCCCGGCTGGTCGAGCTGCACATGCGCTTCTACGGCTACGGCGACGCCGGCTGGAGCGATTCCGCGGTCCGCCGCTACGTCACCGACGCCGGCCCGCTCCTGGAGCGGCTGCACCGGCTCACCCGCTCGGACGTCACCACCCGCAACCAGCGGAAGGCGGACCGGCTGTCCTTCGCCTACGACGACCTCGAGGACCGCATCGCCGCCCTGCGCGAACAGGAATCCCTCGACGCCGTCCGCCCGGACCTGGACGGCGGGCAGATCATGGCCCTGCTGGGACTCAAACCCGGCCCCGTGGTAGGCCGCGCCTACAAATTCCTGCTGGAAGAACGCATGGAACACGGCCCGCTCGAACCCGCCGTCGCCGAGTCCCGCCTGCGGGACTGGTGGGCGGCCCAGCCCGAAGCGGCGCCCGCCGGCGTCGACCCTTCCACCCCTGAGGAGTCCTAAGTGAATGCACCTTCCAACGGCCCCCGCCCCCAACTATGGATCCTGCGGCACGGTGAAACTGAATGGTCCAAGAGCGGGCAGTACACCGGGCTCACCGACATGCCCCTCACGGTGGAAGGCGAGCAGCAGGCCGTGGAGGCGCGCAGGGTGCTTGAGACGGTCGACTTTGACCTCGTGCTGACCTCCCCCCTGCGCCGCGCGCGCCGGACCGCCGAGCTCGCCGGCTACCCCGATGCCCAGCTGGAACCGCTCGCGGTGGAATGGGACTACGGAGACTACGAGGGCATCAGCTCGGACCTCATCCGCAAGGACAACCCGGAGTACCTGATCTGGACCCACGGCGTCCCCAACGGCGAGGCGCTCGACGACGTCGCCGCCCGGGCGGACAAGATCGTGGCCCGGGTGCTGGAATCGGGACTGGACAACGTGCTGATCGTTGCGCACGGGCATTTCTCCCGCATCCTGACCGCCCGGTGGCTTGGACTCGACCCCCATGAGGGCCGGCATTTCGTCCTGGGGACCGCGAAAGTCTGCACCCTCGGATGGGACAAGAAAACGCCGGCGATCGTCCGCTGGGGCCTCTGAGCCTGATTCCGGAAATAAAAAATTCAAAAACTTTATGAATTAGGTAGGCAACTGCCATATTCGTGGTGTATTTTTATTTCTGACCCCAGAGCGGCTTGCCGGGGTCACGGCGCACGTCGCCCGGCCAGTCAGCCGGAGCCACGGCAGGACGGAAAAGGAGGTTGGGATAATAATGATTACTTTGACTAGCGGACGGATGCATTTCACCACCGCGATCCCGGCCCTGTTCCCTGTCGTGCGCCCGAATTCAGGACTGACCGTCTCCTAACCGCCTCTCCGTCCCGGACACTGCTGCCCGGGACCGCCGGATGCGGGCTTCCCCTAGGGAAGCTTCCTGACGCCAGCCTGATCACGCGGAAACGCGCATTCAGACGAGAGCCGACAGCCGGAACAGCGCGGTTGCGCAGCACCCCATAGTTCGGAACCCAGCTTCCTGTTGGGGTGTGCGGCGCTACTGCGTTCCGGCCGCTTTCCAGCACATAACCTGCCATGCCCGGAATTTCGGCTTATTTAGAGCATTGAAATTATGCGCCTAATTGGCGTGCCCGGATTCGGCGGCTCGAATTCATTCGGTTCAAAAGCGATGCACTGCAGGGCTTTATTGTCATGCCCAAAAACTCTCTGTCTATTCATTCGTGTCCGTTTATCCGGCCGTTCCCGTACCCGGGGACGGTCAGCAACCCCGCCAGGAAGGTCGACCGTGACTACCGCAACTACTCCCCCTGCCCCCCGAAGCACCGCGTCCGCCACCCGGCAGCCGCAACTGAACCCCAACGAGGAGGTGACACCCATGATGAAAAAGCTCTACAAGGCCCTATTCCTGACCAGGAAGCCGGCCCGCAGCGAAGCACCCCGCTTCAACGGTCAGCTCCTGGACCAAAAGCGTGACGACGTCTTCCTCGCGCTCTACCAGGCCGGGCTCAGCCGCTGACCGGACACTTCCGCCGTCGTTCCTGGCAGGAGCGAAAGCAGGCACCGGCAGGACTGTCCGCAGCGAAGGAGACTTCATGATCCACATCGGAACCGATTCCCGGGAGCCCGTGCGGCGACGCGCGGGCTCCCCCCTTTAAGCACCGCCCGTTAAGCCTCGCCGGATGAGCCTCCTACGGCCCGGTAAGCTCGAGGTCATGCAGGAGACAAAGCCGCCGGAGCACCGCAAACGGGCCCGATTGGTCATCCCGAGCCGCAACGACCCTTTCCTTCGAAACTTCACCGAACTCGTCGGCGGCCCCCTGGGCAACCGCTCGGCCCCCGGGATCGTCTCGCCCGGCTTCTTCACCGTGGACCGCGTCCTGGTGATCCTCACTGTTCTGGCCGCCCTGGCCGGGATTCTGCTCAAGAACTACTGCCGCACCAACGGCTGGGCAACCCCCGGGCAGTTCTACGCCACGTGCTACTCGGACTTTCCGGAGCTGTTCCGCAACCGCGGCCTGGCCGACGGCGCCTTCCCCTTCATCACCCAGGGAGCCCTCTTTGAGTACCCGGTCCTCATGGGACTCATCGCCGGCGCCACGGCGCTGCTGGTGCCCGGCGCCGGCACGGGAGAGAACCGTATTCTGGGGTACTTCGACGTCAATGCCACCCTGATCGCCGCCGTCTGGATCATCACCGTCCTTGCCACGGCCCGGACGTACCGCCGGCGGTCCTGGGACGCGGCGATGGTTGCCCTCGCCCCCGGCATCGTCCTGGCCGGCGTCATCAACTGGGACATGTGGGCTGTGTGCCTGCTGGCGCTCGGCATGTATTTCTTCTCGCGCGACCGGCTGGTCGTGGCCGGAATCTTCATCGGCCTCGGCACGGCCACCAAGCTCTACCCCGTGCTGATCCTCGGGGCCGTCCTGTTGCTGGCGCTCCGGACCGGACGGCTTCGGGCGCTCCTGGTCACCGCCGGGTCCGCGGCCGTGGCGTGGCTGGCGGTGAACGTCCCGGTGGCTGCGACCAACCCGGACGGCTGGAAGTACTTCTACCAGTTCACCCAGGAACGGCCGGCCGGCTACAGCTCGCCCTGGTTCGCGTACAACCTGGTGGCCGGGCGCCTCGGCTGGAACCCGCTCGAGGCCCAGCCCATCAACACGTTGGCCTTGGACCTGTTCTTCGTGGCCTGCGTCCTGATCGCGGTGCTCGCCCTGACGGCGCCGCGGCGGCCGCGGATCGCGCAGCTGGCCTTCCTGATCGTCGCGGCGTTCATCCTCACCAACAAGGTCTACTCGCCCCAGTTCGTGCTCTGGCTGATCCCGCTGATCGCCCTCGCCCGGCCCCGCTGGCGTGACTTCCTGATCTGGCAGGCCATCGAAGCCTTGCACTGGGGCGCCATCTGGATGTACCTCGGGCAGGCAACCAGCGGTGGGTCGACCCAGCACAACATCGACATGCCGTATTACGTCCTGGCGGTGGTGGCCCACATGGCGGCCACCGGCTACCTCATGGTGCGGGTCGCCTGGGACATCTGGGAACCGTCCTCGGACGTGATCCGCCACCAGCGCGTCGATGATCCGCACGGCGGACCCTTTGACGGCGCCTCGGACTGGTTGCGGGTGGATCTCCGCCGCCCCGCGGAGTCCCTCCTGCCCTGGCGGAGGGCCGCCGCGGGTGACTGACGTCGCCGTCGTCGGTTCAGGCCCCAACGGGCTGGCTGCCGCGGTGACCATGGCGCGGGCCGGGCTCAAAGTCCAGGTGTTCGAGGCCGCCCCCACCCCCGGCGGAGGACTCCGGACGGCCCAACTGATCGAACCCGGCCATTTCCACGATGTCTGCTCGGCCGTGCACCCCATGGCCCTGGCGTCCCCGTTCTTCCGCCGCTTCGAGTTGTCCCGGCGCGTGGGCTTCGCGGTGCCGGACATCTCCTACGGGTCCCCGCTCGACGGCGGCCGGGCAGCACTGGCACACCGCTCCCTGGAGCGCACGGCGGCCGGGCTCGGGCGGGACGGCGCAGCCTACCGCCGGTTGATGGCCCCGCTCGTGCGCCGGGTGGAGGGCGTCGCCGGGCTGGCCCTGAACCATCTCCTGCGGATTCCGCGGGATCCCGGCGCGGCTGCCGTGTTCGGCGCCCGGACGCTCGAACAGGGCACACTGTTCTGGAATGCGAGGTTCCGGGACGATTTAGCTCCCGCGCTGCTCAGCGGGGCTGCCGCGCATGCCGTGGGCAGGCTGCCCTCGGCCACCGCCGCCGGTGCAGGCCTCCTGCTCGGCGCCCTGGGCCACGCCGGCGGCTGGCCCGTCCCGCTCGGCGGGTCCGCCGCAATAGCCCGGGCGCTGACAGCCGACCTCGAAGCCCACGGCGCAGTGATCCAGACCGGGACGCGGATCAGTTCACTCGCCGAACTGCCGCCGGCCCGCGCGACCCTGCTGGACGTGGCGCCCCCGGCCCTGCTGCGCCTGGCGGACGGGCAGTTCCCGGCCGGCTACCGGCGCGCCCTCGAGGCCTTTCGTTTCGGGAACGCAGCCTGCAAAGTGGACTTCATCCTTTCCGGGCCCGTGCCGTGGGCGGCCGGCGGGCTTGCCGACGCCGGGACCGTCCACGTGGGCGGGACCCGGGCCGAGATTGCGGCGGCGGAGAACGAAGTCGCGTCCGGCAGGCACCCGGACCGGCCCTACGTGCTGGTCGCGCAGCCCTCACGCCTCGATCCCGGCCGCGCCCCCGCCGGCCGGCATATCCTCTGGACCTACTGCCATGTTCCGGCCGGCTCCACAGTGGACATGGGCGAGGCCGTCATGGCGCAGCTGGAACGCTTCGCACCGGGATTCCGGGACCTGGTGGTCCACTTCAGGGTCACGACGGCGGCCGGGCTGGCGGCGTACGACGAGAACTACGTCGGCGGGGACTTCAGCGCCGGCCGGATGGACCTTCGCGGCGTGTTCCGGCGGCCGGTCCTGAGCCGGGTGCCGTGGCGGACGCCGCTGCCGGGCGTGTACCTGTGCTCGTCCTCCACGCCGCCAGGACCCGGGGTCACCGGGATGCCCGGCTTCCACGCGGCCGGCCATGCGCTGCGGGACATGTTCGGGATGGGCGTCCCCGACCTCGGTTACCGGCGCCCGTGACGCGCTAGCCGAGGCGCGGCGCTGCGGCGGAAAGCCGCCGGTCCGGTGCCGCCGCAGCGGAAAGTCGCCCGTCGCGCATGTTCGCCACGGCATCCGTCAACGCGACAAAGTGGGTGTCGTGGGTGACCATGACGGTGGCCACGCCGAATTCGTCCGTGACCTGCCGCAGCAGCCGGACGATCGCGTCGCTGCGCTCATGGTCGAGGGCCGCCGTCGGCTCATCCACGAGCAGCACGGCGGGACTGCCCATGAGCGCCCGGGCGATGTTGACGCGCTGCCGCTGGCCGCCGGAGAGCTGGTGTGGCCGCTTCGACAAGGACTGGGCGAGTCCCACGAGATCCAGCAGCTCCGTGGCGCGTTCTGCCGCCTGGCGGGCGGTCCCGCCGCGCAGCCGCTGGGTGATCACCAGTTGCTCCACAGCGGTCAGTGAGGGCAGGAGGTTGGGCTGCTGAAAGATGATGCCGATCCTGTCCCGGCGCAAAGCCGTGCGGCCGGCGTCGGACAGGCTGCCCGCGTCCTGCCCGTCGATCAGCACCAGGCCCGCCGAGGGCCGGACGAGGGTGGCCGCGACGGCCAGCAGGGACGACTTCCCCGACCCCGAGGGGCCGATCAGGGAGACGAACTCCCCCGGGCGGACTTTGAGGCTGACCTCGTCCAGGGCCTTGAGGGTGCCGTCTCCGTCCGGGTACTCCAGTGTGACGTTGACAAGGTTCAGGGCGGAATTGGTAGGAACGGAATTGTTCTGGGCGGGGTTCACAAAATATGCCTTTCTGGGAATGTACAGGGCGGTGCTGGTGAGCTCAGTTGCCGCCAAGGGCGATCAGTGGATCGACGCGGGCGACGCTGCGGACGGCCAGGGCTGCGCCGGCCAGGCCCAGGATCACGATTCCGGCCACGGGCAGCAGGGTTGTCCAGGGCGTGAGGAGGAACGGCGCGGCCCGGGAGGCGAGGACCCCGGCGGCGGCTCCGGCCGCTCCCCCCGCCGCGGCACCGGCCAGCAGAATCAGGGCTGCCTGTGCCATGGCGTCGCGGAGAACGTAGCGGGCGGACCCGCCCAGGGCCTTCAGGACGGCGATGTCACGGGTGCGCTGCACCGTCCAGACCGTCAGGAAGGCGACGATGACGAGTGCTGAAATGCCGTAGAGAAATGCCTGCATGAGCAGTAGCGAGCCGTTCTCGCTCTTGTAGGAGCCAAGGGCCTGGAAGGAGCCGTCCACGGTGGTGCTGACTGTTCCCGCGGCCGCGTTGGCCGCGGCGACGTCCGCGCCGGCGCTCCCCGGTTCAAACGTCACGGCGAGCACCGTTGCGGCGCCCGCGTCCCGGACATGCGCCAGTTTCTGCCAGTCCGCGAGGGTGGTCCAGACAACGCCGGTGTGTGAGTACCACTGATCCGGAACGATGGCCGTCACGACGAGCTCCGTGCCGCCCACCGACGCCCGGCTGCCGAGGCTGAGGTCCAGTTCCTGGGCCAGGCCGGTTCCGACGGCGACGCCCCCCTCTGACAGCCGGGCGGGAGCAAGGCCTGTGCCGGGGTCGGCGCCGAAGACGGCCACGCTGGCGGTGCGGGCCGGGAGGCCCCCGGCGCCCAGCGCCTGGAACCGGCCCTGGCTGATTCCCAGGGCCTCGGCGCGGGCGACGCCGTCGCGGGCCGTCCACTGCGCCTGCTGGGCGCGCGTGACCTCCGACTCCGTGAACGAGGCCTTGGGCTCGCTGCCGGCCGGGGCGCCGAAGACCACCTGGTCTGCCGGAAGGGCGGCGAGGGCCGACGTCGACTGGTTGCCCAGCCCGGCCGTGAGGCCGGAAAGCATGACGAGCAGGAGCGTGATGAGGGCGACGACCGCGCCCATCAGGGCGAACCGGCCCTTGGCGAAGCGGATGTCGCGGATGGCGAGATACATGGTTGTCCTTTGTGGTGACGTAATTGGCGTTTCTTCCAGCCTTCCTGCCGCCCCGGATGACGGCATCGGCCGGCCGGCCGGATCACCGGCACCGGACGGACGGCCGCGGAATCAACCGAAAGGTTGATTCGAGCGCAGGCAGGCCGTTTTCCGCGGGGGCGCCGCGCTGCCGGCGCTACGCTGGAAGCATGGAGGGCGACGCCGGCAAACCGGTCCACGGCAGACACCACGCGGGCATGGAACAAGCGGGCACACACCTCGCAGACAGCCGCGAGATTTCCGCGGAGTCCACCGGGGCAGCCGTCATCCTGCGCGTCCTGCGCGTGAGCCTTCACGTCGGCTTCGCGGTGCTGCTCCTGGTGGCCGTCATCCGGCTCCTGGCCGGCGGAGTCGCCGGCACGGGCTGGATCACCCTGCTCCTCGCCCTGTTGCTGGCTACCGTTTACCTCGCCGGGACCGTCCTGGAAAAGCGGCATGCCGCCCACCACGCCCGGTTCGATCCGCGGCCGTATTCGGGCTGGTGGCTGGCCGGCGTCAGCGTCCTCTGGCTGCTGCTGGTCCTCGCCAGCGCCGACTTCGTGTGGCTGGCGTTCCCGCTGTTCTTCCTGCAGCTGCACGTGCTGCGGCGGCGGCTGGCGCTGCCGGCCATCGCGCTGAGCACCCTCGTGGTCATCGCGGCGCTCTGGTTCCACAACGGCGGGGCCGGCCCGCCGGTGCCGGGCGGCGCGGCGCTGCAGCTGCCCATGGTGCTCGGCCCCCTGTTCGGCGCGGCGTTCGCCGTGGTCACGGGACTGGCGTACCGGGCGCTGTTCCTTGAAGCAGAGAACCAGCGGCTGGCGGCCCAGGAGCTCCGGCGCACCCGCGCCGAACTCGCCCGCACCCAGCACAACGCCGGCACCCTCGCCGAGCGCACCCGGCTGGCCCGCGAAATCCACGACACCCTGGCCCAGGGCCTGTCCAGCATTGTCCTGATGGGCCGCGCCGCCGAGAAAGCCCTGGACGACGGCGACACCGCCGTGGCCCGGGACAGGCTCCGCATTGTCCGGGACACGGCCGCCGCCAACCTGGCAGAGGCCCGCAACTTCGTCAGGGCGCTGCAGTCCCCCGACCTCGAGGGCGGCTCCCTCGTGGCCGGCCTGCAGCGGCTGTGCGCCCAGACCGAAGCGCAGTCCGCCGCGCACGGCGCCGGGCTGCACTGCCGCCTCGACGTCGAGGGAGTCCCGGTGCCGCTCCCCGGAACCCACCAGACAGCACTGCTCCGCGCCGCACAGTCGAGCCTGGCCAACGTCCGGGCCCACGCACAGGCGAGCACCGCCGTCGTCACCCTTTCCTTCCTGGGTCCCGACGTCGCGATGGACATCTACGACGACGGCACCGGCTTCGATCCCGCAGCGCTGCCCGCCCCGGCCGCCCGGCCGGACGGATCCGGGTACGGGCTGACGTCCTTGCGCGACCGCGTGGCCGCCCTGCACGGCCGGCTGGACATTGAATCCGCCCCGGGCGAGGGCACGGTTGTTGCCATCCGGCTCCCGCTGGGCGAAGCGGCCGGTTCCGCTCCGGCACCGGCGACGGGGGACCGGACATGAACACCATCCGCGTGTTCCTGGTGGACGACCACCCGGTGGTCCGGGCCGGGCTGCGGGCCATGCTGGGTGACCTCGAGGGCATCAGCGTGGTTGCCGAGGCCGCGGACGGCGGCGCCGCCCTGGCCGGACTGGCCAGGCTTCACACCCTGGGCGAGCCCGCGGACGTGGTGCTCATGGATCTGCAGATGGGTGAGGGCATGGACGGGGTCACCGCCACCGGCCGGATCAGGGCCGGGGAGGCCGGCCAGCCGGCGCCGCCGGTGCTGATTCTCACCACCTATGATTCCGACGCCGACATCCTCGCCGCCGTGGAGGCCGGCGCCAGCGGCTACATGCTCAAGGATGCCCCGCCCGAGCAGATCCGCCAGGCCGTGCTCTCCGCCGCCGCCGGGCAGACGGCGCTGGCGCCCGAGGTTGCGGCCCGGCTGATGGGCCGGATCCGGAATCCGGAGCCGGCGCTGTCCGCCCGCGAGATCCAGCTGCTGGAACTGCTGGCCACCGGGATGGGAAACCGGGCGATCGCGAAGCAGCTGTTCATCTCCGAGGCGACCGTGAAAACCCATCTCGTGCACATCTACGGCAAGCTCGGCGTGGACAACCGCACTGCCGCCATCGCCGTGGCCGCGCGGCGCCGGATCATCAGGCGGCCTTAGCGGCATCGGTCGATGGCGCTCTGCGGCGCTTTGTGCTCCTCTTTGTGACAAGGGCAATGTCGGCGGCTCGGGGCATAATGGCGCCATGGGGAACTCATCAAAACTTTCACTGGCCCTTGTCGGCCTTGTCCTTGGCGGCTCGCTGGTCGCCTGCAGCGACGGCCGGGCCGGCGCGGCAGACGCTGCCAATCAGCTTGCCGGCGCCGTGTCCGCGCTCGATGTCGGGGCCGTCGCCTTTGACGGCAAGGAATCCGGCGCCGCCAACGAACAGCTCAAAGAGGTGTTCCAGGGGCTCGCTCCGGACAAACCCGCCGTGCAGGCCGGGGACCTGGCCTTTGAGGCGGACACGGCCACGTTTCCGCTGAACTACACCTGGAAGGTCGGCGCGGAGGAATGGAAATACACCGTGTCCGCGCAGCTGAAGAAGTCCGGCGACAAATGGCTGCCCGTGTGGAAGCCGGCGATGCTGGCCCCGGACCTGGCCGATGGTGAGATCCTCACCCGCTCCACGAACACCCCGCAGCGTGCCGCCATCCTCGGGGCCGGCGACGTTCCGCTCGTCACCTACCGGCCGGTCGTCAACGTCGGCATCGACAAGCCCAAGCTCGGCGGCGCGGACCCCGCTGACGCCGCCACCAAGCTCGCGCAGCTCGTGGGTGTCGACCCGGCCGCCTACGCCCAGCAGGTCGCCGCCGCCGGACCGGACGCCTTCGTTGCGGCCATCACCTTGCGCGAGGACGGGTCCCGGACCATCACGGACGCACAGATTTCGGCCATCCCCGGCGGCCGGGCCATCAAGGACTATCTCCCGCTGGCGCCAACCCGCACGTTCGCGCGGGCCCTCCTGGGGACAGCAGCTGAGGCCAACGCCGAACAGATCGAGAAGTCCGGCGGTGCCCTCAAACCCGGCGACACCACCGGCACCGGCGGTCTGCAGCAGCAGTATGACGCGCAGCTGCGTGGAACCGACGGCATCGTCATCAGGGCACAGAAAGCCGGCCTCACCCCCGCGGAAATCCAGTCCGCCACCCCGGATCAGCGCCGGAACCTGTTCGAGACCAAGATCAAGGCAGGGACCCCGCTGAGGACCACCCTTGACCCGAACCTGCAGCAGCTGGCCGAGGACGTCCTGGCCGGCGTCGGCCCTGCATCGGCCATCGTGGCGCTCCGGCCCTCCAGCGGTGCGGTCCTGGCCGCAGCCTCGGGACCCGGCAGCAACGGTTACGACACCGCCATGCTGGGCCAGTACGCCCCCGGTTCGATTTTCAAGTTGGTCGACTCCCTGGCCATGTTCCGCAACGGGATGACCCCGGATTCGAAAGTCGACTGCCCGGCAACCCTGACCGTGGACGGCCGCACCTTCAAGAACGCCGAAGGCTACCCCGCGTCCTCCCTGGGCTCCGTGACCCTCCGCGACGCCTTCGCGCATTCCTGCAACACGGCCTTCATCAACGCCCGGGACGGCGTCAGCCAGGCGCAGCTCGAATCCGCCGCCACCTCCCTCGGTGTCGCCGTCGAAGCGCCCGCGCTGGGGGCCGCCGCCTTCCTGGGCTCCGTGCCCGGCGAGGCCGAGGGCACCGAACACGCCGCGTCGATGATCGGCCAGGGGAAGGTCCTGCTGTCGCCGCTGGCCGCCGCCATCATGGCCGGTTCCGTGGCCAAGGGCGCCCCCGTGGCGGCCCGGCTGGTCCTGAATCCGAACGAGAGCGTCGCGGATCCGGCGGCCGGCGGATCCGGCACCGCCTCAGCGGGCCCGTCATCGGGTGCCTCACCGTCCGGTGATGCCCCGCCGTCCACCGTCCCTGCACCCGCCCCCGCGGCCGGGACGCCCGTGACCGCGGCGGAGGCGGCGTCGCTGGCCGACATGATGCGCGCCGTGGTGACCAGCGGGCACGCCGGGTTCCTGGCGTCCGTCCCGGGCGAGCCCGTCGGTGCGAAGACCGGGACGGCGGAATTCGGCAACGACAATCCGCCGAAGACCCACGCCTGGATCGTGGCGACGCACGGTGACCTCGCCGTCGCCGTCTTCGTCGAGGACGGCGGCCTCGGCGCCACCACCTCCGGACCGCTGCTGAAGGAGTTCCTCACCCGGGCCAGCTGACCCGACGCTCCCTCAGGTTCTGCACGGAACCGCCGGATGCTCCCTCAGGTTCTGCACGGAACGGCCGGACGCTCCCTCAGGTTTCGCACGGAACGGCCGGACGCTCCCTCCTGCCGTGCGGGCAACCACCGGCCGCCGGGGCCCCGTCCTGCCGTGGGAAGATTGTACGCGTGGCTCATATTGACGTTTCCGGCATCGACTACTTCCTCTCCGACGGCACCCAGCTGCTCAACGGGGTGACGTTCAAGGTTCCGGACGGCACCAAGACGGCGCTGATCGGGCCGAACGGCACCGGCAAGACCACACTGTTCCGGATCATCGCCGGCGACCTCGTCCCCGACGAAGGGGTGATCGGGCGCTCCGGCAATATGGGCATCATGCGCCAGTTCGTGGGCCAGGTCCGTGACGACTCCACGGTCCGCGACCTCCTGGTCTCCGCGGCCCCGCCCGCGCTGGCTGCCGCCGCGCGCGCCGTGGACGAGGCCGAGCTCGCCATGCTGGAGCACGACGACGAACCCACCCAGATGGCCTATGCCCAGGCGATCGTGGACTGGGGAGACGCCGGGGGCTACGACGTCGAGACCGTCTGGGACGAGGTCTGCATGGCCGCACTCGGCCTGCCGTTCGACCGCGCGCAGCACCGCCCGGCGTCGAGCCTTTCCGGCGGCGAGCAGAAGCGGCTGGTGCTCGAGGCCCTCTTCGCAGGCCCCGACGAACTCCTGCTCCTCGACGAACCGGACAACTACCTCGACGTCCCCGGCAAGCGCTGGCTTGAGGCCAAGCTCAACGAGTCCAAGAAGACCGTGTTCTTCATCAGCCACGACCGGGAGTTGCTCAACAACGCGGCGGGACGCATCGTCACCCTGGAGCCGGGCATCAACGGTGCCGGCGCCTGGATCCACGGCGGCGGTTTCGGCTCCTACGTGGACGCGCGCGCGGACCGCAACGCCCGCTTCGAGGAGCTGCGCAAGCGCTGGGACGAGGAGCACGTCAAGCTCAAGGAACTCGTCAACATGTACAAGAACAAGGCCGCGTTCCGGTCGGACATGGCCAACCGGTACCACGCGGCGCAGACCCGGCTGGCGAAGTTCCTGGAGGCCGGGCCGCCCGAGGCCCTGCCCATCGAGCAGAACGTGCAGATGCGGCTCAAGGGCGGCCGCACCGCCAAGCGCGCCATCGTGGCGGAAAGGCTGGAACTGACCGGTCTCATGAAGCCGTTTTCCACCGAGATCTGGTTCGGGGACCGCGTCGGCGTGCTCGGCTCCAACGGCTCGGGCAAGAGCCACTTCCTGCGCCTGCTCGCCACCGGTGGCACCGACCCGGAACGGGAGCACCTGCCGGTGTCCGACGTCGAAATCGCAGAGGTCCCGCACGAGGGCACCGTGAAACTCGGTGCCCGGATCCGGCCCGGCTTTTTCGCCCAGACCCACGTCCGGCCCGACCTCCTGGGTAAGACCCTTCTGGAGATCCTGCACCGCGGCGACGAGCACCGTTCAGGACTGGGCCGCGAAGCCGCCGCCGGTGCGCTGGACGGCTACGGCCTGGCCGGGCAGTCCGAGCAGAAGTACGAGTCCCTCTCCGGCGGCCAGCAGGCCCGGTTCCAGATCCTGCTCCTCCAGTTGTCCGGCGCCACCCTGCTGCTGCTCGACGAGCCCACGGACAACCTGGACCTGCACTCGGCCGAGGCACTGGAACGGGCGATCGACCACTTCGAAGGCACCGTCCTGGCCGTCACCCACGACCGCTGGTTCGCCCGGACCTTCGACCGTTTCCTGGTCTTCGGCTCCGACGGCAAGGTCTACGAGTCCGCCGAGCCGGTCTGGGACGAAAAGCGCGTCGAGCGCGCCCGCTGAGCCGGACCCTCCATCACGTCCTGCACGTTTTCGGCCATCGCTCCCGCACACCGTGAGGGAGCGTAGCGAAATTGACTGCAGGAAGTGAGGGAGCGTCCCGGGGTGAGGCGGGTCTCTGCCCAGTCCGGCACCCGCGCCGCTGTGCTCGAAATGCGCACATAGTGATCAAATGATCATCAACTGCTAGCATTTACTCATGAATACTGATGAGCGGCACCGCCTGATCGGCGAGCTGCTGAGGCATCGCGAGCAGATCACCGTGGACGAGCTGATGGCCGCCTGCGGTGCCTCCGGGGCAACCATCCGGCGTGATCTCGACATCCTGGCCGGACATGGCGTGCTCCGCCGGGTCCACGGTGGAGCCATGAGCCTGCTGCTGCAGGGCGAAAACCCCGGCTACGGGCAGCGCGAGCTGGAGGGCCACGCGGCCAAGGTCCGGATCGCCGCCGCGGTGGCTGCGATGCTCAAGGACCGGGGCCGCTTCTGGCTGGACAGCGGCACCACGGCTACCGAGATCGCCCGGCACCTGCAACAGCGCGACATGACGATCATGCCAATGTCCCTGCAGGCCGTCAGTGCGCTGGCCGGTGACCAGGGCCAGGCCGGGCACCGCCCCGAGCTGCTGCTGCCGGGCGGGAGCCTCGTTCCGGGCGAACTGTCCTTCCGCGGACCCATGACGGAGGGAAACGTCCGCTCGCTGCGCTTTGACGCCGCCGTGGTCACGCCCTGTGCGCTGAGCCTCCGTGACGGGCTGCTGGCCCACGATCTCGACGACGCCGCGGTGAAGCGCGCCGGCCTGGAATCGGCGGCCAAGGTGATCGTGGCCTGTTCCGGCGCCAAATGGAACGCCAGTGCCATGGCGCTGGTTGCTCCGCTGAGTGCCGTGGATGCCATTGTCACCGACAAGGCCCTCAGCGCCGACGAACTGACCCTCCTTGCCCAACACTCAGTGGAAGCCGTGATCGTATGACCAGTACCGCAACCAGGCCGCAGCTCAAAGCCGCCACCGGGGCCACCTTCCTGGTCTTCGGCATCAACGGACTGGTCTTCGCCAGCTGGGCCGCCCGGATCCCCGCCGTGACGGAAATCCTGCAGCTCACCTCGGGCCAGATGGGAACGCTGCTGTTGTGCGTTGCCGTCGGTTCGCTCATCGCGCTGCCCACGGCAGGGTTCGTCGTGGGCCGGATCGGCACGGCCAATACCGTGCGGGGCGCCGGCATCATCGCCGCGGCGGCCGGCGTGGCAGTGGCCCTGTCCCTGATGGCGGCCTCCGTCCCGGCGACCGCCATTGCCCTGTTCTTTTTCGGGATCGGGATCGGTTTGTGGGATGTTTCGCAGAACATCGAAGGGGCCGACGTCGAACACCAGCTCGGGCGCACCATCATGCCGCAGTTCCACGCCGCCTTCAGCGGCGGAGCCTTTGTGGGGGCGCTGATCGGTGCCGGTCTCTCTACTGCGGGCGTCGGACTGCCGGTCCACCTGCTGGTCATTGCCGCGATCGTGGCCGTGGTGGCCCTGGTGGCCCCCCGGTTCTTCCTGCCGCACCAGGCGGCCGCCGCGCCGGCAGCCGGGGAAGAGGCCCCCGCCAAGGGCGGATCGGCGTGGCGGGACGGACGCACCCTGCTGATCGGCGTCGTGGTTCTGGGCGCCACCCTGACCGAAGGCGCCGGCAACGACTGGATCGCCAAGGCCTCCGTCGACGGCCTGGGTGCCGAGGAGTCCACCGGTGCCCTGCTGTTCGCCGTCTTCGTGCTCGCGATGACCGCCATGCGGTTCTTCGGCGGCCGCGCCATCGATGTCTACGGCCGGGTGGCCGTGCTCCGCGCCAGTATGGCCGCAGCCGCGGCCGGCCTCACGCTCTTCGTGTTCGCCGGCAACATCTGGCTGGCCGCCGCCGGGGCCGCGCTGTGGGGTGTCGGAGCGGCCCTGGCCTTTCCGATGGGCATGTCCGCCGCGGCGGACGATCCGGCGCGGGCCGCGGCCCGCGTGTCCGTCGTGTCGACCCTGGGCTACATCGCGTTCCTCGCAGGGCCTCCCCTGCTGGGCTACCTGGGCGACGTGACCGGCATCAGGACCGCCCTGCTGGCCATCGGGATTCCCATTCTCGTGGCCCTGCTGCTCGCCGGCGCCGCCAAGCCCCTGGCCGCCAAGCCCCTGGCCGCCAAGTGAAACCGTCCGCCACGTAGAACCGGCCGCCCGGTAAAGACCGGCCGCCGCATCATGTCCGGGCCCGGCAACTTCCCGCGGGGCACTGCCGCCGGGAGGCCGGGTCGGGACGTATGGTGGACTGATGCGAACCATGCTGAGGAAGGCGCCCGGCCGCCTGGCGGCCTTCGACCGCCGGCTGGTGCGCGCGGTTTCCCACCTCCCGGCCGGCAGCCATGATGAATTCTTCCGCCGCTTGTCCGCGGCGGCCAACAAGGGCAAGCTCTGGCTGGGCATAGCCGGCGTGATGGCGCTCGTGCCCGGAAAGACCAGGCGCGCGGCGGTTCACGGGCTCCTGGCCCAGGGCGTGGCGTCGGCCGTGACGAACGTGGTGTTCAAGACCCTCCTGCCCCGCAGGCGCCCCCTGCCCGAGCACCTGCCGGTCTTCCGGTTTGTCCATCCGCAGCCCACAAGCTCCTCCATGCC
The DNA here is from genome assembly GCF_003352915.1 of Arthrobacter sp. PM3. NCBI lineage: Bacteria > Bacillati > Actinomycetota > Actinomycetes > Micrococcales > Micrococcaceae > Arthrobacter > Arthrobacter sp. PM3. The sequence continues at coordinate 1,400,258 of NZ_CP022314.1, read as the reverse complement.
GTCGGGCCATTCCGCCTCCGCGGTTGCCTTCGCGCTAGGGGTCGGACTGGTCCGGCCCGGGCTCGGCGCGGGACTGGCTCCCGTCGCGGCCGGGGTGGCCTACTCCCGGATCCATACCGGAGCCCACTGGCCCTCGGACGTCCTGTTCGGCTCCGCGATCGGCGCCGGCGCGGCGCTGCTGACCCGCAAATGGTGGCCCGTCCGGCCGCCCTTCCCGGACACCCGCCGCAGCGCCGTCCGTGCCCCGGAACTCCCCGACGGGCAGGGCCTCGGCATCGCCGTCAACACCCTCGGCGGCTCCTATGCCGACGAGACCGTCGAAGCCCTCCAGAAAATATTCCCCAAAGCGTATATACAGGAAATCGGGCAGGGCGAGGACATCGCGGCGCAAATCGCCCGGGTTGCGTCCCGGCCGGGCATCGTGGCGCTCGGCGTCTGGGGCGGGGACGGCACCGTGGGCACCGCGGCGGCCGCCGCCGTCGAAAATTCCCTGCCTCTCCTGGTGCTCCCCGGAGGGACACTGAACCACTTTGCCCGCGATGCCGGGACACCCACCCTGGAGGCCGCCGTGCAGGCCGCGACGCGCGGGGAGGCCGCCGTGGCCGACATCGGGAATGTGAGCGTCGAGCGCGGACTTCCGGACAGCCCCGAACGCCTTGAACTGAGCATGCTCAATACGGCCAGCATCGGGCTCTACCCGAACCTGGTGCGCCGCCGGGAGCAGCTGCAGCCCGCCCTGGGCAAGCCCCTGGCCGGTGTGGTGGCCATGTTCCGGACTTTCGCCGCCGGCACGCCCACCACCCTGGTTGTCAACGGGGTCCGGCACCGGCTGTGGATCCTGTACATCGGCCGCGGCCGCTACTACCCCCGCGATCACGCGCCGCTGGTGCGGCCCGTTCTGGCCGACGGCGTCCTGGACCTGCGGATGATCACGGCCGACGAGCCGTTCGCCCGGCTGCGGCTGCTCTGGGCGGTGCTGACCGGGACCGTGGCGACCTCGGGGATCACCCACCTCACCGAAACGGACCGGATTACGGTGGAACCCGGAAACGGCCCCATGGTCCTGGCCGTCGACGGCGAAGTCATGCCCGGCGTGCGGCGGGTGGACTTCGCGGTCCGCCGTGACGCGCTGACCTACTACTCGCCGCTTGGCTGAGCCGATGTCCCCGACGATGTCATCCTCCCGGACGACCCTGATTCGCCCCTGAATCATCCCTGAGACCGGCGAAATGCGCCGCCGGCGTCGGTAGCGTGGAGTGCAGACGGGCCCGCACTTGCGGTCTCCCGGACCACCACCCGCTACGCAAAGGATCGCTTCCATGATCGAAGCACGAGGCCTGACCAAGGTTTATGGCGACAAGACCGCCGTCGCCGGCGTCAACTTCACCGTCGAAGCCGGCCGGGTCACCGGCTTCCTGGGTCCAAACGGGGCCGGAAAATCCACCACCATGCGCATGATCATGGGACTGGACCGGCCGACGTCGGGCTCTGTCACCGTCAACGGATCGCCGCTCACCAAGCACGCCGCGCCGCTGCGCGACGTCGGCGCGCTGCTGGACGCCAAGGCCGTCCACACAAGCCGCTCGGCGTACAACCACCTGCTGGCCATGGCCGCAACGCACAGCATCCCCAAGAAGCGCGTCCATGAGGTCATCGAGATGACGGGGCTGGCCGAGGTGGCCCGGAAGAAGGTCGGCGGCTTCTCCCTCGGCATGGGCCAGCGGCTGGGCATCGCCGCGGCCCTCCTCGGCGACCCGCAGACCGTCATCCTCGACGAACCCGTCAACGGCCTGGATCCCGAAGGGGTGGTGTGGGTCCGCAACCTGGTCAAGTACCTGGCCTCCGAGGGCCGCACGGTGTTCCTCTCCAGCCACCTCATGAGCGAGATGGCTGTTACGGCGGACCACCTGATCGTGATCGGCCGCGGGAAGATCATCGCGGACGCCCCGATCCAGGAGATCATCACCGGCAAGGGCCAGGGCCGCACCCGGGTCCGCACCGACCAGCCCGAGCGTCTCATGCAGGTGCTGGCCGGGACGGGCGTCTCCGTGGAGGTCCAGGAGCGCGAACTGTTGGAAGTGACGGGACTGGACGCCCGCCAGATCGCCGCGGCGGCACTGGAAAACCAGGTCCTGGTCTACGAACTCACGCCGCTGACGGCCAGCCTCGAAGAGGCCTACATGGAACTGACCAAGGACGAGGTCGAATACCACTCGCTGATCACCACGGGCGCCGTTCCCGTCGAAGCCGGAGGCAAGTAAGCCATGAGCTCAACCACCGTTGAATCCACGCCCTCGCCCCGCGGCGCCGCCACCGGCCACCAGCGGACCGGCAACGGCACCAGTTCCGGCCCCGGCCCCAGCTTCGCGCGGGTCCTCAACTCCGAATTCATCAAGTTCCGCACCCTGCTCTCCACCCTGATCCTGCTCGGCTCCACCGTGGCGGTCATGGTGGGCTTCGGGGCGCTTTCGGCCTGGGGCACGGGACAGTTCTCCGAGGCCGCGGCCTCGGACCCGCAGGCGGCCGCCCAGTTCGCGGCGCAGGGCGGAGACCTCGCCGTCGGGGTCCCCACCTCCGGGATCGCGTTCGCCCAGCTGATCCTCGGCTCCCTCGGGGTGCTGCTGATGAGCTCGGAATTCACTACCGGCATGGCACGCTCGACGTTCGCTGCCGTGCCCAAGCGCATCCCCGCGTTCGCGGCGAAGCTCGTGGTGGTGGGTGTGACGTCCTTCGTCATCACCGCCGCGTCCACCCTGGCCGCCGGGTTCGTGTCGGTGCCGATCCTGGACAACTACGGCCTGGGCCTGGACATGGGCAGCTCGCAGTCGGTCAAGCTGCTGATCGTCAACAGCATCTACGTGGCCGCCGTCGCGGCGATCGGCATGGCCTTGGGGACGCTGATCCGCAACTCCGCCGGCGGCATCATGAGCCTGGTGGGCCTGTTCTTCGTGGCGCCCATCGCTTTCCAGCTCATTCCGGGCGACTTCTTCGTGGAGGCCCGCAAGTACCTGCCCGGCAACACGGTGGAGCCGCTCACGGCGGTGGAACACGTCCCGAACACCCTGGAAGCCTGGCAGGCCGGCCTGGTCCTGGGCGCGTGGGTGGTGATCCCCGTGGTCCTGGCCGCGGTCCTGCTCAAGAAGCGGGACGTCTAGGCCGGGGCCCCGAACGTCTAGGCTCGGAGCATGATCGATGCGGTGCCCTTGGACGCAGTGCCCATAGACGCTGTGCCTGCAAGGGACGCGCCGGCCGGACAGGCTGACGCGTCCCTTGCCGAACTGACCGCCCGCCGGCGGGGCCGGATTCGGCGCTACCTGTTCGCCCGTCCGCGGGTCATGGATGTCCTGGTGATGCTCTGCTACCTGGTCCTGGTCACGCCGACGGCGGTCGAGTCCATTGCCGACGGCGACTGGCCGGTGGCATTGCTGCTCGCCGCGGCCGGCCCCGTCCTGCTCTTCCGGCGGACCCGTCCGGTGCTGGTGGCGGCGGCCGTGGCGTCGCTGGAACTGTCCGCCACGTTCCTTCATCCCTGGGGATCCAATGTCTCCGCCGGGCTCTGGTTTTCGCTGTACTCCGTGGCCCTGGTCCGCACCCGGCGGTTCACCGTGGCGGCCCTGGCCCTGACGACGGCCCCGCTGGTGCTCCTGTACTTCACGCTGGCCGTCGGACCTCTCGACGGCAGGCTTCCGGACATGGCGGTCAGCAGCCCGGAGAACTTCCAGCTGGTGGCGAGCATCGCAGCCGCCATCAGCATCACCCTGTCCAATGTGATCGCCGCCGGGATCGGGATCTCGGTCCGGCAGCGGCGCGAGCACGAGCACGAAATTGCGGCCTGGGCCGCCCGGGCCCGGCAACTGGGCTCGGTCACCGAACGGAACCGGATCGCCCGGGAAATGCACGACGTCGTGGCCCACTCGCTGACGGTCATGATCAGCCTGTCGGACGGCGCCGCCGTCGTGGTCAGGAAAGATCCCGGGCGCGCCGCGGGCGTCCTCGCGGAACTGTCCCGGACGGGGCGCACCGCACTGGCGGACATGCGCAGCGTCCTGGGCGTGCTGCGCGACGACGCCGGCGCCGCTGGACATGCCCCGCGCGAGCCGCTGGTGGCCGGCGGCAACCTGACCAAGCTGCTGGAGGGCTTCCGCACCGCGGGCCTGCCGCTGCATTACACGCACACCGGGCCCTCGCTGCCCGCGGACGCGGCGTTCCAGCTGACCGTGTACCGGATCGTCCAGGAGTCGCTGACCAACGTGCTGCGCTACGGCCGGGCGCTTAGCCGGGTAGATGTGCATATTCTCCGGGACGGGTCCCGGGTCACCATCGACGTCGTCGACGACGGCCGGGGCACCGTCGACTCCGCCGCAACCGCAGGCGGCGCCCCGGCATCCCCCGGCACCGGGCAAGGAATCGCCGGGATGCGCGAGCGGGCCCGCATCTACGCCGGGACCGTGCACGCCGGACGGTCCGGCGACGGCGGCTGGCGGGTGCACGCCGAGCTGAACTGCCATGAAGAACCTGAAGACACTGAAGACACTTCAGACACTGCAACGCAAACGAGGGGGCACAGTGGCCGACAAACCACCGATTCGCGTTCTGCTGGTCGATGACCAGCCGCTGCTCAGGATGGGGTTCCGCCTCATCCTGGAGGGTGAAGACGACTTGTGCGTCGTGGGGGAGGCGTCCGACGGGGCCGAAGCGGTCCGTCACGTCCGCGAGCTCGCGCCGGACGTCGTCCTGATGGACGTGCGGATGCCGGTTCTGGACGGGATCGAGGCGACCCGGGCCATCACGTCCGCGGGATCCGCGGCCAAAATCATCATCCTGACCACGTTTGACCTCGACGAATACGCCTTCGCCGGGCTGCGGGCCGGGGCCTCGGCGTTCCTCCTCAAGGACGTGGCCCCGGACGAACTCGTCAGCGCCGTCCGGGTCGTGGCCAGCGGAGACGCCGTCGTCGCCCCGCGGGTCACGCAGCGGCTCCTGGAGACCTATGTCCGCGGTGCCGGCGTCCCCGGCGGTGCCGGCGTTCCCGCCCGCCCGGCGCGGGACCCGCTGCTGGAGGACCTCACCCCGCGGGAGGCCGAGATGCTCGGGGCGATGGCGGAGGGACTCTCCAATGCCGAGATCGCCCACCGGTATTTCCTGTCCGAGGCCACTGTCAAGACGCACGTGCGCCGGATCCTCACCAAGCTTCACCTGCGCGACCGCGTCCAGGCTGTCGTATACGCGTACGAGACCGGCCTCGTGGTGCCGAGCAACGCGGACTATTAGGACCGCGTCACAAAAGGCCGGACAGCCGGGAACCGGCCGGTAGCTTCTGAAGCAGTGGTTTCAGGCACATTACCGAATTGCCCTTGAGGCAACATTGGTTGCTCTCTGTGCCTTTATGTTGGAGCATGGCCCCGTTTGTTCCGGCTCCATTTGGAGGACTGCACAAGACGGGCCCTGTGCGACGGCGTTTAGGGTGAAACGACATTGTGGCCCGCCGCACCGTATGGAATCCATGCCGTGCCGGCATCCGAGCGGCCCTGGACCCCCACGAAGGACGGCGCTTCCATGCACGCTGACCAGCAGCTATCAAAATCGTTGAAACCCAGGCATCTGTCCATGATCGCCATCGCCGGGGTGATCGGCGCCGGACTATTTGTCGGTTCGGGCGCGGCGATCCAGCAGGCCGGCCCCGGCATCCTGGTGGCCTACGCCGCGGCGGGACTGGTCGTCATCCTCGTCATGCGGATGCTGGGTGAAATGGCCGCCGCCAACCCGGAAACCGGATCCTTCTCCACCTACGCGGACAAGGCCCTGGGCCGCTGGGCCGGTTTCAGCATCGGCTGGCTCTACGCGTGGTTCTGGATCATTGTCCTCGGCATCGAAGCCACGGCCGGGGCAGCCATCATGCACCGCTGGGTCCCCGGCATCGACCAGTGGGTGTGGGCGCTGGCCCTCATGGTGCTGTTGACGCTGACCAACCTCGGGTCCGTGAAGTCGTACGGCGAATTCGAGTTCTGGTTCGCGTCCATCAAGGTGGCGGCCATCGTGCTGTTCCTGATCTTCGGCGTCGCCGCGATCCTCGGCCTCATCCCCGGCGTCCCGGCGCCCGGACTGGACAACCTGATCGGCAACGGCGGGTTCATGCCCAACGGTCCCGGGGCCGTCCTGGCCGGCATCCTCGTCGTCGTCTTCTCCTTCTTCGGCGCCGAGATCGCCACCATCGCCGCAGGCGAATCCGAGAACCCGGTCGACGCCGTCAAGAAGGCCGTGAAGTCCACCGTCTGGCGCATCCTCGTCTTCTACATCGGTTCCATCGCCATTGTGGTCACCCTGCTGCCGTGGAACTCGGCCTCCGTCGCCAAGAGCCCCTACGTGGCCGTCATCGAACTGTTCGGCATCCCCGGCGCCGGCACCATCATGGACATCGTGGTGCTGACCTCGGTGCTCTCCTGCCTGAATTCCGGCCTTTACACCGCCAGCCGCATGCTGTTCTCACTGTCCCGGCGCGGGGATGCACCCCGGTCCTGGATGCGGATTTCCAAGACCGGCGTGCCCTCCGCCGCGGTGCTGGCCTCCACGGTGGTCGGCTTCATCACGGTGGGCCTGAACTACATCGCCCCGGACACCGTCTTCCTGTTCCTGGTCAACACCTCCGGAGCCATCGCCCTGTTTGTGTGGCTCGTAATCACCGCCTCCCAGCTGGTGCTGCGCCGGCGCATGGGCGCCGCGGCCAAGGACCTGCAGCTGAAGATGTGGCTCTTCCCGTACCTGACCTGGGTGGCCATCGGCAGCATCGTCGCCCTCCTGATCGGCATGGTGATCCTGGAATCCACGCGGGAATCGCTGGTGCTCTCGCTGGCCCTCGCCGCCGTGGTGGTGGGGATCGGCGTCTTCCGGTACCGCAGGAACGGCGCTGCAGCGGCCGCCCCGGCGGCGGGTGCTGCTTCCGCCGCTCCCGCCGGGCGGGCTTCGGATGCTGTGGGCGGGGCCGCGGCGAAGCGTGCCGACCTGGAGGCAGCCGGGGCCCGCACCGGGTCGGCCGGCGCGGGGGCCCGCACCGAGGCGTAGGATCCCGCACCCCGCGGGGGCCGTACTGCGGGACATGTCCTCCCCCGGCGCCCAGGACTGGACATGCTCCCCCGCGCTGACCCCACCCACCGGACATGCCCTCCCCCGGCGCCCAGCACTGGACATGCTCCCCCGAGTTGACCCTCACCACGGGACATGCCCTCCCCCGACGCCCAGCACTGGACATAGTGCCCTCATGTCCACTCTTCGGCGCGGAGGGAGGGCATGTCCGCGTCCGCCGCGGGCCTCAGCGTCAGGGTCCGGGCCGTCGCGGGCCGGGCTAGACTCGAAGCCATGCCAACACCGAGCACTGCCGCAGACCACATCCAGGACCTCGGCGCCTACGTCAGCGCGTCGCCGTCGAGCTTCCACGCCGTCCGGGAGGCGGCACGCCGGCTCGACGCGGCCGGCTTCACGGGACTCGATGAACTGCTGCCCTGGCCGGCATCCGCCGCGGGCGGCAAGTTCTACGTGATCCGCGACGGCGCGCTCATCGCCTGGGTGCTGCCCGCCGGCGCCGGCGCGACCACCGGCTTCAACATCCTCGGCGCCCACACGGACTCGCCGTCGTTCAAACTCAAGCCGAAGCCCACCACTGGCAGGTTCGGCTGGCTCCAGGCCGGCGTCGAAGTCTACGGCGGGCCGCTCCTGAACTCCTGGCTGGACCGCGAACTCCAGCTCGCCGGCCGCCTCGTTATGCGCGACGGCACGCAGCACCTCACGGCCACCGGCCCGCTGCTGCGCTTCCCGCAGCTGGCCATCCACCTGGACCGGGCAGTGAATGACGGGCTGGCCCTGGACAAGCAGCAGCACATGAACCCGGTGTTCGGATTGGGCGATCCTGCCGCCGAGGACCTGCTCGGCCTGCTCGCGGCGCGGGTCGCTGGCGCCGCGGTGGACCCGGCGCAGATCGGCGGGTACGACATCGTCATCGCCGACACCCAGGCTCCGGCGGTGTTCGGTGCGAAGGGCGAGTTCTTCGCCTCCGGCAGGCTCGACAACCTCTCCGCGACGCACGCCGGGCTGACAGCGCTGATCGCGCACGCCGGGACACCGCTGCCGGAAGAGGCGCCGATCGCCGTGCTGGCCGCCTTCGATCACGAGGAGATCGGCTCGGCGTCGAGGTCCGGTGCGTGCGGGCCTGTCCTTGAAGACATCCTGGTGCGGATCTCCGACGGGCTCGACGCCACGGCAAGCCAGCGGCGGCAGGCGTTCGCGGCGTCGTTCTGCGTGTCGGCGGATGCCGGCCATGCCGTGCACCCGAACTACCCGGAGCGGCACGATCCCGCCAACCGCCCGGTCCTCAACGGCGGGCCGCTGCTGAAGATCAACGCGAACCAGCGCTACGCCACAGATGCCGCCGGTGCCGCCTACTGGGCGCGGCTGTGCACCGAGGCCGGCGTTCCGTACCAGGAGTTCGTCTCCAACAACGTGATGCCGTGCGGCTCGACGATCGGCCCGCTCACGGCCACCCGGCTGGGGATCAGGACGGTCGACGTCGGGGTGCCGCTGCTGTCGATGCACTCGGCGCGCGAACTGTGCGGCGTCGAGGACCCGCGCCGGCTGGCGGAGGTGACCGAGCTGTTCTTCCGCACGGCGGCGTGAAGGTCCGGGGTCTGGTCCGCACCACAAAGTTGGTGCGGATAGCCACATAGTCGACCGGCACGTCTAGCGGATGCGGACGGCCATGCCTACGGTTGAAAAAAATACGGATGCCCCGCGGGCATGCGGCCTCATGGTTCCGGGCCGCATGGCGTAGAGACTCACCGTCTCACCACCTGCGGGACAGCTGTATCAACGGACGGAACGCGACAGCAGGTGCCGGAAGCCGGTACCGCTGGCAGGAAAAGGGGGAGTGCAGACCCCCGGATCATGCCGCTGCGTGGCTGTGCCGCGAGTGATGGAGCCGGAAATGAAGTCTGCACTGCAACGTATCTCCCGCAAACGGCTTTCGTTGGCCCGTTTTGGGACTGGACGATCGTGACGGCCACACTGGGCGCATTGATCGCGCCGGGAAAACGTGTCTTATGGGTATCTTCAAGCGGTGGACACCTGGCCGAACTGAAGAAGATTGCCGACCTGTACCCGGGTCCAGATACAGAATCCACGTGGGTCACCTTTGATACCCCTCAGGCGCGGTCCATGCTTGCCGGCCACAATGTGCGCTTCATTTCCCCCGTTGGAACCCGGGATGCGCTGGGCACACTGCGCACGCTAGTGACCGCATACAGAATTCTTCGAAGGGGGTCATTCGACTACGTCGTGAGCACCGGAGCCGCAGTAGCCGTCTCCTTCCTGCCGCTTGCCTCCGCAATGGGTGTCCGAGCGCTTTATGTGGAGAGTTTGACGAGAACACATGCGGCGTCGACCACGGGCAGGATCCTTGGCCTGTTTCCCGCCGTGCGGACCTACACCCAATATGAACGCTGGGCGAATGACCGGTGGAAATACGCAGGATCCGTGCTGGACAACTGGGAAGTCCGGTCTCGGGGCGACGGCACGCCGGTCAGGAATGTCCTGGTTAGCCTGGGCACCATCCAGCCGTACCGATTCGACCGTGCCGTCGATGCGTTGAAGGCAATCCTGCCCGACGATTGTTCAGTGACGTGGCAGCTCGGAGCCACGTCACGCCATGACCTGCCCGGAGCGGCACACCGTGAATTGCCCTGGACGGAGATGGGGCAACTCATAAGGGAGGCCGACGCTTTTGTTTGCCACGCGGGTGTGGGTTCTGTCCTGCAGGCGTTGGACAACGGCGCCGTGCCTGTCTTGGCTGTTCGGTCGGCGCACAACGGTGAGCATGTCGACGACCACCAGGAGTACTTCGCCCGGGAAATTCTTAGCAGGGGCCTCGGCAGGGCCCTTGATCTGTCGGACAGCGGTGATGCAGTGCTTGAAGAAGCGGCCGGCCTGGAGCCGCACAAATCGACTGGAGAGAGTTCCGCAAAGGCGTTTCCGGCCGTGCCAGTCTTGCGGGGTCCGAACCAGCTGCGGAGTTTCCGGTCGCGTGGCCCGAGACGACCGGGAATCGTCACGCAGGCACCCCAACGTGATGAAGTATCGCTGGACTCGATGACGGCAGGAGGGCCCAAAACCGTGTCCGGAGGTGGCAGATCTGATGGATGACAAAAAACTGCGGGTGTTGCTCGTGCCAAACTCATTATTCTTTCCGCCATACCTCGAAGACTTGCGCGAGTTGGAACGTGGAGGGACCATTCCGCGCAGCTGGGTGCATGATATCGACGCTGAAGTGGAGTATCTGGACCAGCGCCTTCAAACTAATCCGCCCAAATGGCGGCGATCGATCTATAAGCGATTGCCGATGTGGGTTGTCCAAGTCCTGGAGGTATACCGAACGGGACGAAAATATGATGTTGTCTTCTTTTGGAGCGTTGCCAATGTTGCGCTCGTGCTGGCCCTGCTGCTCAAGGTGACATTCCGACGCATGACGATCGTAGCTCTCTTCACCAGAATTTCTGAGCCCAAGAAGGCCAGATTGCTTAAACTGGTGCATAGCAGAATATCCAAAATAATCCTGCCCCCGGCAACCCAGCGCGAGATTGCGGAAATCGAACTCGGCGTTCCAGCGGAAAAGCTTATCGGCTTGCCGTGGACAACCGACTCTGAATTCTGGAGCGGGCGCGGTCAGACTCCTGAGCGCTCCATGGTTTGCGCCGCTGGCGGTGAGATGCGTGACTACCGTACTCTTGTGAAGGCCTTGGAGGGGCTGGATATTCCCTGTCATATTGCCGGCGCCCTGGATACGTCACGGCAGGACTGGTGGAACTCTGCATCCGGAGAATTCGATGCCGAGGAAAGAATTCCGGCGAATGTAACGTTTGGCATAATGCCGCCTTCCCAGCTGCGGGCCATGTACGCTAAGTGCCGCCTGGTGGTTGTTCCTCTCAAACCCACAAACAGTGATAACGGCATCACGTGCATGAATGAGGCGTGGGCAATGGGCCGGCCGGTAATTGTTTCTGATGTGGAGGGGCAACGGGGTGCGTTTACTGAAGGACACGAGGGTCTCTGGGTTCCTCCGGGGGACGTAGAGGCGTTGCGGGCGGCCATTGTTTCGCTGTGGAACGATCCTGCGAGGGCCGACAAAATGGGAGCGGCAGGCCGCTTGTTGGTGGAGCGGGACAAAGACAACCGCATTTTCAGCGACGGCATTAACCGGGTTATAGCAAATGCTGCGATGGGGTCTTGAAGCCCTGACTAATTTGGAACCGGCGGGCCCTGCCTTGCAGCGTCCTGTGAGCTGTTCCGTCCTGTGAGCTGTTCCGTCCGATCGCGCCCTCGCGCAACGAGGCGCCTACTCGCCGCCAGGCACACCGGCCCCTTCCGCGCGATCACACTCCACCCTGCCTAGATGCGAAGGGCCGGTTTCCTGCGGCTCGTGGTGAAGTGCTCCGTGACCAACGGAATGCCGACGGCAAGCCCGAGAGTCAGCAGGACGAGGGCACCGACCGCCCGATCATTGCGCACGGCAACATAGGTCACGTAAGGCAGTCCGGGAGATAGTTCGGTACTTATCTGGGCAGCTGTTTGAATGCCGTTGTCCGTCTGGGTTTGCGACGACAGGTCGGAAATTCTTCCCACGAGTTGATTGAGCATTTTGGTGGCTGCTTCAGCGGAGTCGGCAACAACTTCCACGGTGATCACTGGCCGGCTAAAACTCAGTTGCCACTGACCGCCGGAGCTGGGAATGTACACGGCGTGGGTGTTTCGGGCGCCCGTTCCGTACAGGGGTGCCGATGTGCTGCGTGGAGCGGTGCTGGGCTGCTCGGCATTGATTCGGTGTTCGATGATGGCGGCAAATGACAGCGTCTGGGCTGGATCTGCCTGGAGGAGATTCCCGCCAAAAAGCGCTGACGGAGGCAGGAAGAGTACATCCGCGCGGCTGTAAAACACTCCTTCCACACCCTTGGCGGCAAAAGTCACCGGGAGCATCATGAGAATGACAAGGAGTGCCAGGAGCCTTCTGCGCAAGATGGTGCTGGCGTTGGCTCTGAGGCGGTGCAACAACCGGGTCCACGTGCCCATCATCGTTCCTCTGTTGTCTCAAACCCAGTGCTGGGTATGTTGCAGTAACAGCCGCACAGTCCCATGATCATGAAGAGCGTGCCGCAGGCCTGCGAGAAGGCGAAGGCATCGAAAAAGGCAAGAATCATGCCGCCTGCAAGCATGGACGCGAACAGTGCCGGTCCCAGTCCCCGCATGGGTTGGGTGTTCCATGACCGCCGGCGCTTTAGGGGGATGATCATTGCTGCGAGTACCAGTGCCAGCAGGGATGCCAGACCCACGACGCCGATTTCAATGGTGCTTAGCAGATATTGGTTGTCGACGATTCGGTAGGCAGGCGTGAAGGTTCCAAAACCGCGCCCGAACAGCGGACTGATGGAAATGAATGACAGCGCCGTGCCGTAGCTGTCCGTCCTGGACGTGACGCTGGTGTCGTGTTCGGTAAACATGGCGAGGATGGTGCTCGCCATCCCGGGCACGACCAGGTAGAGCGCCAGCGATCCGCAGGCAGCTGCGGCGATCATGGCTCGCCGGGCAGCGCGGGGCCAGGAGGGAAGAAGCACCAGAAAGACGGCGGCCGTCGCGAGGAGCGCCGATCGGGTGACGGAGAGGGCGGAGGCCATGGTGATCAGCACCACGGGGCTCCAGCGGGGAATGGCGGGCCGTTGCTTGTCATGGATGGCCATAGCCAGGGACAGCGGCAGGATCATGGTCAGGACCACCGAATACTCCAGTGGGTGGAGGGCCGTCGAGACGGGCCGCGGAAAGCCGTTCCGCGCGTTGATCCCCGCATCAACGGACGCTGTGAGCCCTGGGATCTGGATCGTGTCAACGAAGCTTGTTCCCGTAAAGAATTGCACGATTCCAAGGCCGGCATACGCGGCCCCCAACCAGCAAAGGCGGCGTGTCAGCAGCAGCAGACGCTCTTCGGTGGTTATGCCGTCGTTTGCGACAAGCAGGATCCCCACCAACGCCGCGACGCGGACCAGCCCGAGGTCCGCTACGCTTGCGTCGGCGGCGGTCAGTGGAGTCAGCGCCGACACCGCGTAGCTGGCCACACAGGCCCCGAAGAACGTGAAGGCGCCGACGCGGACCCATTGGATCCTGGGCCGCAGCACTGGGGTTGCGACGTTGATTTGGTGCCAGCCCCACCAAAGCAACGCTGCGGTGGCGAGCAGGGACGCCAGTGATCCTGCGCCCCCCAGGGGCGCAATGCGCCGGTCAGACGGGACCACATACAGCAGGACTGCATAGGCCGTAAGGACCGTTGTGGCGTCAGGCCGGATCCGGCCGAGCTCGCCGCGAAGCTCGGCCAGACGGGCCAGAGCTGGTGTTCCAACGTTGGACATGGCTAGGGGTTCGAAGTCGCGGTCGGAATTTCAAACTCCTGATCCCGGGCGAGAGCATTACCCAGATTCCCCTTGCTTGCGCCCGCGGCTCGCCTGCGGGCTGTGGGCTGTGACTCGAGATTCGGAGTTTCCGGCTCCGGCAGAAGCGCCGGTACCTGATTCGACGCTTGTATGCGATGTTCATCCCGTTTTTTTCTCCTCGATGTCAGGACCCGGTCCAACAGCGCCGTCACCAGGACGGTGACTGCGAGACCGCCCGCGACGGCGGCCAGGAGCACGCGCAACTGGTCCTTGATGAGGAGGACTGCGGTATGGTCCTGAACGACCGTCATCACTTCAACCCGGTTGAAGGTCGGAATCCGAAGCTGGTCCTGCATCACGGCGAGGTTTGCGGGGATAACCTTCACCACCTCCTCCAGTAGTTCCATGGCGCTTGCCTGTGAGCCGGCGGTGGCAGTTATCAGCATGACGGGGCCCGGGGAAGCTGGGTCTTTCTCGACCAGGTAGCTCAGGTCTCCGCGGCCTTGAATCAACGGTTCTTCGACCTCGGCGGACCTGAGCCTGACAGTCAGGACTGTCAATGCCTGTTCCAGTCCACCCATGTAGAGGTAAGGGTTCCCCTTCTCTCCGACCAATGAGGAGGGCGGCAGAAGGACAGCCGTCGAGGTGGCCTGGTATGAAGGGGGAACGGCGGTCCAGACAAACAGTGCTCCGGCTGCTGTGATGAGAATACCCGCGAGGGCGAAATACCACCGTCTCAGGAGTCCCCAACCAAGATTGTGCAAGAACATTGCCCAGCTCCCCTCTTCCATTCACGTGACCCGGCGGGGCCACGGAGCAAACTACTTCTGATTTCAGCGGGAGACCTGATTCCGCTGCACCGGGCGGGATGCCCATTCGGCCTTTAGCCGGTCGATGCCCTCCTTTCCCAGCACCGACATCGCTGCGCGCTTGAGCGCCTCACGCCCGAGATCCCGGGCGTAGCGTCCCGGCCGGGCCACCAGAAGGTCGCGTGCAAGAGCCGCGCGTCCCGGGTTCACTGCACCGTCCAGCAGCGCGCCAAACAGGGGTTCGAAGGCCTCAACCGTTGTGAGTCGTCCGCGGATGCGGTTGCTGACATTGGTTCCATGGATCACCTGAAGCCAGGCGGGATCCCCTCCGATTTCAATGACGTTCATGGTCCGGCCAAGCAGGTTGTGCCAGTCGGCCCAACATGTTTGTGCAGAATGCCAGTCCTCTTGAACCGAGCAGAATGCATTTGCCCTGTCGGTTCTGAGGTAGAGCCCCGTTCCGGAACGGATAAGTCCGTGTACCAAATAGATGGCAGCACGCTGCTCGCCGACGGGAACTTGTTGAAGCCGGGCGACGAAATCCGAGGCCAGACCATCGTCGTTGTCCAAGTTGGTGGTGAGCAGGCGCGGCGCCTTCGCCCCGGTAACCGCGCGGAGATCCGTCACGAGTTCCGCCTGACTGACCCGTGCCCGGTAGATCGGTGTGAAGACCGACCCACGGGACAGCTTGTCGATCCTGGCTTTCAGCCACTCCGGACTTTGCGGATCAAAGTAGATCACCCAGTTGAACGAACGTACCGTCTGGTTTTCCACTGACGGCAGGCAGTAGCGTTCGAAAAGCTCAACGCGGGTGCGCAGCCAGCCTTCTTTGGCCCGGACGGTACTTTCGGCACCTTCGGAGGGAAGATTGAAACGGGTCAGGATCACGTGGTCCACGTCGGTTCGCATGTCATTCCTTCGCTAGGCTGACGGCGGTGCGGGTGCTGGCAGTCTTGCTTGCGCGTGCGTCCACGAGTGCCAGCAAGGCGGACGACCGGGCGCTCCAAGAGTGCGAGCCGGCAAAGCTGCGGCGCCGGGCTTCGGTCGCCGGATCCGACGGCGTGCGCAGGGCCAAGTGCACCAGATTCAGAAATTCGGTGTGATCCTTTGCCACCGCCACGTCCTCGGAATCCAGCCAGCGCACGGCGGGGAGATCCGTGGCCACTACCGCCAAGCCTGCTGCCAGATAGTCCAGGGTCTTCAGGGGAAAGCTGGCGCGGTTGAACTCACTGCTTACGTAGGGTGTCAGGCCGACGCTGGCAGTGGCGAGATAACCGGGGAGGGACGCTGCCGGAAGTTTGCCCAGCCAGCGGACTGTGTCGGCGGCAAGAAACCGGTCCAATCGCGCACTGAACGCCGGGTCCTTGTCGGCACGGGGCCCGATGACGAGCAGCGGTGTACCTGATTCGGCCAGCTTTTCGAGCAGCGCAAGGTCCAGGCGTTCGTTCAGCGTTCCAACAAGTGCCGCCGTTCGGCCTCGACTGCTTTGGGCAGTTCCCGCGGGGAGCACACAGCCATTGGGAAGGAGCCCGGCTTCGACTTGCCGCCCGGGTTCCCGGTTGAGCGTATTGACCAGGTGCGGTGACACCGCCAACGTGATGTCGGCGCGTTGCAGATTGCGGACCAGGTTCTTTTTGACCAGCCTCAGGGAAAGCCCCATTAAGTCCGCACCTGAGACCCAATCGTCCGTGACATACAAAATTTTTGTGCCGGAGACTCTGTCCGGGAGGGTCATGACGGGCGAAGTGCACATGACGGCGGCAGGGGCGACCCCTAGTACTTTCAGGCAACGGTTAATGACGTTGTAAAGAGCAGCCGCCGTGAGGGGGGCTACCGCTCCCCTGGTGGCGCCGGGAACAAAAAGCCACCTCAGTCGCGTGATACCGGGTGCAACGTCCTGAAGCTCAATGCCTCGGAACAGTGCCCGCGCACCGCGATCGAATGCGCGATGGACGGCGAGCGGCGGGTCCACCCACAGCACAGGGATGTCTTCCCCCAGCGCGGCGGCCAGGCGCCGGTCAGTGCCCTCGACGTCGTCCCACCGATTTCCTGAGATGTAGACGAAGATCTTGATGGTTTTGCTGTCTCGAAAGTTCACAGCATCCCCCCCGGGCTCGTCGTGGATCCCTTTGCGCGTGCAGCGGTTCGCGCCCTGACTGGCCTGGCGTTGAAATCGTCGGCAGCAAGCCGTCCAAAGAGCCGTTTGGCGTGGGCGGCCACCTGGTATTCGATCAGCTGCCGCACCGCCAGTGCGTCCGACACGGGGCTGGACCGACGCGGAGCGCTCAGGGCCTGACGGTAAAAGTCCTCCTGAAACTTGGCGGCCCGGTCGAGAGAAAATCTGTCCTGAACGGTCCGCCGGCCCAGTTCGCCCAGTGCCGTCCGCTGCTTGTCATCGGGCAGGAGCCGGCGCAGAATTTCCACCAGGCGCCCTTCCCCTGCATGTTTGCCGGGGCCGACTCCGAACCAGCCTTGCTCCAGGAATTCTGGAAGCGTTTCAGGGGTGACCAGATTCCAGTAGCCCATTTCTCCTTGCACGATGAGCGGCTTGGCAAAGGCCATGGCGCGCAGGGCGGAGCCTCCCATGCCCAAAGCCACGTCTGCCAACAAGTACGCGGGCCGAGGATCTTCGAGCTGACCGGTCAGGACGATTGTTCCCGGGCCGTGCAATTGGTTGATTTCCCGGGCCGCGGCCCGCACAACATCCCTCTCTGGACCGTCACCGACCAGGAGCAGTTGGATTTTCATTTCCCCGGCCAGGGCACCAACTGCCTTGATGGCGGCAATGATGCCCTCAAGCTTCAGCTGTTGGGCAAGCCTGGTGACCAGGACCACGGTGTGGGCGTCAGGGTCGAGGTTCCAACGCTGCCGGAAGTCGTCCAAGGGCAGTTCCAGGAAGGGGTTGTTGAGCTTGACGTCGACAGGTGGTTCCAGGAGCCCGACGCTGGCCCGACCGAAAGCGACTTCCGTAGCAAGGATTTCGCGCGTCCCCACCAGCAGGGGCATCGTCTTGGGAATAAACGGTGCAACTGCCATGGACATCACAGTGCACACCACGGCCGTCCCGGGGTTGCGGTCGGCGGCGAGCCGGGACTCCAGGGCAGGTGGCCATTCATAGCCGTGCACTATGTCGATCTTCCTGTCGCGGATGACCTCAGCCAGTGCGCGCACGATTGTGCGGGACGGCTGGTGGTGCGGCTTCGGGGCAGCAATGAACTCCAGTCCCAACTCCTTGATTCGAAGGGTCAGGGAGCCGGGCTGGCCGAACATGATCACGTCATGGCCCAAGGCGCGCACCGCGGCTGCCAGTTCTATCGCGTTGAGCTGGCTTCCGCCCATATTCAGGTCATGGGGGTAAACAACAATCCTCATGCCGGCACCTCCTTGGGCGCGGGGCGGCCAATGGTTCGCAGCAGTCTGAACTGGTCCGCTTGCCCGCGAACCAGGATCGCGGCACCCACGAGCGCGGCAACGCCTCCGGCGATGAGAGCCAGGAACGGGTCCGGGATCATCGATGCCGCTGCCCACGCCAGCAGCCCCGTGATAACCGCAGTCATAAGGGGGAGCAGCATTTTTCTGGCCAGCGGGTGCAGCCGTATGCCGCTCTTCTGCAGTTGCCAAAGGTACAGGGGCAGTACGACGCAGCAGGCAACGAAGGCTTGCGCCGCGGCGATCCCCGCCAACCCAAACCATGTTGCCCCGGCGACAAGCGCGGGTACCAGCACCAGCAGACTCGCAGCCTGGATCATCAGGACCGTCCCGGACTTTCCCAACACCACGAGGAAGTCATAGGCAAGATCACAGAACACTTTAGAGATCGCTGCTACGGCAAGCCAGGACAGTGCCGAAGCGGCGGGCAGCCACGCTTGGCCGTAAATGAAATTCACCATGGGGACCGCGCCGCCCACGAGGAAGAAGACGGGAGGAAGCGCTGCTGATGCCAGCAGGGCGATGATGGAAGTCAGCGCTGCGTTCATGGCGGGACGGTCATGCTGCAGTGTGGAAAATGACGCAGGGGCGACCCGTCGCAGTGGCTGGGCGACGATGCTGACTGGCCAGTTGGACAGGTTAAATGCCAACGCGTAAAAACCCAGGGCGGTGGAACCCAGGATGGTACCGACCGTCAATTGGTCCGCGTAGCTGACCGCAAAGAAAATCAGGCTGGTGCCGGCCAGCGGCATCCCGAAGCGAAGCAGGGGTCCAACCAGAGAACGGTCCAGCCCGAACCGATACGGGAGGGGTGAGGCCGCCAGAAACACGACTCCGGAGATGAGGCTGCCTGCAACACGGCCCACCGCCAATGCCATCGCTCCCATTCCGGCTATGGCCAGAAGGACTGAGAGGACCGCTCCAATCCAAACGTTCACCTGGTCCACCAGCAGGCGGGTCTTTTCGCGGAATCCGCGCTGGAGTAGTGCGGCCGGTGACGCAACAATCCCATTGATGAAGACACTCGCGATGAGCACCCGAATCACATCGGTGGCTTCAGGGTCGCCCATCGCTGCGGTGAACAGTGGCGCTGCGAAGAAAGCACCGCAGCAGAACACGGCGCTGCCAACGACGGAGATGGTGTTGACCGTCGGGGCAATTTCCCGCGGGTCTCCCGGCCATCGCACGATTGCCAGAGAGACTCCGAGCTCGTTGAAACTGAGGATGGCCATCAGGGCCACGAGGGCAATGGCAAAGGTTCCGAATGACTCCGGCCCGAGCAGGCGGGCCAGCAGTATGCCGATCGCCATGGTTCCCAGCCGGGAGAGCGCTGTATTGAGAAGGCTCCACGCGAAGGCATTGGTGGCCCCGGGCGCTGCAACGGCGGTCTTCATGACCAGTTCCTCGCCTCGATCAGGGCACCCACCACGCGTTCCTGCTGCGCCTGAGTGATGTGTGGATACAGCGGCAGCGAAATGATGCGGCCGGCGGCGTGCTCCGTGACAGGGAACGAGCCTTCCCGCACCTCCGGGACGGCGTAGGCGCCACTGAGGTGCACGGGTACCGGATAGTGGACCCCGGCCTGGATTCCAGCGGCCTGAAGGGCGGCGAGCACGGCATCGCGGTCGGGGACACGAACGACGTACAGGTGCCAGACATCCACATTGCCGGGAGCCTCGCGCGGGGTTTCCACCCCCGGCACGTCAGCGAGCATGCGGCTGTACCTTTCAGCTGCGGCCCGCCGTTGCTGGTTCCACATCTGGAGCTTCATGAGTTTGGCGCCAAGCACTACTGCCTGGACGGCGTCAAGACGCGAATTGAACCCTACGACGTCGTGCATGTACTTGGTCAAGCTTCCGTGGGAGCTGAGCGTACGCACTTGGGCTGCCAGCCCGGCGTCGTCCGTCATGACGGCACCGGCGTCGCCGGCCGCCCCCAAATTCTTGCCGGGGTAGAAACTGGTTCCGGCAGCCAGCCCCAGCGTGCCTGCTGAACGGCCGAACCGGGTGGCGCCCTGCGACTGCGCGGCGTCCTCGATGATGACGGCGCCGCAGGCCGAGGCAATAGGAATGAGCTGCTCCACGAAGGCCGTCTGACCGAAGAGGTGCACCGGCACAATGGCCCGGGTACGCGGCGTGACAGCGGCTGCCACGGCCTGAGGGTCGATCAGCAAGTATTCAGGATCGACGTCGACCAGCACGGGGACCGCGCCAATCCGGCTTGCCGCCTCCGCGGTGGCGATGAAGGTGTTTGCCGGAAGGATGACCTCGTCGCCGGCCGCAACTCCGGATGCCCGCAACGCCAGTTCCAGCGCATCGGTTCCATTGGCCACGCCTATGCAGTGCCGGGCACCCAGGAATCCGGCGTATGCAGCCTCGAATTGTGCCACGGCCGGACCACCGACAAAAGCCGCTTTGCTGAAGACGTCCGCGAGCCCCTCCATGACCTCCGCGTTCACTTCGGCCTGTTGCGCGACCAAGTCCACCAAGGGGACGGAAGCATCCGCCCTCAGCGGTATGCCCGCGCTCATTGTCCGCCCCCGAAACAGAACGCTTCACGGTCCAGTCCGTGCGCCGGGACACCGACCCAGGTCTCGCCGTCGGGCACGTTACTAAGGACCGCGGCCCCCATCCCCACGACCGCGTTGGCTCCCACCGACGTCCGTTCCCGCACACTGGAATTCATACCGAGGTGGGCGGCATGGCCTATCCGCACCCCGCCGCCAAGAGAGGCGCCGGCGGCAAACGTTGCGAAGTCCGCGACGACGGCGTCGTGCGTGAACGTGACGCCGGGCATTGCCACGACGTGCGAACCCAAGGTCACAGAGGCGGTAAGCGTTACGTTCTGCAACAGAATGCTGCCCCGCCCGATCCGGCATCCTTCAGGTATGCGGACAGCCGGGTCCATGACGGTGGCATAGCGGTTGGCGCCAATGCCCAAGGCGCTCAGGCGTTCAACCACCGCCCTTCGGGACTGCCCGGAATCCTGGCAGACCAGGAAGAAAGCGTGAGTGTAATGGACCGAGTCATCGATGGTTCCCAGGACTGGCGCCCCGTCCACGTCGGTCCCGATCCTGTCGGCGTCGTCGTCAAGGAATCCGACGACGTCGTATCGTCCGCTGCTGCGAACGGTAGCCAGCACTTCACGGGCCAGGCCCGTGGCGGCGATCAGCAAGAGCTCGCTCACTGGTTCACCATCCTCTTGCCCGTGACGCCGGCGCGGGACTGCGGAGCGCACCCGGCAGCCACAGGGTTGAGGCGGGCTGGCAGCATCCGGGCGAGGGTTCCGTCTGCGCCGGATGCTGCCAGCCCCTGTTCGTGGGTCCGCTGTGCAGCAACGGGCCCGGCAATCCGGCCGGAATTGACCGGATTGAATCTGTGATGGGTGTCCGCGGTCCCGGCAAAGCGGAACTTTATGCCGGACGCCGATTGGCTCGCTCCGGGTTGCCTGTCCCGACCTGCCACTCGCCAAGCCGCCATCCCCCACCTTCTCTCCCGCCGCACCATAACGGCGCGGCGCCGATTGTTCGCGGATCCTGCCGGTGGTCCTTGCGACCCGGTTCGGCAGTTCATTCCGTGTGCCTACGAAAAAGCTAGCGCGGACGGACCGGCAAGAACCGGAATCGGGTGCTTGATGTGGTCCGGGGGAGAGAAGTATGCGGGATTTGCGGGATTGTGGATGTGGTGTGCACCATCGCCGGACAGTCGAAACTTCAGACTGACAGCGGGGATGTCCCGCCGCTCAGTGCTGGTGCTGGAACGGGTCCTCCGGCAGAAACGAGGCACGTCAGCTGGGAGCGTGACTGAACCCCTAGCTTTCGATATATCGCGGTGAGGCGCACTTCAACCGTTCTGACGGACACGAACAGGGATGCTGCAATTTCCTTGTTGCGCCGGCCCCGGGCGACGAGCTGTACAAGTTCGCGCTCCTGGTCCGAGAGCAAGGGCAAGACCGGGCTCTGGATCTGAGGAACATCCCGCAGCTGGTCACCGAGCAGCTGCGCGTCTACTGACTGTGTCCATGACGCGGCGCCTGCCTCTTCGAACAGCGCCTTTGACCGGAGCAGGGCAGTTTTGGCGTCATTGTGCCTGCCGGACGTCTTCAGCCGGTCGGCATAACAAAGCAACGTCCTGGCCCGCTCGAACAGGGAATCGTCCTTCTGCCACGTATTCAGGGCCTGGACGAAGAGCTCCAAAGACTGATCGCCCTCAGCGACCAAGGCCCGGGACCGGGAGACCGCCATCCGCAGCCACCGGGATTTCAGGCCGGCCGACCGGTATTCCATCCCAGTGAGTACCCGGGCGCCCTCGCGGCGGCGGCCCGACTTGACCAGTGATTCCACCAGGTCTGCCTCGCACCGCAGAAGGGCCGGGTTGCTGAAACCGGTTCCGATCTCGGCAGCCCTGGACAAGAGGGTGCAGGCGTCTTCAAGGTCACCCCGCATCAGGGCAAAATGCCCCTGGCACGCGAACAGCTGCGCTGCCGTCTGCGGTGGCGCGTCAGCGCTGACAAACTTTTGAGCCTCGGCGAGGCAAACCTGGGCCTCCACCGTGTCCCCGACAGAATGGGCCCGCCAGAGCAGAAAGTTGTTGCGCATTCCAAGGTGATACTGCCGGCTTGTTCCCGAACCGGCAATTTCATCAATTAGGGCAATGGCGGCACGAAAGTTTCCGGCGCGGATTTCGTTGTCCGCCGCGAAGTATCGTGCCGTCTCACTCCAGTTCGCATCGCTGCTTGCGCTCAAGTTCCGCACCAGGGAAAAGAGGTCGCGGGCTCCCTCGTAATTCTCGGCATAGGTCAGGGCACGCCCCTTGAGCAGCAGCGATGCCGGGGAACTGCTGACGCCTGCGTCGGCTGCCCGGGAGATCCGCTCAAGCCGCCCCTTAACGGCGTCAACCATAAGATTTGCGCGCTGGTTCACAGCCAAAGCCTCGCCGGAGGCGTTACCCAGGAATTGTTCCGCTTGCTCCAGCAGTTCCTCGGCATCCTCGACTTGCCAGCGCTCGACCATATGCAGCGCGCCGATGGACAGCAGACAGGCCGAGAGTCCCGGATCATGGTGCCCAAACTCCTTGACGAGCCGAACCATCATGCTCGGCCGTACAGAATTGCCCTTCATCAGCTCTATCTGGAAATCGAGGCCGGTAAGGCGCAGCGTCAATGCCCGGTTCTTCGTAATCCGCTGCGCCCAGTCCAAGTAGCGCTTCGCATAAACGAATTCACCTCTGCTAAACAGCACTTCCGCGACGGTGCCCAGCCGCGCCGCCGTCTCTGCTTCCCAGGGATTGATGGTCAGGGCACGCTCGATGTACTCAACCGCGGAGTGCGTCTCGCCCGCGCGCACAAGTTCAATGGCATGCCGGAGCAGGCTGAATGATGTGTCGCGGCGGACGCCGGGGGTGTAGCTCAAGTGCCAGGGCCACGCCTGGCGGTCCGCGGTTTCGGCAACCGCAGCCAACGCCTGGTGATGGGCTGTTCTCTCAGCCGGGGGCAGGGCGGAGAAGATGTGCGCGCGCAGCATTTGGTTCTGAATTCTGACGTACGAACCCGTGCGGACAGCAATCCCGGCGGAGACAATTTCTTCCACACCCTCCCGTAGGTTTCCGGGCATCTCTTCCAGGAGAGTGATGCTGCTCTGGTAAGAAAGGGAAAGCAGGTCAAGTGCCCGGCGCGCGTGCGGTGAAAGTCCTGAAATTGATGCAGCGAGTTCAGGTTCGAAGCTTCCGTTCCAGTGCAGGGGGGTAGGAAATGCGTAATTTCCCTGCGGCCGGCGCTGCGTCAGCTGATTGAAAAGACCAATCGATGCCAGCGGATTGCCATCAGTAGCCGTCGCAACAGCGTGCATTGTTGCCGCGTCGGCCTGTCCAGGCATGTCCTCGAGCATTTTTATAGTGTCGCTGCGGCTCAGGTTCTCCAACCTGAGAGTGGCCAGCCTGGCAAACGGACTTTCCGGCGCCTCACCGCGCATGCCTGCAATGAGCACAATTCCCGTGCCGGCGAGCCGCCGGGCCAGGAAGCCCAGGACAACCTGGCTGGCAGAATCCAGCTGTTCGGCGTCGTCAATAACCACAACCGTCCGGTCCGCCGACCATTGCCGGAGCGCGGACAGGAGCATCGTTGAAATGTCTGCAGCCTCCAGGCTTCCACGCGGCGAGGTGGCCACATAGTCGGCGAGGGGCGCCAACGCGGGATCGTCAATCCCGTTGAGCAGGGCGGTAAGCCCGGAAAAAGGCCATTCCGATTCTGAGATATTGGCGCGGAGGAGGACTGTGCGGTACTCATGCAATCCCGGAATCTCCGCGAGCAGCGAGGACTTTCCGCTTCCGTGGCTTCCCGTGACCGTCATCGCGGACTCGCGGGCACTTCGGATCAACGCGCGGATACGGGCGATTTCCTTGTCTCGGCCAAACAGAACCATGGACCCCCCATTTCATCCCCTGAGACCGCCCGGACCGGCATCATTTCCCTTTCGGAGCAATGAAGCCGGTCCGAGCCGTTTAATCCGCGGTCCAATACTTCTTCCAAAGCAAAGATCAGGGATCAAACTCCGGGGCTGGAGCGGAATCCCTGACCAAATGGCCGCGCTGTTGCCAATGTAGCTTGGCTCCCAGCCGGGGACTAGGAAGTTCGGATAATCGAGTACAGGGTTTGCAAAACACGAGTAATTGGCCCCGGGTGTACTCAGATGGGGCTGCAGGACCGTTCGCATAGCCGGCGCGGCACCCACCCGGGCGTGCGCAGCAGCGTGTCGACCTAGGCGGTGAGCCCGACCACGAGGTTGAGGGTGGCGGCCAGGATGATGGTCCCGAAAACATAGGACAGCAGGCTGTGCTTCAGGGCCTCGGCCCGCACGCTGTGGTTTTCCAGGGCGGTGTCCGAGACCTGGTATGTCATGCCGAGGCTCGTGGCAAGGTAGGCGAAATCCGTGTACTGCGGGGGGCCGTCCTGGTTGAAGCTGATGCCGCCCACGGCCGCTCCGGCCCGTGGCTCGGTGCTGTAATACAGCTCGGCGTACCGCAGGGTGAACAGGGTCTGGACCAACAGCCAGGACAAGGCCACCGACGCCAGGGCCAGGACGCCGCCGCCGAGGCGCGTGGTGGTGTTGCTGCTGTGCGAATCGATGACGACGGCGACCACCGCCACCAGGCTCGCTGCGTTCGTGGCCAGGATCAGCAGGTCGGTGACGCTGCGGGACGGATCCTCCGCCGTGGCGTGCGCTTCGGTTTCGGCCGGGCCGAGGCGGCCCACCACGAGCCACACCCAGATCACGTAGCAGGCCGCGGCGCAGCCCCACCCGACCGCCGGGGCCTCCACCCAGTAGCCGGCCAGGCCGGTCAGACCGGCGGCCAGCACCCCCACCAGCACCATGACGGCGAAGCGGAGCCGGCTGCGCCGGACCGGGGGCGGCACGGCGGCGGAATCGGTGTCGGTGTCCATTTTCAGATCATGGCACAGACTGTGCTTACGCTCCCCGACCGCCGGACGTGCGGCGGTTTTCCACATGGGTCAGTTTCCCGGTTTCCGACGCCGGGCGGCCCCGGCTAGCGTTGACGCGTCGGGAATCGTCGAATCACCTTCCGATGCACTAAGATAGTGAAGTCTGTGCTGCGCCCAGCCTCCGTTCCGGCGGCCGGGCAGTGCAGGGCACCGCAAATGAACCTCCTGTTACGGAAATGCCGTAACCGCTTAGCCCAAAGGAGGTGGGTTCACATATGCGTCCTTACGAATTGATGGTAATCATCGACCCCGAGGTCGAAGAGCGTGCCGTTGAGCCGTCGCTTCAGAAGTTCCTGAACGTCATCACCAACGATGGTGGAACCATCGAAAAGGTTGACATCTGGGGCCGCCGTCGCCTGGCTTACGAAATCCAGAAGAAGTCCGAGGGTATCTACGCCGTGGTGAACTTCACCGCTGAGCCGGCTACCGCCAAGGAACTTGACCGCCAGCTGAGTCTCAACGAGACCATCATGCGCACCAAGATCACCCGCCCCGAAGAGCAGAAGGTTGTTGCTGAGTAATTCAGCCGACGATTTTCAATCTTCATCCCCGCAGGAACGCACAAGGAGGCAGTAGATGGCAGGCGAAACCACTATCACGGTTATCGGCAATCTCACCAATGACCCCGAACTCAGGTTCACGCCGTCGGGTTCGGCCGTAGCGAATTTCACCATCGCGTCTACTCCCCGCACCTTCGACCGGCAGTCCAATGAGTGGAAGGACGGGGAAACCCTGTTCCTCCGCGCGTCGGTCTGGCGCGAAGCCGCCGAAAACGTCGCCGAATCCCTCACCAAGGGCATGCGCGTGATTGTCTCCGGCCGGCTGAAGAGCCGTTCCTACGAAACAAAAGAAGGCGAGAAGCGCACCGTTATCGAGCTCGAGGTCGATGAAATCGGCCCGAGCCTGCGCTACGCCAATGCCAAGGTCAACCGCACCCAGCGCTCCGGCGGCCAGGGTGGGCAGGGCGGCTTCGGCGGCGGCAACAGCGGCGGTTTCGGCGGCAACTCTGGTGGAAACCAGGGCGGCAACTCCGGCGGAAGCTGGGGCGGCAACCAGTCCGCAGCGCAGGACGACCCCTGGGCGACGCCCGGGGTCAGCAACGCAGGCGGCGGCTGGGGCAACGGCCCGGACTCCGAACCTCCCTTCTAAACAACATCTAAGGTCCGGCAACGAAAACCGCCGGGACGCCGCGAGGCGTCCGGGCACGGACTGTGCCGGATCACCACCATCCCGTGGATCAATATCCACGGGCTCCAACGAATAGGAGCTCCACGATGGCTAAGGCTGAACTCCGTAAGCCCAAACCAAAGTCCAACCCCTTGAAGGCCGCTGACATCACTGTCATCGACTACAAGGACGTAGCATTGCTGCGCAAGTTCATCTCCGACCGCGGAAAGATCCGCGCCCGTCGCGTCACCGGCGTCACGGTGCAGGAACAGCGCAAGATCGCCCAGGCAATCAAGAACGCCCGCGAAGTTGCTCTGCTGCCTTACTCCGGCGCTGGCCGCGGCTAAGGAAGGGATTAACTAACATGGCAAAGCTCATTCTGACCCACGAAGTAACCGGTCTCGGTGCTGCTGGCGATGTTGTCGAGGTCAAGGACGGTTACGCCCGTAACTACCTGCTGCCCCGCAACTTCGCCCTGACCTGGTCGAAGGGTGGCGAGAAGCAGGTTGAGTCCATCAAGGCTGCCCGCGTTGCCCGCGAGCACGCTTCCCTGGAAGACGCTCAGAAGCAGGCCGCTGCACTCTCCGCCAAGCCGGTCAAGCTGGTCGTCAAGGCCGGCGCTACCGGACGCCTGTTCGGCACCGTCAAGCAGGGCGACGTGGCCGACGCTGTTGAGGCCGCTGGCCTCGGCCGCATCGACAAGCGCAAGGTCGAACTGCCGGCACACATCAAGTCGACTGGTTCCTACCAGGCAAACGTCCGTCTGCACGACGACGTTTCCGCTGTGATCGAACTCGACGTCGTCGCCGGCAAGTAGTCACTCAGCGCAGGTAGTCTTCACGGCTGCAGCCTGTACGGCCGGAAGGCCCCCGTCATCGGAAGCCCCTAGGGGAACCGGAAGCGGGGGCCTTCTGCGCTTAACCGGGTCCTCAACGCAACTCGGGGTCAGCCGTGGTGGAGCACTGTGGTGGCGTGCCGGTACCCGCGGCGGACCAGCTCGGCCAAGACGTGCTCGTCGATGTCCTCGAGCTTGTTGATGTACAGGCAGCCGGCGCCCAGCTTGTGCTTGCCCAGCCCGCCGAGCAGTCCCGCCGCCTCCGGTCCGCACGTCAGGCCGTACAGCGAGAGGCTGGACTTCCGGGGCGAGAACCCTACCGCCGGGGCATCTCCCTCCCGGCCGCTGGCATACCTGTAGTGGTAGCGGCCGAATCCCACAATCGTCGGGCCCCACATTTCCGCCGGCTGGCCGGTGAGCCCGGACATCAGTGCCAGCAGCCGGAGCCCGTCGGCGCGCCGGACCGGATGCCCGACGGCGGCGAGGAACCCGTCCACGGACGCGCCGGTTACCTGGGTCTTGTTCTCCGCCATGAAGGCAGTCTGCCAGATTCCGGCCAGCGCCGGGTCGGGCGGCTGCGGGAATAAATCCCCGCGGCCGCCGCTTGTGCAGGTAGATGCAAACGCATGTAGTGGCGTTGCCGACCTGGATTCAACTTAGGAGCACTCCGTGGAAACCCGCCGTATCACCGTTATCTCCGCCGGCCTCGGCGTCCCGTCGTCAAGCCGCCTGCTCGCCGACCAGCTGGCCGCGTCGGCCCGGCGGCAGCTGGCCGCGGCGGGGTACGCCGTGGACATCGAGGTCGTGGAACTGCGGGACCTCGCCGTGGACATCGCGAACAACTTCGTCACCGGCTACGCGGCACCGCGGCTGGCCGAGGTGATCGCCGGCGTCGAGGCCTCGGACGGCCTGATCGCCGTCAGCCCCGTCTTCAGCGCGTCCTACAGCGGGCTCTTCAAGTCGTTCATCGACGTTCTGGACCCCAAGTCGCTCGAGGGCAAAGCCGTCCTCATCGGGGCCACCGCCGGCACGGACCGGCACCAGATGGTCCTGGACTTCGCACTCCGGCCTCTCTTCACCTACCTGCGCACCCGGATCGCCGCCACAGCGGTCTTCGCCGGTCCCCAGGACTGGGGTAACAACGACGACGGCGGCTCGCCCCTGTCGGTACGGGTGGACCGTGCCGGCGGAGAGTTCGTCCGCCTGCTGCAGGACGCAGAGTCCCGGCATAAGCCTGCCGCGCTGGAATCGCTGCCGTTCGAGCAGTTGCTTGCGGGCATCTCCGGCCGGCAGTAGCGTCCGGCGGCCGGGCCATCGCCCTGCTCAGTCGTCGAGCAGGGCGATGAACTCCCTGGCCTGCTTCATGGAAATATCCGAGTGGCGGGTCAGCGCAGTCGCCGCCGCCTCGGTGTCACCGCTCTTGGCCAGGGTGCGGATCCGCCCGTAAATCTCGTCATTGAGCATGTTGCTGCTCACCTCGCGCGTCACATCGCCTTTGCTGGCAATTGCGCGGTAGCGGTACGGGAAGCGCTGCGGCACGTCGTCCTCGTCCGGGACGGCCGGGCTGGCAGCCTCGGGGGCGCGGTACGGCTGGGGGTGCGCCGCCATCGCCGCGACGGCGTCCCGGGACGCCCGCAGGCCCTCGCCCGTGGCCTCCAGGTACACCTTAATGGCGGCCATAGCCTGCCCCTGTGCGATTAGCGCATAGATTCGCCGGTGCTGCTCCTGGTTGAGCCGGGCGGCCGACACCCGGGCCAGCTCGGCGGAGTCGGTGTCCGGCTGCGGCGGGGCTGCCGGCCGGGAACGTTCGCCGCGGCGGCTCCACGCCCTGACCACCAGCAGCACGCCGGCGGCCACGAGCACCAGGATCAGGACGGGAATGAGCAGGGAGTCCATGGGCTACAGCCGATCTTTGTGATTCTTGGCGGTGGTGGTGTCAGAGTGGGCTGCCTCCCACGGCAGTACCCTGGTCTTGGTCTTCCGGTGACCGCGGGCATGGACCTCAGGCAGCTGCTGCGGCCGGGGATTCTGGCCGGGTCGGACGGCGGCTTCCACCCGGGCGCGGGCCGCGATGGCAGCCTGGACCTGCTCCGCGTAATGGGCCTGGGACTTGACGGCCAGTTCCCGCTGGTAGCGCTCGGCGTCCGACATGCCGAAATTCCTGGGTTTCAGGGCCGTGGCGACTGCCCACAGCACCGCCGCCAGAATGAGGGCAGGCAACATGACCAGCAGTACATCGCCCATGCCTAGAGCTTATGCCAGATTGCGGTTATCCACAGCATGTTCCCGACCGGGTAATGCACCCACGGCCAGCGCCTGTTCCGGGGCCGGTGTGAGCCGACTCCGCGCCCTTTCAGTGCCGATGTCGGTGGGTGCTCCCTGCCGATTGCTCCTGCGGCCGTGAGTCCGGTCACAAAATGTGTATATCGGCGGGCAAATACGGCGCCCTCTGCTGTGTGGTATCCCCAGCCGCAAGGTTCCGGCTGTGGATGAAGCCTTGCAAAAATTGTTTTGTGTCCACAAGATGAATCCAATGTTTCCGCAGGTCAACGCCGGATTACAGACGCAACTTTTTTTCTATCCACAGGCCTGCCCACAGACTGTGCACAAGCATCAGCCACTAATGCACAGGTTATCCACAGGGGTGCGCGCCGGCCGGGTTGGTGCCTGCGGGCTCGGGGGATAACGTTGCAGGAGACCGGGCGTTGCGGCGCGAATCCCCAGGTTGCTGGCGGTGTCCGCCCGCGGCCCGGCGTCGCGATCCGGACGGCTGCCGGCCCACCTGTGATGTTGAAAACGGCTGCGCGAAGTATCCGGCACGAACTGTCGGAGCTGGCTGATAGGAATCGAACAGCCGGCTCTCGCCGGGAGCATGCCGCAGGGCGCCACGCAGTTCAGGCACCGGCGGACTTGAGGCACAGGCAGACCCGCCCGGCGAACCGATGTCCGCCGCGGCACACAATGAAGGACGGCAGTTTTGTCAGTTACGCATCTGGACTCAGTCGAGGGCACCCGGGGAGCCGAGGGCAGCCGCAAGCCGCCGCAGGACATCCCTGCGGAACAGTCGGTTCTTGGCGGCATGATGCTATCCAAGGACGCGATCGCCGATGTCGTTGAGATCCTGCGCGGTCAGGACTTCTACCGCCCGGCCCATGAAACCATCTACGAGGCCGTCATCGACCTCTACGGCCGCGGCGAACCCGCGGACGCCGTGACGGTCTCCGATGAGCTGACCAAGCGCGGCGAAATCAACCGGATCGGCGGCCCCGCCTACCTGCATGAACTCATCCAGACCGTTCCCACGGCCGCGAACGCCGGCTACTACGCCGAAATCGTGGCCGAGCGCGCGGTTCTGCGCCGCCTCGTCAACGCCGGCACGAAGATCGTCCAGCTCGGCTACGGCCAGGACGGCGAAGTCGAGGACCTTGTCAACCAGGCCCAGGCCGAGGTCTATGCCGTGGCCGAGCGCCGCACCGCCGAGGACTACGTGGTCCTCAAGGACGTCATGGAATCCACGGTGGACGAGATCGAGGCCTCGGGACACCGCGGCGAGGGCATGGTGGGCGTCCCCACGGGCTTCTATGAGCTCGATGAACTGACCCACGGCCTGCATCCGGGCCAGATGATCGTCATCGCCGCGCGCCCGGCCGTCGGTAAGTCCACCTTCGCGCTGGACTTCGCCCGCTCCGCCGCGATCAAGAACAACCTGACCACGGTCATGTTCTCGCTGGAAATGGGCCGCAACGAGATCGCCATGCGCCTGCTGTCCGCCGAGGCCACGATCGGTCTCCAGGACCTGCGCAAGGGCACCATCAAGGACGAGCAGTGGTCCAAGATCGCCACGACCATGGGACGCATGAACGATGCCCCGCTGTTTATCGACGACAGCCCCAACATGTCGCTGATGGAGATCCGCGCCAAGTGCCGGCGCCTGAAGCAGCAGCACGATCTCAAGCTCGTGATCCTGGACTATCTGCAGCTCATGAGCTCGGGCAAGAAGGTGGAGTCCCGCCAGCAGGAAGTCTCCGAATTCTCCCGTGCCCTGAAGCTCCTCGCGAAGGAACTCCAGGTCCCGGTCATCGCGCTCTCCCAGCTGAACCGTGGCTCGGAGCAGCGTCAGGACAAGCGGCCCATGGTCTCGGACCTGCGTGAATCCGGTTCCATCGAGCAGGATGCCGACATGGTGATCCTGCTGCACCGTGAAGACGTCTACGACAAGGAATCCCCGCGCGCCGGAGAGGCGGACATCCTGATCGCCAAGCACCGTAACGGCCCCACGAAAGACATCGTGGTCGCCTTCCAGGGCCATTACTCGCGGTTTGCCAATATGGCGGCCGACGCCGGAGGAGGCGGCGGCTTCTAGCTAGCCCTTGCCCTCGCCGGCCGCGAGCAGGTGGTTGGGCAGCCGGTTTCCGGGGGCCCGGCCGCGGATTTCCAGCAGTTCGCGGGCGTGGGCATGCAGCCGCTTGTCCTCCTCGGAGACCGGCACCCACTGCGGGATCGGGACCGAGGTACCCGCCTCGTCGCGGGCCACCATGACCGTCAGGCAGTAAGTCGTGAGGTTCAGTTCGCGCCCTTTGGGATCACCGGAGCGGACGTGGACGGCGATATGCATGCCCTTCGTGCCGGTGTAGACCAGCCGGGCCTCCACCTCCACCACATGGCCGATCAGCAGCGGCCGGTAGAACCGCACGCCGCCTGAGAAGACGGCCACCGTGTCCCTCCCGCAGTACCGGGAGGCGCAGACGTAGGCGGCCTCGTCGATCCACTTCATGACGATTCCGCCGTGAACCTTGCCGCCCCAGTTCACGTCCATGGGGGCCGCCATGAACCGCAGCACAACGCGCTCGGCCGTGCCGGCGTCGGTATATTCCTGTCCGCTCATGGCCTGGACGATGTCCTCGCGGACCTTGATCCGGGCCAGCGCGTGGTCCCGCTGCTCGACTTCCGCCGGCGTCGCCGGCTCAAACTGCGGCACCGGAATGGGCCTGCCGTCGGCGCCCACGGCCACGAAAATCACCATGCACTGGCTGCGCATGGTGGCGGGGCCGCCCTTGGGATCGCCGGAGGACACCACGGTGCGGATATGCATCGAGGACCGCCCGGTGTAGACGATCGTGGCCTCGACCTCCACCATGTCGCCGCTGTTGACCGGATCCGCGAAGTGGATGTTGCCCACATAGGCCGTCACGCAGTAGGACTTTGCCCAGCCGACGGCGGCGGCATAGGCCGCCTTGTCCACCCACTCCAGCACGGTGCCGGCGTCCACCGAGCCGCTGTGGCCGACGTCGGTGGGGGCCGCCAGGAAGCGCAGGGTCACGGAGTTGGGCGCGTTCTCGCTCATGGTGCGAGTGTACTGAAACGCCTGGCAGGCGGGGATATGCGACGGCGGGCAGCCACCTTCCGGTGACTGCCCGCCGTCGACTGCTGCTCGCCTCCGGGGAATCCCTAAGCGAGGACGCTGAGCTTCGAGTTGCTGCGGCCGAAGAGGGCGCGGTCGGCCGAGAAGCTGCCCGCGCCGACCAGGGCCACGGCCGCGGCGGCGGCGGCCAGGATCAGGACGAGCTCGTAGCCGCCGGTGGCGACAAAGACGCCGGCGGAGGCGTGGACCAGGAACAGGGCGCCGAGCATGTCCAGTGCCAGGAGGGCGGCGAACACGCGGGTGAGCACGCCCAGGATCAGGGCGATGCCGCCGACCAGCTCGAGGGTGGCGACCACCGGGGCCACCGCGTGGGCCGCCGGGACGCCCATCTGGGTGAAAGCCGCCTGGGTGCCGGCGATGGTGAATTCATTGAACTTCTGCCAGCCGTGGGCGGCGAACAGGAAACCCGTGATGACGCGCAGGATGGTCCGGGCGGAGGTGGTCAGTGCGGGCTGGTTCATAACGTGCCTTTTCTGCAGGACGGGCGCCGCTGCGTGGCGGGATGTGATGCCCCTGCCCCAGCGACGATAGTTGTATTTTCAAGTTCTAGGGTCCCGGCTTTTAGTTGAAATGTCAACTAAAAATAACGCCGGGTGTCGCGGCGTGCGCCCCGGCTAGGGTTAAGCCGTGCCTTCCTCCGCATTCCTGTCCAAGACCCTGCCGCCGCCTGCCGGGCACCGGCGGGAGATCCTCCGCCTGGCCGTGCCGGCGTTCGGCGCGCTGATCGCCGAACCGTTGTTCCTGCTCGCGGATTCGGCAATCGTGGGCCATCTCGGCGTGGCCGAGCTCGCCGGCGTGGGGCTGGCGTCGGCGGTGCTGCACACAGCGGTCGGCCTCATGGTGTTCCTCGCGTACTCCACCACGCCAGCAGTCGCGCGGGCCATCGGCAACGGCCAGCCGGCCAAGGCCCTGGCCGCCGGACGTGACGGCATCTGGCTCGCGCTCCTGCTGGGCATCGTCCTGGCCGCTGCCGGGTTCGTGGCCGCCGGGCCGCTGCTGGAGCTGATGGGTGCCCGCGGCGAGGTGCACGGATTTGCTGTGGACTACCTCCGCGGATCCATGCCGGGACTCGTGGCGATGCTGCTCATCTTCGCGGGCACCGGCGTGCTGCGGGGTCTGCAGGACACGCGGACCCCGCTGGTGGTCGCCGCGGCAGGGTTCACGCTGAACATCGTGCTGAACCTGGTCCTCGTCTACGGGCTGGGCTGGTCCGTGACCGGCTCCGCCGTCGGCACGAGCATCGCGCAGTGGGCCATGGCGGCCGTCTATGTGCTGATTGTCCGGCGGAACGCCCGCAACCACGGTGTATCCCTGCTGCCGGACTGGCGGGGGGTCCGCTCACTGACCAGGGTGGGCTCCTGGCTCATGCTGCGCACGCTGAGCCTGCGCATCGCGATTCTGGCCACAGTGGTGGTCGCCACGGCGCAGGGTCCCGTCAATCTGGCCGCCCACCAGCTGGCCATGACGGTCTTCACATTCTTCGCCTTCGCCCTGGATGCCCTCGCGATCGCGGCCCAGGCCCTGATCGGCAAGGAACTCGGGGCCGGCCGGTCCGGGACGGCGCGTGCCCTGACGCGCACCATGACCCGGTGGGGGCTTGGCTTCGGCGTCCTGACCGGAATCCTCCTCGCCCTCGCGGCGCCCTGGACGGGTGCCCTCTTCACCGCCGACGCCGATGTCCGGGCGGCGCTCACGCTCGCCCTGTGGATGCTCGCCGCCGGGCAGCCGATCGCCGGCTACGTCTTCGTCCTCGACGGCGTGCTCATCGGGGCCGGCGACGCCCGCTATCTGGCCCTTGCCGGCGTCGTGAATCTCGCGGTGTACCTGCCGCTGCTGCTTGCCGTATGGTCGGCCGGCGCGGGGCTGCTGTGGCTCTGGGCCTCCTTCTCCCTGGGCTACATGGCGGCCCGGGCACTGACCCTGGGCCTCCGCGCCCGGACCGACCGGTGGATGGTCCTCGGTGCGGGGTAAGCCGGGCGGGAGCTTCGCACTAAACTGAACGGGTGACTTTCCCCGCAACCCCCGACGCGACCCCCGCTGTCCGCGCCGCCGCCGATCTCTGGAAGCCCGTGCTGGTCAGGGCCGCCGTCGCGCTCGTCTTCGGCGCTGTCACGGTGTTCTGGGCCGCGCCGCCCGAGACCGGCATGGCCTGGACCGGCGGCCTCTACCTGCTGACCACCGGCGCGGTGCTGATCTGGACGGTGACCAAGACCGGGTACAGCCCGCGGGAACGCGCCGGCAGGATCCTCTCCGCCGGCGGGGCCACCCTGGCCGGCGCCGGCGCAGCCGTGGGCCTGCTCCCCGGTTCGCTCGTCTTCGGGACCATCGCGGCCCTGGGTCTGGGGGTGGCCGGCGCCGCTGAACTGTCTGCCGGCATTATGGGCCGCGGCCGGTCCGTGCTGGCCCGCGACTGGATCACCTCGGGCGTGATCGGGCTCGGCACGGCGATCACGCTGCCGTTCTTCATCGGTCTCGGTGCGCATGCGCTCCTCGGCGTTGCCGGCGGCGGCGCCATCATCAGCGGCGTGCTCTGGACGCTGGCGGGGCTGACCCTGCGGCACGATGCCCGGGGCGCAGCTGCGGAGGCCGTAAACTAGTACCGACAGGTTCTACCCGGCGTAGAACATTGGCGGTAACAAGACAGCCACGCGTCCCCGCGCAGGCTGCAGGAGGAAGAGACCTTGGCACAGCAGAAACCCGGAGCGCCCCGCAGCCTGCGGACCTCGGTCAAGGGACCGCTCATGTTCTCCGCGTTCTGGGCCGTGGTGGTCTTCTTCGGGGTCCTGATCTTTGCCTCGGGCGGCAGCGCCCGTTCGCCCCGTTTCGACCTCGCCTTGATCGGCGCCGGGATCGCCTTCATCGTGATCCTCGTGGTTGCCGCCATGCTCTCGATGAGCCACAAGGACAACGCCGAATACCTGGGGAAGGGCTCCGGCGTCAACCTCAGTTCCAAGCGGACCTCTTCCGGCCATGGCGGTGGGCCGGCCCAGTCGGGTCCTGAGTCAGCCGGTCCGGCCGAGCCGAACGACGGCGGCCCGCGCGCCTGACCCTGTAGCCGGGCCCCTCGCCGCGGTCAGGACACCGCCTTGCGCGCCCGGTATGCGGCCACGTGGGCGCGGTTGGCGCAGTTTCCGGTGTCGCAGTACCGCTTGGAGCGGTTGCGGCTCAGGTCCAGCACGACGGCGTCGCAGTCGTCCGCGGCGCAGACCAGCATCCGGTCCATTTCCTTGCTGCGGATCACGTCCACCACCGCCATCGCCGCCTCCGTGCTCATCCGGTCCGCCAGCGGAGCCTCCGGGGTAGTCGCGTGCAGATGCCAGTCCCACGGATCGTGCTTGACCAGCTGGGGGAGTGCCCTTGCCTGCCGGAGCAGCCGGTTGACGGTCTCCGCCGCGGCGGCCTCCTCTGCCAGCCAGAGCCCGGCGAGCTCGCCGCGCAGCTTACGGATGCTGTCGAGTTCGGCCTCGTCCCGGGTCCGGGAACCCGTGAAGCCCTCGTCGGCCAGGAACTCGTCCAGGTCCTTGAGCGTGGCCAAGTGTTCCTCACCGTTGGCCGCGGTGTTGATCAGGTTGACCACCGAACGCAGGGCAACTTCCGTGTCAGGGGCAAAAACCATCTTGACTCCTTACCTCGCCGGGGCGTAATGTCATGACCATAACCCTACTTTACTCCTGACAGGAGGATGCCCGTGTCTGCCCCCCGCCGCACCGTCGCCGCCCCGGTTCGAGACCTCGCCGCCCAGCGGGCTGCCTCCGAACCCGGCGGCACCGGGCGCGGCGCCGCGCCCGGCTTCATGGCCTCGGGCCTGGGCACCGCCCTGTTCTCCTCGGCGGTCTTCGGCCTTTCCGGCTCATTCGCCAAGGCACTGCTGGAAACAGGCTGGTCGCCCGGGGCCGCCGTCACGGCCCGCCTCACCGGTGCCGCGCTGATCCTGGCGGTTCCAGCCGTCCTTGCGCTGCGCGGACGCTGGCACCGGCTCAAGGACAACTGGCTGACCATCCTGCTCTTCGGGGTCATCGGCGTCGCCGCCTGCCAGCTGTTCTACTTCAATGCCGTGGCCCGGCTGTCCGTGGGCGTCGCGCTCCTGCTGGAGTACCTTGCGCCGGTCATCATCGTTTTTTGGCTGTGGGCCGCGAGCCGGAAGCATCCCCGCCCGCTGACCATCGCCGGCACGCTCCTGTCGCTGGGCGGGCTGATCCTGGTCCTGGACCTCACGGGCGCCGTGAAGATCGACCTGATCGGCGTGCTGTGGGGAATGGCGGCCGCCGTCTGCCTCGCGATCTACTTCTTCATCACGGCCCGGGAAAACGACACCCTCCCGCCGATCGTCCTGGCCTCGGGCGGGCTGATGGTGGGGGCCGTGGTGATGTGGCTCGCGGCCGCCACCGGCCTGGTCCCGATGGCCTTTGGCACGGCGGACACCCGGCTGGGGCCCTGGATCACCCCCTGGTGGGTCGCCCTCGGCGGGCTCGTGGTGCTGGCCACGGTTCTGGCCTACGTGTCCGGAATCATGGCCGCGCGGGCACTCGGCTCCAAGGTGGCGTCGTTCGTTTCGCTGACCGAAGTGCTCTTCGCCGTCATCTGGGCGTGGCTGCTCCTGGGTGAACTGCCCGGCAGCATCCAGTTGCTCGGCGGCCTCCTGATCGTCGGCGGCGTGCTCCTGGTCCGCCTGGACGAACTGCGCGCGGCTCCCCTGGCGGCGCAGCTGGACCACGCGAACGATATCGAACCCGTGCCCTGACACCGCTGTGCCGGCCAGGCGTCGGGCCGGCCAGGGGCCGAAGGCCCCGATCCCGGCGGCCCTCGATCCCGGAAGGTGTGGCGCCTACAGTGGAGCTATGTGCCGCAATATCAGGACCCTGCATAACTTCGAACCGCACGCCACGGACGCGGAGGTGGAGGCCGCCGCGCTGCAGTACGTGCGCAAAATCAGCGGCTCCACGAAGCCGTCCAAGGCCAACGAGGAAGCCTTCAACCGGGCCGTGCACGAGATCGCCCACGCGACGCAGCATCTCCTTGACTCGCTGGTGACGCATGCCCCGGCCAGGGACCGGGAGGAGGAAGCGGCCAAGGCCCGTGCCAGGGCGGCCGTCCGGTTCGGCGCCGCCTGAGCCCGCAACGCGGATCCGCAGGGCGTCCGGCTGCTACCTCCCGAAGCTGCGCAGCCGGAGCGAATTGGCCACCACCAGCACGGAACTGGCGGCCATGGCCGCCCCCGCGATCATCGGGTTCAGAAGCCCCAAAGCCGCCACGGGAATGCCGATGGCGTTGTAGAAGAAAGCCCAGAAGAGGTTGGTTTTGATGGTGGCCAGCGTCCTGCGGGACAGTTCGATCGCCTGCGCCACCTGCTCCAGATCGTTGCCCATAACCGTCAGGTCGGCGGCCTCGATGGCCACATCCGTCCCGGAGCCCATGGCGACCCCGAGGTCCGCCTGGGCCAGCGCCGCGGCATCGTTGACGCCGTCGCCGGCCATGGCCACGGTGGCGCCGGCCGCCTGCAGATCCCGCACGGCCTTGACCTTGCCTTCCGGCAGCACGCCGGCATGGACGTCCCCGGGTCGGATCCCGACGGCGGCAGCCACCTGGGCGGCCACCGCAGCGTTGTCGCCCGTGAGCAGGATGGGCCGGAGCCCGAGCTGCCGGAGCCGGTCCACGGCGGCTTTGGAGCCGGGCTTGAGGGCATCGCGCAGGCGGATGATGCCGGCGGTGTCGCCATCCACGGCAACCCAGATCGCGGTGGCGCCGGAGTTTTCGGCGCCGCCGAGGGCGTCCTGCTCTGCGGCGGCGGGAACGATGCCGTTCTGCTCCAGCCAGCCCGTCCGGCCCGCCGTCACCAGACGGCCCTCGACGGTGCCCCGGACGCCACCGCCGGGCGCGGAGCGGAAGCCGCTTACGGCGGGAAGGGCGCCGTCTTCCCCGGCCGCCCCTGCGATGGCGCGGGCTATCGGGTGCTCGGAGGCGTTTTCCACGGCCCCCGCCAGGCGCAGGACCTCGGCGTCGCTGTAGGTGCCGAAGCTCTCGATGCCGTCCACGGCCAGGTGGCCGGTGGTCACGGTGCCGGTCTTGTCCAGCAGGATGGTGTCCACGGTCCGGGTGTCTTCCAGGACCTGCGGCCCCTTGATGAGGATGCCGAGTTGGGCACCGCGGCCGGTCCCCGTCAGCAGCCCCACGGGCGTCGCCAGCCCGAGGGCGCAGGGGCAGGCGATGACCAGCACGGCGACGGCGGCGGTGAAGGCCGCCCGGACCCCGTCGGGACCGGCGGCCGGTCCGGCCGCCAGCAGCCAGGCCGCGAAAGTGAGGGCCGCCAGCACCAGGACGACGGGGACGAAGACAGCGCTGATCCGGTCAGCGAGGCGAGCGATGGGGGCTTTTCCGGTCTGCGCCGCGGAGACCAGCCGGCCCATCTGGGCCAGGGTGGTCCCTGGACCGACGCGGGTGGCGCGGACCAGGAGACGGCCGGAGGTGTTGATGGTGGCCCCGGTGACCTGGCTGTCCGGGCCGACTTCCACCGGCACGGATTCGCCGGTCAGCAAGGAGGCGTCCACGGCCGAGGAGCCCTCCAAGACCACGCCGTCCGTGGCGATCTTTTCGCCGGGCCGGACCACCAGCACATCTCCCACCGCCAGATCCGCCGCCGGGATCCGCAGTTCCTTGCCGTCGCGGAGCACCGCGGCGTCCTTGGCGCCCAGGCTGAGCAGGGCCTTGAGGGCGTCTCCGGCCTTCTGCTTGGCATTTGCCTCGAGGTACCGGCCCAGCAGCAGGAAGGTCGTGACCACGCAGGCGACCTCGAAATAGAGGCCGCCGGCTTCCATGCCTTCCATGGCCGGGTGTTCGGTCAGGCGCGGGTCCGCGAGGAGCTGGCCGGCGGAAAACGCATAGGCCGCGGTCACGCCGATCGAAACGAGGGTGTCCATTGTCGACGCGAGGTGCCGGGCGTTGATGGCCGCGGCCCGGTGGAAGGGCCAGGCCGCCCAGCCGACCACC
Source organism: Arthrobacter sp. PM3 (assembly GCF_003352915.1). Taxonomy (NCBI): domain Bacteria; kingdom Bacillati; phylum Actinomycetota; class Actinomycetes; order Micrococcales; family Micrococcaceae; genus Arthrobacter; species Arthrobacter sp. PM3. The sequence continues at coordinate 1,360,661 of NZ_CP022314.1, read as the reverse complement.
GGCAGGGCCGCGATGGCGGCTGCCCAGCCCCAGTTCGGGAACTGGAGCGCAGGGATCATCGACACCGCGAACACCGGAACGGTGAGGGCGGCTGCCACGATGAGCCGGGGGCGGAGTTCGGCGGCGGCTGCGCCGGCCGCCATCCCGGGACCGGCGGACGGCGCCGGCTCGGCCGCCTGCACCGGCTCCTGGGCGGCCCGGACCGTGGCCCGGTAACCGGCCGCCGCGACGGTGGCGGTGATTTGTTCGTCCGTGATGTCCGCCGGGACGGTGACGCGGGCGGACTCGAGAGGCAGGTTGACGCTGGCTTCGACGCCGTCGAGCTTTCCCAGTTTGCGTTCGACCCGGTTGACGCAGGAGGCGCAGGTCATCCCCTCGATGTCGAGGTCGATGACACGGCTTCCGGCGTGCTCCAGCAGTTGTTTGCTGTCCAGCAGCTGCTCGCTCTTCACGTCGCCTTCCTGTTCTCCTCGTTTGTTCCGGTCCGGTCCCCGCCGCCCGGGGGCTGCGGCGGCGCTCAGGCTTCGCTGGCAACCACCAGGTAGCCGGCTTCCGCCACGGCCTCGCCGATCTCGGCGGATGACAACGCCTCACTGGAGGTGATCGTGACGGTGGAGATGCCGCCGGCCTTGAGGTCGACGTCGACCTTTTCGACGCCGGAGAGAGCCTCAAGTTCCTCACTGACGGAGGACACGCAGTGTCCGCAGGTCATGCCCGAAACGTTGACGGTGGTGGAAACAGTACTCATGGCGTGCTCCTTGTCGCTGGGCGCAGGGTGTTTCCCGGCCCGGTGGTCTGGTGGATGGTGCGGGTCTTAGCGCAGCAGGCGGCCGATTGCGTCGGTGGCCTCTTTGACTTTGAAGTCGATGGTTTCCGCCCGCAGCTCCGGGTCCGGCTCGGAGGCGGCGCCGACGACGCAGTGACCGATGTGCTCCTCCACGAGCCCCAGGCTCACCGCGTGCAGGGCCTTGGTCACGGCGGCGACCTGGGTGAGGATGTCGATGCAGTACTTGTCCTCGTCCACCATGCGGGCGATCCCGCGCACCTGGCCTTCGATCCGCTTGAGCCGGCGCAGATAGGCCTCCTTGTTGGAGGTGTAGCCGTGCTGCTCGGGGGGCGCCGCGGGGGCGGTGGCGGGAACCTCGGACTCGCTCATGCCCCCAACATATACCCCCTAGGGGTATGTTTCAAGTGGGCGGTTCCGGGCCGGCAGCGCTTCCGGACGGGGCGGACAATTGATCCGGAAATTAAAGAGCTCCGGAGTGCGTTATTGGGGGATACGCACTCCGGAGCAGCTAGGGGGTAGGCGGTTCATCCGGCCTACATATCGAGCTTACTTGGCGGTACGGGTGCGCGCCAGCACCTCGAATAAGTACTTTCGCTTTACTTTTCGGCGGCCGGAACAATCAGGACCGGGCGCTCCTGGTGATGGCTTAGCCACGCCGCGACAGAGCCGTTGAGCGCCGCCGAGATGCGGTGGCCCAGGCCGGGTTCGGGGGTGCCCACCACAATCATTTGCGCGTTGGCCTCCGCGGCGAGCCGGCCGATCGCCCGGGCCGGATCGCCCGCCAGGATGCGCAGGGTCCAGTCGATGTCCCGGCCCGCACAGCCGGACTCAACGGCGGTCCGCAGCTCCTCGGCGGTGGCCCGGATCTCGGCGTCGTCCCTGTCCGGGTGCAGCGAGAGGCGGTGCGCGGACCGCTCCGGATCCCACTCCACGAGGTAGCTCGCCTCGTCCACATAGGCGCAGATCACGGGCACTCCCAGCCGTGCCGCGAGCGAGGCCGCGGTCTGCACAACCTCGGGATGCTGTCCCGGCAGCACGGCCACCACAAGGGGCGGCGGCCCGGCGTCGGACTCGGCTGACATGCATTCATTCTTTCCCCCGGGACGGGACCTGAACAGGGACTTACTCCCCCTCCCGGCGGCCCGAGCCGGCCCGGAAGGGCGTCCCGCCGTCTCCCTTGAACACCCCGGGGGCGGGGCCTACGGTTGAAGAACACAGGAGGAGGAGGTGGCCGTCGTGGAAATCTACATGTGGTGGCTGGATCTGGATTTGGCGAGCAAGGAATGGCTCCGGGAAAACCTGCGGAGCGCCGAGCTGCCCGAGGACGTGCAGAAGGGGATCGGCAGCGCCGGCGGCGACGCGGCCCTGACGGCCGCCGATTGGGATTTCATCGAGACGCAGTCGGAGTTCGTGGACTAATCCCTGGAGAAAACCATTGCGGCCCCCTGGCGCGGATGGTTGCATGGGGGTCATGGCTACTGCAGAGAGTTACGTCCTGGCGATCGGGACCAAGAAGGGCCTCTGGATTGCGACCAGTCCTGACCGGAAGGACTGGTCCGTGTCCGGGCCGCATTTTCTGATGAGCGAAATCCCCAGCATCGGCATCGATACCCGCGCCGGCCGGACCCGGATCCTGGTTGGGGTCCGTTCCGAGCACTGGGGCCCCACCGTTTTCCACTCCGACGACCTCGGCGCCAGCTGGAACGAACCCGAAAACGGGGCCATCACGTTTCCCGACGGCACCGACGCCGCCTTGGAGCGGATCTGGCAGATCCACCCCGACGCCGATTCCCGCCCGGGCGTCGTGTGGGCAGGCTGTGAGCCCATCTCTGTTTGGAAATCGACCGACGGCGGCGAGCACTTCGAGCTCAACCGCGGCCTGTGGGACCATCCGCACCGCAGCGAGTGGGGTGCCGGCTACGGCGGCGCCGCGGCGCACTCGATCGTCGTAGACCCTACGGGCGACAAGGTCCACGTGGCCATGAGTACGGGAGGGGTCTACCGCTCGCTCGACGGCGGCACCTCCTGGGAACCGCGCAACAAGGGAATCTCCGCTTACTTCATGCCGGACCCCAACCCGGAGTTCGGCCAGTGCGTCCACAAGATCGCCGCCGATGCCGCCGTCGGAGGCCGGCTGTATGCGCAAAACCACCATGGCGTGTACCGCAGCGATGACGACGCCGAATCGTGGGAGTCGATCGCCGACGGGCTCCCGGCGGACTTCGGCTTCGTGATGCTGACGCATCCGCGCCGGGCCGGCACGGCCTGGGTCATCCCCCTGAAGGCGGACGGCGAGCGGATTCCGCCGGACGGAAAGCTGGCGGTGCACCGGACCGACGACGCCGGTGCCAGCTGGAAGCGGCTCGACGACGGGCTCCCGGACCCCGAGTACAACGCGGTGCTGCGCGATGCCGCCTGCGTCGACGAAGCGGAGCCGGCCGGGGTCTACTTCGGGACGCGCGGAGGCAGTGTCTACGCCAGCGCCGACGAGGGGGAGCACTTCAGCGAAGTGGCTTCCCACCTGCCGGACGTGCTGTGCGTGAGGGCCGCCGCGGTTTCCGCCGCCCAGGTGCCCCCGCTGCCGCGACGGCATGACTGAGGCGATGTCTGCTGACGGTATGACCGGGGCCAAGGGGGAGCCTGCGGATACCGCGATCAGTGTCATCCTGCCGAGCGTCCTCCAACCGCTCGCCGGCGGGCAGTCCATCCTGACTGCGCCCGCTGAGGCGGCGGTGACGGTGGGGTCGTTGCTGGATGCGGTGACCGGGGATTATCCGGCCCTGTCGCGCCGGCTGCGGGACGAGACCGGAGCCGTTCGCCGTTACGTGAATATCTACGTCAACGGGAATGAGATCCGGCGGCTGCAGGGCCTGGCAACGACGGTAGCGCCGGGCCAGGAGCTACTGATCATCCAGTCCGTCGCGGGGGGCTGACGCCTCAGGCGACCCGCCACACCGTGCATTCGTCCGCGTTGATGGCTTTGCGCATGCCGGTGTGGCGGTCCATGATCCAAACGACGCCGATTCCGGGGGCGGTTTCCTGGACGCTGCCGCGCCGGATCACGACGTCGTCGTAATTGGGGCCGACGCTCAGCCGGGCCTCGATTTCATCGCCGCGGTGCAGCTGGTCGAGGGCGCGGATTCGGGTCACATGGGCTTTGGCTTCCTTCAACATGGCGGGGCCTCCTGGACTGGAGAGTGGTGCCTGCTCTTGCCGGCACTTCCAGTGTCCTGCGCCAATGTTGCGCCCGCGTTTCAGCCCGGTTAGGGGCCGGTTAGTTTTTCGGGGCGGCCCGAAGTCCCGATTAAACGCGAGGTGGCCCTTCACGGCAGTGTTTTCGAAAACACTGCCGCGAAGGGCCACCTCGGGTGGGGCTAAGCGGGGCTACCTGACGCCCAGCTGTTTGGTGGGGACCTTGAAGGTTTCCTTGGCCGTCAGCGCCGCGACGGCAGAGATCAGGCAGATGACGCCGGTGAAGATGGTGATCTGGACCCAGCCGCCGGGCTGGATGCCGCCCATGGCCGCCACGATTGCCGGGGCGAACCCGGCCATCAGGAAGCCCAGCTGGGTGCCGATGGCGAGGCCGGAGAACCGGACGTTGGTGCTGAACATCTCGGCGTAGAAGGAGGGCCAGACGGCGTTGGCCGCGGCGTAGCCGAAGGAGAAGAAGCCGATTGCCGCCAGGAACATCAGCGCGACGTTGCCCGACTCGAGGCTCAGCAGGAAGACCGGGGTCAGGATGGCGCTGGAGAGTGCGCCGTAGATGAACACCGGCTTGCGGCCGATCTTGTCGGCGAGCATGCCGAAGAGCGGCTGGGTGCCCAGGGCCATGAAGTTGGCGCCGACGACGAGCCAGAGGGTGGTGGTGCCGTCCACCCCAGCGACGTTCTTGGCGTAGCTGATGGCCAGGGTGCCGAAGACCGTGGAAACGGCGGCGATGAAGGCGCAGGCGATGACGCGCAGGACATCGCGCCAGTGGTCCTTCAGAAGGTCGGCCACGGGCAGCTTGGAGATCTGCGCGGTCTTCTTGGCCTCTTCGAACGCCGGCGGCTCGTGCAGCGTGCGGCGGATGAAGAACGCGATCAGCACGACGACGGCGCTGAGCCAGAACGGGATGCGCCAGCCGATGCCGTACTTGATCTCGTCGGGCAGGGCCAGGACGGGGATGAAGACCAGGGCCGCGAGGATCTGTCCACCCTGGGTTCCGGTCAGGGTCCAGGAGGTGAAGAACGAGCGGCGGTTGTCCGGGGCGTGCTCAAGGGTCATGGACGAGGCGCCGGCCTGCTCGCCTGCCGCGGAGAAGCCCTGGCAGAGGCGTGCCAGCACCAGCAGGGCGGGAGCCCACCAGCCCACGGTCTTGAAGTCCGGCAGGCAGCCGATGGCAAAGGTGGAGGCGCCCATCAGCAGCAGCGTGAACATAAGGACTTTCCGTCGCCCGATCCTGTCGCCGAAGTGGCCGAGGATGATGGCGCCGACGGGACGGGCAACGTACGCGAAGCCGAAGGTGGCAAACGACATGATCGCCGCGTTGGTGTCCGCGTCCGGAAAGAAAACGTGCGGGAAGATCAGGGCCGCTGCCGAACCGAAGATGAAGAAGTCGTAGTACTCGACGGCGCTGCCCAGGAAGCTGGCAAGGGCCGCCTTCTTCGGCGTCCCTCCTGTGGTGATACCCGGCGTCGTGGACGGGACAGTGTGGCTCATGATGTTCCTTTTGTGTGACGACGTTGTCGCGGATGGATCAGGAAGGTCTCGACTGCCGCCCTCATAAGTGTGGTGCAGCCGGAAGTCCGTGGAAAGACCCGGACTAGTAGCCACATTGTGGAAGCTACTTGTGCAATGTAGCAATCATGGCTGTGAGCATAGTCACTTGTCAAGAAAAATAATCACCATCTAGAAATAGCTCTCACTATGTGGCAATATCAATGCATGAGTGTGAATCAAGCCACAGACGAGTGGGCCGCGGAAGAGCCGGCTGGCAGGACTGGCAAGACGGATAATAAGTCCGCTAAAGACGACTCGCGGACGGACATGGTGGGCAAGGCCCTGGGCCTGCTGGTCCTGCTCGGAGACGAGCCGCGCGGCGCCAGTGCCGCGGAAATCTCCCGCCGGGCCGAGCTGCCGTTCAGCACCACGTACCGGTTGCTGGGCTCCCTGACGCGTGACGGTTTCGTGGACTACGAACCGGACGGCCGCCGCTACCACCTGGGCCTGCGGGTGTTCCAGCTCGGCCAGCGGGTCTCCAACCACCACGGCTTCGCGGGAACGGCGCTGCCCATCCTGCGGCGCGTGACCGAGGAGACGGGCGAGGCCACCATTCTCTCCGTGCGCGACGGCATCCACCATCTGACCGTTAACAAGGTGGACGGGCCGCGGACCTTCCGCGTCACGAGCGACCCCGGCCATCTCGGGGCGCTGCACACTACCTCCGTGGGCAAGGCCCTGGTGGCCTTCGCCGATGACGCCACCCGCACCCAGCTCCTCGAGGAGTTGCCCCTCGACCCGCTGACGGAGCACTCCATCACGGACCGCGCGGCCTTCCGGGCGGAGATCGACCTCGTCCGCCGCCAGGGCTACGCCACGATGGACGAAGAAAACGAGCTCGGCATGCGTGCCGTTGCGGTTCCGGTCTTCAATGCCCAGGGCCACGCCTTCGCTTCCCTCGCCACGGCCGTGCCGGTGTTCCGGCTGAGCATGGAGGCCCTCGTGGCCCACGTCCCGCTCCTGCAGTCGGCGGCCGCCGAGCTGTCCGCCCGGCTGCCGCAGGCCTGAAGCCGGACGGAAGCTGGCGCGGCGTAACAAAATGTTCGCCATTCGAACAACAGTGCAATATGTGAACAAAGTCTGTAGTGTAATCCCTGTCACCCGGACTGCCGGCGACGCCGCAAGCGCCGCCGCCCGCCGTGTGACGTTGTCAAAGGAGCTAACCGGATGAGCAATCGAGCAGAGTCCTTCCTCGTGGGCCTCGTGGGAGACGGCGTCATGCCCTCCCTCACGCCCTATATGCATGAGCGCGAAGGGGACGTGCAGGGCCTCCGGTACCTCTACCGCCCGATCGACCTCATCGAGCTCGGCCTGCCCGGCCAGGCCGTAGGGGAGCTGCTGTCGGGTGCCCGGAGCCTCGGCTTCAACGGGCTGAACATCACCCACCCCTGCAAGCAGATCGTGCTCGACTACCTTGACGAGGTTTCCCCCGACGCCCGCCGCCTGGGCGCCGTCAACACCGTCGTGATCCGCGACGGCCGCTTCATCGGGCACAACACCGACTTCTCCGGCTTCGCCGCCGCGCTGGCCTCCGGCCTCCCCGGGGCCACACTGGACCGTGTGGTGCAGCTGGGCGCCGGCGGCGCCGGATCCGCCGTCGCCTACGCCCTGCTCACCGCGGGGGTCCGGGAACTGGACCTCGTGGACACGGATGCGGCGCGCTGCGCCGCCCGGGCAGCCGAACTCGCCGACTTCTTCCCGGACCGGACCGTCACCGCGCGGACGACGGCGGAGCTGCCGCAGCTGATGCCGCTGGCCGACGGCCTGGTGCACTGCACCCCGGTGGGCATGGCTGCCCATCCGGGCGTCCCGCTGGACATGTCCCTCGTGGAGTCGCGCCACTGGGTGGCCGACATCGTGTACCGCCCGATCGAAACCGAGCTGGTCCGCGAGGCCCGGGCCAAAGGCTGCGAGGTCCTCGACGGAGGCCGGATGGCGGTGGGCCAGGCGGCGGACGCGTTCCGGATTTTCACCGGCCGCGAGCCCGACGCGGACCGCATGCGCTCCCACTTCCTGGAACTCGTGGCGGCCGAAGAGGTGTCCGCCTGATGCGCACCGGAATCGCCACCGTCTGCCTGTCCGGCACCCTGCGGGAAAAGATGCAGGCCTGCGCCGTGGCCGGCTTCGACGGGATCGAGATCTTCGAACAGGACCTGGTCACTTCCCCGCTGAGCCCGGAAGATGTCCGGAAACTCGCCGCGGACCTCGGCCTGACCCTGGACCTTTACCAGCCGTTCCGCGACTTCGACAGCGTGCCGGCGGACCTGCTCGCCGCCAACCTGCGCCGCGCTGAGGCGAAGTTCCGGCTCATGGCCCGCCTGGGCATGGACACCATGCTGCTGTGCTCCAATGTGGGCACGGCCACGATTGACGACGACGAGCTCCGGGCGGCCCAGCTCTCCCGGCTGGCCGACCTCGCGGGCGAACACGGCGTCAGGGTGGCCTACGAGGCCCTCGCCTGGGGCAAGTACGTCAATGACTACGAGCACGCCCACCGGCTGGTCGGGATGGTGGACCACCCGCACCTGGGCACCTGCCTGGACTCGTTCCACATCCTCTCCCGAGACTGGGACACCGCGCCGATCGAGGCGTTCAACCCGGACAAGATCTTCTTCGTCCAGGTGGCGGACGCCCCCAAACTGTCCATGGACGTGCTGTCCTGGAGCCGGCACTACCGGGTCTTCCCGGGCGAAGGGCAGTTCGACCTCCCCAAGTTCATGGGCCACGTGGTCCGCGCCGGCTACACCGGCCCGGTGTCCCTGGAAGTCTTCAACGACGTCTTCCGCCAGTCCGACGTCGAACGCACCGCCGTTGATGCCATGCGGTCGCTGATCTGGCTCGAAGAGCAGAGCTCCACCTGGCTCGACGCGCACCCGGCCGCGCGCCCGGAGGCCGGCGGCGCCGCGGCCCGCCGCCGCTATCCCATGGAGCTCGCCACGCTTCCCCGGGTGGCCGAGCCCGCCGGCTTCAACTTCGCCGAAGTCAGCGCCGGGGACACCGCCGGCCTGGAAACCCTGCTCGGCCAGCTGGGCTTCGCGTTCAACGGGCGCCACCGGACCAAGAACGTGCAATTGTGGACCATGGGCCAGGCCCGCCTGATCATCAACGAGGAACCCGCCTCCGGCGGCACGCCGGCCGCCATTTCGCCTGCTATTTCCGCCTTGGGCTTTGACGTCGGCTCTCCCGTCATCGCCGCCGCCCGCGCCCGGCAGCTCAAGGCCCCCGCGGTGCCGCGCAAGAGCCAGGCCAACGAGGAAGTCTTCCAGGGCTTCGCCGCGCCGGACTCCACCGAAATCTTCCTGTGCCAGGGCAGCCCGGACGGCACGGCGGCCTGGGTCGGTGAATTCGGTGAACCCGGTGCACCCCGCGAATCCGGCGGCCCGCCGCCCGCGTCCGCTGCCGGCGCCGTGATCGACCACGTGAACCTGGCCCAGCCCTGGCAGCACTTTGACGAGGCCGTGCTGTTCTACACCAGTGCCCTCGCACTTGAGCCGCAGCCGTATGCCGAAGTGGCCAGCCCCACGGGCCTGGTCCGCTCCCAGGTGATGCGCACCCGGGACCGGGGCGTCCGCCTGGTGCTGAACCTGGCGCCGCTGCTGCAGCAGGAAGCCCCGGCAACCTCAGGGGCCGGCCGGCCGCGCACCTACCAGGAGCACGTGGCGTTCGCGGTGGATGATCTCGTCGCCACGGCCCGGGCCGCGCGGGACCGCGGCCTGGACTTCCTGCAGATCCCGGCGAACTACTACGAGGACCTCGATGCCCGGTTTGCGCTGGACCCGGACTTCCTGGCCACCCTCCGCGAACTCAACCTGCTTTACGACCGTGACGCCGACGGCGAATTCCTGCACTTCTACACGGCCACGGTCGGCAGCGTGTTCTTCGAAATGGTGGAACGCCGCGGCGCCTATGACGGCTACGGCGCCCCGAATGCGCCCGTCCGCCACGCTGTCCAGTACGACCACCTCCACCAGCTGACCCGCACTTCCTGACCCCACCCGAACAACAACCACACCATCGAAAGGAGGCTGCTGTGCCTGAAGAACTGAACCTCGAGACCTTCAATGCCGACCCGATCACCGAAGACGTGTCCGACGACGCCACGGAGGCCGCAACGAAGACGTACGCGCCGCTGGATGCCGCCGCAGAGTCGCAGGCGGACCTCAGCGCCGAGATGAAGGCGATCGGCGAAGCCTACGCGCAGGCGCTCAAGAACGGCGCCCCGGCCGAAACCCAGCCGCGGCTCGACTATGCGCCGTACCGCAGCAGCGTCCTGCGCCACCCCACCAAGGACCTGCACCACGCGGACCCGGAAACCATCGAGCTCTACTCGCCGGCGTTCGGCCACATGGACGTCCACGCGCTCGAATCGGACCTGACCATCCAGCACAACGGCGAGCCGCTGGGTGAACGCATCATCGTCTCCGGCCGTGTGCTCGACGGCGACGGCCGCCCCGTCGCCGGCCAGCTCGTTGAAATCTGGCAGGCCAACGCCGCCGGCCGCTACATCCACAAGCGCGACCAGCACCCGGCACCGATCGACCCGAACTTCACCGGCGTGGGCCGCTGCATCACGGGCGCGGACGGCTCCTACAGCTTCACCACCATCAAGCCCGGCGCGTACCCGTGGAAGAACCACCTCAACGCCTGGCGCCCGGCGCACATCCATTTCTCCCTGTTCGGGCAGGAGTTCACCCAGCGGATCATCACCCAGATGTACTTCCCCGGTGACCAGCTGTTCCCGCTGGACCCGATCTACCAGTCGATCGTGGACCAGGACGCCCGCGACCGGCTCGTGGCCACCTACAACCACGAGCAGACCCGGCCCGAATGGGCCCTGGCGTACAACTGGGACATTGTCCTGACCGGGTCGAAGCGGACCTGGACCGAGAACGAGGCATTGGGCGCAGGAGGCGACGACCATGAGTAACCCCACCAAACTGACACCCACCCCGGGCCAGACCGTCGGTCCGTTCTACGGCTACGCCCTGCCCTACGCCAAGGACCGCGAGCTCCTGGCCCCCGGGTCCCCGGGATCCATCCGGCTCCAGGGCACCGTGTACGACGGCGCCGGCCACCCCATCCCGGACGCGATCCTGGAAATCTGGCAGGCCGACGCCGACGGCAAGGTCCCGCACCACACCGGCTCGCTGGTCCGGGACGGCTACACCTTCACCGGCTTCGGCCGCAGCGCGGTAGGCAACACCGGGGTCTTCACCTTCACCACCGTGAACCCGGGACCCACCGAACCCGGCGCCGCCCCGTTCATCGCGGTGGCCGTGTTTGCCCGCGGCCTCATGAACCGCCTGTTCACGCGGGTGTACCTGCCGGAGGACGAGGCCGCCCTGGCGGCGGACCCGCTGCTGTCCTCGCTGGCACCGGAGCGCCGCAAGACCCTGATCGCACGCCGCGACCCGGACGGCGGCCTGACCTGGGACATCCGGCTGCAGGGCGACGGCGAGACCGTTTTCCTCGATTTCAGCGACGCCGAGGGTGCCTCGAAGTGACCTCCTTCGAAACCGGGGGTGACGCCGGACTGGCCGGCGGTTCCGGACCGGACGGCGATTTCGGCCTGCTGAGCCCCGTGTCGGCGTCGCCCCTTGTGGCGGCGCTGACCGGGGACCGCGCGGTGCTCGCCGCCGTCCTGGACGTCGAGGCGGCCTGGGCGGCGGTCCTGGAGGAGGCGGGCCTGGCGCCCGCCGGCTCCGCCGCGGTGGTGGCTGCCGCCGCGGACGTCCGGCGCTACGACGTCGCGGACCTTGCCGTCCGCGCGCAGGGCGGCGGCAACCCCGTCATCCCGCTGCTCGCCGATCTCCGCGACCAGGTCATCTCGCTCGACGCCGCCGGTTCGGGCGCGGTCCGGGCCGTTCACGCGTCGCTGACCAGCCAGGACGTCCTCGACACGGCGCTGATGCTGCTCGCGGCCGGGGCCGTGCGCACGCTGCGCGCGGAACTCGCCGCGGCCGCGACCGCCCTTGCCGGCCTGGCCGAGGCCCACCGGCAGACGCTCTGCGTCGGCCGGAGCCTGACCCAGCACTCCCTGCCTTACAGTTTCGGGCTGCGGGCCGCGCAGTGGTTCGCCGGGCTGGCCGCCGCCGCCCGCCGGCTCGAAGCGCTCGAGCTGCCAGTGCAGACCGGCGGCGCCGCCGGGACCCTGGCCGCCGGCACGCTCCTGACCGGGGGAGCCGGGCTGAGCGGGGGGGCCGGCCCTGCTGCCGGGACGCTGTCGCCGTTCGATCTCGCCGACCGGCTAGCCGCCCGCCTGGGCCTCACCCCCGTCCCGGCCCCCTGGCACACCAACCGGCTGGCCGTGACCGCGCTCGGTGACGCCCTGACCGCCGTGACCGACGCGGCCGGGAAGATCGCCGCCGACGTCCTGTTCCTGAGCCGGCCGGAAGTGGCCGAACTCGCCGAACCGCGCGCCGCCGGCCGGGGCGTGTCCTCGGCCATGCCGCAGAAGCAGAACCCGGTGCTGTCCGTGCTGATCCGCAGCGCCGCCCTGCAGTCCCCGAACCTGGCCGCGCAGCTGCACCTCGCGGCCGCCAACTTCAACGACGAACGCCCCGACGGTGCCTGGCACAGCGAATGGGCGGCCCTGCGCCAGCTGCTCCGGCTGGCCCTCGGCGCCGCCGGACAGCTCCGCGAACTGGCCGAAGGGCTCCAGGTGTTCCCGGACGCCATGCGGCGCAACCTCGACCTCGCCGGGCCCCTGCTGCTGTCCGAGGCCGTCAACGCCGCCGTCGCGCCGCTCCTGGACAGCCCGGGCGACGGAGCAGGATCCGGCCGGACCGGCAAGCAGCGCCTGCAGGCCGTCGTGGATGAGACCCTGCAGGCCCCGGCCGGGGAGCAGGCAGGCACGTACCGGAGGCTGCTCCGCGCGGCGGTCCCCGGGGACCTGCTCGCCGACCGCCGGCTCGAGGAGCTCCTGGACCCGGCCAACTACCTCGGCCAGGCCGCTGAGATCACCCGCCGCATCCTCGCCGCGTACCCGGAATACGCCGGTGCCCGCCTACTCCAGAACGGAGCCTCCCGTGGCTAAACCCATCGTCAAAGCCGTCCTGCTCTCGCCCCAGCGCGCGCTCGGCGACAGGCCCCTCCTGATCGTGGGGTCCTCGCTCGGGACCTCGTCGCTGCTCTGGAGCCAGGCCGGCGCCCTGCTGGGCACCGAGTTTGACGTCATCGCCTGGGACCTGCCCGGGCACGGCGTCTCACCTGCGGCGCAGGAGACCTTCAGCGTCGCCGAACTGGCCGACGCCGTGATCGGCCTGGTCGATTCGATCGCCCCCGGTGCGCGCTTCCACTACGCCGGTGTGTCCCTCGGCGGGGCCGCCGGCCTGCAGCTGGGCATCAAGCACGGCGACCGGCTCAAGAGCCTCTCCGTCCAGTGCTCCGGGGCGAAGCTCGGCACTGCCGAGGGCTGGCTGGAACGCGCCGATACCGTGCGCACCCAGGGGACCCCGGTGATGATCCAGGGCTCGGCGCAGCGCTGGTTCGCCCCGGGATTCATGGACCGCCAGCCGGAACTCAGCGGCCGGCTCCTGCACACCCTCCGGGACGCCGACCGGTTCAGCTACGCCTACTGCTGCGAGGCACTGGCCGGCTTCGACGTCCGGGACCAGCTGGGCACCATCCGGGTCCCCACCCAGGTCATTGCCGGGGTCCTGGACTCCGTTGCCCCGCCGGCCATGGCCGAGGAAGTGGCCGCCGGCATCACCGCCGGCGGCGGGACCGCCACCGCCGTCAGCCTGGAGGGCGTGGCACACCTGGCCCCGTTTGAGGCACCCGGCCACGTAGCCGAGCTGCTCAAGGGCCTCATCACCTGGACCGAAACGCAAGGAACGGACGCATGAACAGCCAGCGGAACGGCCCCGAACGCAACGGTGCAGTCCAGCCCGGCGCGACAAGCCGGGAAATCTACGACGGCGGCATGAAAGTACGCCGCGAGGTCCTCGGTGACGCGCACGTGGACCGCGCCAACGCCAACAAAGATGCCTTCACCGAGGACTTCCAGGACATGATCACCCGGATCGCCTGGGGCGGCATCTGGACCCGGCCCGGGATCAGCCGCCAGATGCGCTCGGCCGTCACCATCACCGCGATGGTGGCCCACGGGCACTGGGAAGAACTGGCCATGCACATCCGCGCCGCCATCACCAACGGCCTGAGCCGGGACGAGATCAAGGAAATCCTGCTCCAGACCGCCATCTACTGCGGAGTGCCCTCCGCCAACACCGCCTTCAAGACCGCCCAACAGGTCTTCCATTCCATGGACAACGCCGCCATGGACAGCACCGGAACGGACAACGCATCATGAACCAGGCCTTTGTGTACGACGCCGTGCGCACCCCCTTCGGCAAGTTCGGGTCCGGCCTCGCCGCCGTCCGCCCGGACGACCTCGCCGCTCACGTCATCCGCGAATCCGTCAAACGCGCCCCGAAGCTGGACGTGGAGCGGATTGACGAGGTGGTGTTCGGCAACGCCAACGGCGCGGGCGAGGAAAACCGCAACGTCGCCCGGATGGGCACCCTGCTGGCCGGCCTGCCGGTCTCGGTCCCGGGCACCACAGTCAACCGGCTGTGCGGGTCCTCTTTGGACGCGGCGATCATCGCGTCCCGGCAGATCAACACCGGCGACGCCGACCTCATGCTGATCGGCGGGGCCGAGTCCATGTCCCGCGCCCCCTGGGTGCTGCCCAAGACCGAGAAGCCCTACCCCGCCGGGGACCTGACCCTGGCCTCCACCACGCTGGGCTGGCGGCTGGTGAACAAGGCCATGCCCGCCGAGTGGACCGTCTCGCTGGGCGAGGCCACCGAGCGGCTCCGCGAGAAGTACGCGATCACCCGTGAGGCGCAGGACGAGTTCTCCGCTGCCTCCCACAACCTGGCCGCCGCGGCCTGGGACGAGGGCTTCTATGACACCCTCGTGGCCCCGGTCCCCGGCACGGACCTGGTCCGTGACGAAGGCATCCGGGCCGGGTCCTCGGCCGGGAAGCTCGCCGGCCTCAAGACGGTGTTCCGGGCCGAGAACGGCACCGTCACCGCCGGGAACGCCTCCCCGCTCTCCGACGGCGCCTCCGCGGCCTGGCTGGGCAGCGAGGCCGCCGCCGGGCTGCTGGGGATGGACCCGCTGGCCCGGATCGCCGGCCGCGGCGCGCACGCCAACGACCCCCAGTACTTCGGCTACGCCCCCGTCGAGGCCGCCAACAAGGCCCTCGCGAAGGCCGGGATCGGCTGGGACGAGGTGGGCGCCGTCGAACTCAACGAGGCGTTCGCCGCGCAGTCCCTGGCCTGCATCAACGCCTGGGGCATCGACCCGGGAATCGTGAACCGGCACGGCGGCGCCATCGCGATGGGCCACCCGCTGGGCGCCTCCGGCGGACGCATCCTGGGCACCCTGGCCCGGTCCCTGCAGGCCTCCGGGCAGCGCTGGGGCGTCGCCGCGATCTGCATCGGCGTCGGCCAGGGCCTGGCCGTCGTCCTCGAAAACGTAACTGCTGGCGTGGAGGGTTAGGGAAAATGCTGAACTTCGTAGACACCGTCGGCGAGGCCGTCGCCGGCATCCAGGACGGCTCCACCGTGATGATCGGCGGCTTCGGCAACGCCGGCCAGCCGTTCGAACTGATCGACGCCCTCATGGACTGCGGCGCCACGGACCTGACCGTGGTCAACAACAACGCCGGCCAGGGCGACCAGGGCCTGGCCCTGCTGATCAAGGAAGGCCGGGTGAAGAAGATGATCTGCTCCTTCCCCCGCCAGTCCGACTCCTGGCACTTCGATACCAAGTTCCGCGCCGGCGAGATCGAACTCGAACTAGTCCCGCAGGGCAACCTCGCCGAGCGGATCCGGGCCGCCGGGGCCGGGATCGGCGGATTCTTCACCCCCACCGGCTACGGCACCATGCTCGCCGAGGGCAAGGAAACCCGCTTCCTGGACGGCAAATGGCAGGTCTTCGAGACCCCCATCCACGCCGACGTCGCCCTGATCAAGGCCCTCACCGCCGACGGCAAGGGCAACCTGGTCTACCGCAAGACCGCCCGGAACTTCGGCCCGATCATGGCCGCCGCGGCGAAACACACCGTCGTGCAGGTCTCCGGGATCGTCCCCACCGGGAGCCTGGACCCGGAAAACATCGTGACCCCCGGAATCTACGTCAACAGCATTGTGAAGGTGGCCTGAGATGAGCATCCAGTCCAACAGCCAGACCAACATCCGGACCAGCGACACGCCGCTGGGCCGGGACGACCTCGCCCGCCTCGTGGCCCGGGACATCGCCCCGGGATCCTTCGTGAACCTCGGCATCGGCCAGCCCACCCTGGTCTCGAACTACCTCGAACCGGAGCAGAACATCACGCTCCACACCGAGAACGGCATGCTCGGCATGGGCCCGGAGGCCGTCGGGGACCAGATCGACGGCGACCTCATCAACGCCGGCAAGATCCCCGTTACCGAACTGCCCGGGGCGTCCTACTTCCACCACGCGGACTCCTTCGCGATCATGCGCGGCGGACATCTGGACATCTGCGTGCTCGGCGCCTTCCAGGTCTCCGCGACCGGCGACCTCGCCAACTGGCACACCGGTGCCCCGGACGCCATCCCGGCCGTCGGCGGCGCCATGGATCTTGCCACCGGCGCGAAGGACGTCTTCGTCATGATGACGCTCCTGACCCGCGACGGCGTCTCCAAACTGGTCGAGGCCTGCAGCTACCCGCTCACCGGGATCGGCTGTGTCACCCGCGTCTACACCGACAAAGCCGTCTTCCTCACCGGCCCCGACGGCGTCCGCGTCCGCGAAACCTTCGGCTGCACCCTCGCCGAGCTCCAGGCCATGGTCCCCGTGCCGCTGACGGCGGCGCCCGCGGACGGAAGCTGACCGCCCTGTACTGGGATCACTTGAGCAGGGCTAAAGTATTCCGGGACCGGGAGGCGATAAATGATTGAGGCAGCCAGGAGCGGCGGCGTGCCCGCGGCCAGCGACCAGTACGTGCAGTCGCTGGCGCGCGGGCTCGCGGTGATCCGCGCCTTCGACACAGAGCACCCGAAGATGACGCTGACCGAGGTTGCGGCCCGGACCGGACTGACCCGGGCAACGGCCCGGCGGTTCCTGCACACCCTCGTGGAGCTGGGCTATGTCCGCACGGACGGCAAGATCTTCGCCCTGACCGCCAAAGTCCTGCAGCTTGGCTACGCCTACCTGTCCGGGCTGTCCCTGCCCCAGCTGGCCCAGCCGCACCTGGAGGAGCTCTCGCTCGAACTGGGGGAGTCGACGTCGGCCGCGGTGCTCGAAGGCACCGACATCGCCTACATCGCCCGGGTGGCCACCCGGCGGATCATGACGGTCGGCATCACGGTGGGCACCCGGTTCCCCGCCTACGCGACCTCGATGGGCCGGGTGCTGCTCGCGGCCCTTCCGCCCGCGAAGCTTGACGAGTACTTCGCGGCCGCCGAGATCCGGGCCCTGACCCCCGGGGCCATCGGGACGCGGGCGGCCCTCCTGGCCGAACTGGACACCGTCCGCGCCCAGGGCTGGTGCCTGCTGAACCAGGAACTGGAGCTCGGGCTGATGTCCGTCGCCGCGCCTGTCCACGACGGGCCCAAGGTGGTGGCGGCGGTCAACGTCTCCCTGCAGGCCCAGGCGGTGTCGGCGCAGCCGGACCCGGAGGCCTACCTGGCCGCGGTCCGTGAGGCGACGCTCGCCACGGCGGAACTCATCTCGGAGGACCTGACCTCCGGCCGGTGAAAGGCGGTTCGCACCGGTCCTGTCAGGGTAGCCCGGTGACTGCGGCTAGGATTCACTTCGGGACCCCGCCCGCCCTTTTCCGCAGAGGACGCCATGACAGAGAACACCACAGCGCCTGAGAACGACGCCACGGATACCGTCGCGCCCCGCCGCGCCGCCGTCGTCATCAATCCCATGAAGTCCCCGGGGGAGAGCTTCCGCGCCTCCTTCTTCCGGCTGTGCGAGACTCAGGGCTGGGAAGAGCCGCTGTGGCTGGAAACCACCAAGGAGGACACCGGCTTTGGCCAGGCCCGCCAGGCGCTGGAGGCAGGGGTCGACGTCGTGATCGCCGCGGGCGGCGATGGAACCGTCCGCTGCGTGGCTGAGGCGCTGGCCGGCACCGGGACCCCGATCGGCCTGGTCCCGATGGGCACCGGCAACCTCCTGGCCCGAAACCTCGGCGTCGACATCACCGACCCCGTAGCCGCCAGCTATGACGTCCTGAGCGGTACCGATGTCACCGTTGACGTGGTGCGGGCCACGCTGGACCACGCCGAGGACGGGAACGTCTTCCTCGTCATGGCCGGTCTCGGCTACGACGCCGCGATCATGGCCAACACTGTGGACCAGCTCAAGGACCGCGTGGGCTGGCTCGCCTACGTCGAGGCGGGCATCCGGCACCTTCCCGGCCGCCCCGTCAAGGCGAAGATCAGCATCGACGGCCAACACGCCGTGCGGCGCCGGATCCGCAGCGTCATGGTCGGCAACTGCGGCAAGATCATGGGCGGCGTGGAGATCTTCCCCGACGCCAAGGTCGATGACGGCGTCCTCGACGTCGTCATCCTCGCCCCTGTCGGCCGGTTCGGCTGGCTGGGCGTGCTGGCGGGCGTCTTCGGCAAGAACACGGCAAAGAACGCGTCGGTCGAGTACTTCGCCGGCAGGTCGGCCGAGATCGAACTCGCGCACGAGCAGGAGTTCCAGCTCGACGGCGACCCCCTCGGCACCGCCAAACACCTCGCCGTCACGGTGGAACCGGGCGCCCTCGCCGTCCGGATGTCGGCCATCTGAGACAACCATCCCCTGCCCCTGACCGGGCGTCGACCGTGTGTTCGCAGGCGGTTGCCCCGGGGCGGACCACGTGGTGGCTCCCGGGGCAAAACTGAGTACTACCCACGCGCCGGGCTGGGACGTTGTTCGCAAAGGCAAGTAATCAGCACTCGTGACGGGCCAGCCGGGTACCGGCTTGGATAGGCAGTGGCATCGTCTCGATGCCGACGTCTAGCGCACTGGGGGTTGGTCGTGGCAATTCCGTCCGTCGAGTCCGGGTTTATGGTCTCTCCGGCCCCTCTGCGGGTGGCCGTCATAGGGGCAGGGTACTGGGGGCCAAATCTGGCCCGCAATTTCAAGGCCGCCCCCGACTGGGAGCTGGCGGCAATCGTGGACATGGACCGTTCACGGGCCGCCAAGCTGGCCGCAGCGAATGGCGACGTCACCGTCTGCGGTTCCGTGGAGGATCTCCTGGACACGGTTGACGTCGATGCCGTGGCCATCGCGACGCCGGCCCGGACTCACCACGGCATCGCCCTCACAGCCTTGCGGGCCGGAAAACACGTGCTCGTTGAAAAGCCGCTGGCCGACGGCCGGGCCAAGGGCCTGGAAATGGTCGCGGAAGCCGAAGACCGCGGCCTGGTTCTGATGGCGGACCACACATATTGCTACACCCCGGCGGTGCTAAAGATCCGCGAGCTGGTTGCCGACGGCTCCCTGGGCGAGATTCTGTTCATCGACTCCGTCCGGATCAATCTTGGCCTCATCCAGCCGGACGTGGACGTCTTCTGGGACCTCGCCCCCCACGACTTGTCGATCCTCGACTTCATTCTCCCCGGCGGCCTCAGGCCGGCGGAAGTCTCGGCCCACGGCGCGGACCCTCTCGGCACCGGCAACGCCTGTGTGGGCCACCTGACCTTCGCACTCCCGGCCGGCGGCATGGCCCACGTGCACGTGAATTGGCTCAGCCCCACCAAGATCAGGCAACTGGTGGTCGGCGGGTCGCGGCGCACGCTGGTCTGGGATGACCTGAACCCGCAGCAGCGGCTCAGCGTCTACGACCGTGGCGTCAGCCTGGACGCGCAGTCCCGTTCCGCCGCGGAGAGAAAGGCCTCGGCCATTTCCTACCGGCTGGGCGACACCTGGTCCCCGGCCTTGCCCGAACACGAAGCGCTCGGCCAGATGGTGGCCGAATTTGCCAGCAGCATCTGGCAGCGAAGGCCCGCGCGGACCAGCGGGGCGTCCGGGCTCCGCGTCCTCTCGGTGCTGGAAGCGGTCAGCAACAGCCTCGGCGCGAACGGACAGCCAAGCGCCGTCACAGGAAACGAATTTCAGCTGGAAGGAAGACGATGAGCACACTGCAGGGGGCTGGGGTCCTCGTGACCGGAGGGGCCGGAACCATCGGGTCCACCATTGTTGACCATTTGCTCGCCGCCGGAGCCGGGCGGATCGACATCCTCGACAACCTTGTCCGCGGACGCCGTGCCAATCTCGATGACGCAATGGAAAGCGGCCGGGTGCGCCTGGTGGAAGGCGACCTGCGTGACCGGGACCTGGTCCATGACCTCACGAGGGGCAAGGACATCGTCTTCCACCAGGCAGCCATCCGCATCACCCAGTGCGCGGAGGAGCCCCGGCTGGCCCTGGAGGTGCTCGTCGATGGCACCTTCAACGTGCTGGAGGCCGCCGCTGCCCACCGCGTCGACAAGCTCATTGCAGCCTCCAGCGCCTCGGTCTACGGCATGGCGGAGGAATTCCCCACCACCGAACGCCACCACCACCACAACAACGACACCTTCTACGGCGCGGCGAAGTCTTTCAACGAAGGCATGGCCCGCAGCTTCCGGGCCATGACCGGGCTGGACTACGTGCTGCTGCGCTACTTCAACGTCTACGGGCCGCGGATGGACGTGCACGGTCTGTACACCGAGGTGCTGGTGCGGTGGATGGAGCGGATTGCGGACGGCCAGCCGCCGCTGATCTTCGGCGACGGACGGCAGACCATGGATTTCGTCCACACCCGGGACATCGCGCGGTCAAACATCCTGGCCGCGGGGAGCAGCGTCCGCGAAGGCGTGTACAACGTCGCCAGCGGTTCCGAGACGAGCCTCCTGCAACTGGCCGAGGCGCTCCTGCGGGCCATGGATTCGGACCTGGCAGTGGAACACGGCCCGGACCGCGCCGTCAACGGCGTCATCCGTCGGCTGGCGGACACGACTGCGGCAACGCGCGATCTCGGCTTCACCGCCGAAACCGGGCTGGAGGAAGGACTGCGCGAACTCGTCGACTGGTGGCGTCCGCTGCGCGGCGAGATTGCCGCCGCCCGGGTAGGCGGTGTGAGGTGACCATCGACCAGGAGCAGCTCCAAGAGCAGACGCTGAGCCGGATCAACGTCATGAAGCCGTGGCTCGGAACCGAGGAAGCCGACGCCGTCGCCGAGGTCATCGCTTCCGGCTGGGTGGCACAGGGACCCCGCGTGGCCCGCTTTGAGGAAGCCTTTGCCGCAGCGCAACAAGCGCCGCATGCCGTCGCCGTGTCCAACTGCACCACGGCGCTGCACCTGGCGTTGAAAGTTGCCGGCGTCGGCCCGGGCGACGACGTCGTGGTTCCCTCCTTGTCCTTCATTGCCACCGCCAACGCCGCCGTCTACGTTGGCGCCCGGCCGGTATTTGCCGACGTCGAAACCGACACCGGGAACGTGTCCGCGCGCAGCATCGCGGCGGCCCTGACCCCGGCCACGCGTGCCGTGATCGTTGTGGACCAGGGCGGCATGCCGGTCGACCTCGACCCCATCCGCGAGCTCTGCGACCCCCTGGGCATCACTGTGATCGAGGATGCCGCCTGCGGGGCAGGGTCCACCTACAAGGGCAGTCCGGTAGGGGCGTCGGCCGAGCTTGCCGCATGGTCCTTCCATCCCCGCAAGATCCTGACCACAGGGGAGGGCGGCATGCTGACCACCCGCAACCCGGAGTGGGCATCCCGCGCCCGCCAGTTGCGCGAACATTCCATGAGCGTTTCGGCGAATGACCGGCACGCCAGCCTGCTGGCCCCGGCGGAAGAGTATGTGGAGGTCGGCTTCAATTACCGGATGACGGATATGCAGGCGGCCGTCGGACTGGTCCAGCTGGGCAGGCTTCAGGAGGCCGTCGCCCGGCGCCGCGGAATCGTCGCAGGATACCGGGCCGCCCTGGACGATGTCGAAGGCTTGCGGTTCAGCCAGGACCCAGCGTTCGGCACCAGCAATTTCCAGTCATTCTGGTTCGAGGTCCTGCCGGACTTCGGGCCGGGGCGGGAGGAACTGCTGGCACACCTGGCCCGGGACGGAATCTCGGCACGGCGCGGCATCATGGCCGCGCACCGGCAGCCGGCCTACGCAGGGCGGGACACCGGCGGGGCCGATCTGTCTGTGACTGAACGGCTCACGGACAACACCGTGATTCTTCCCGTCTACCACCAGTTGACGCCTGACGAGCAGTTCCGGGTGATCCACTCGCTCCGGACGGCCGGCGGGCGGAACCATGGATGAGCTGCTCCTCCTGGCTGCGAGCGGCCTGGCACGTGAAGTCCTCGCCGCCGTCCGCGAAAGCGGACAGTTCGATGTCATCGGGATCCTTGACGACGACGCCGGCAAGACCGGGACCATCGTGGATGGAACCCGCGTGCTGGGCCCGGCGAGTGACGTTCTGCGCTATCCGGGGGCCGGCGTCGTGGTCTGCGTCGGCGCCGGTGCCGGGCGCGCCCGGATTGTGGACCGGCTGGCCGCCCTCGGAGTGGCGGACCGCAGGTACGCCACCGTCATCGACTCGTCGGTCCGTATCCCGGCCGGATGCAGGATCGGCCGCGGCAGCGTCCTGCTGGGCCACGTCACCCTGACCGCCGGGGTCGACCTCGGTGAGCATGTGGTGGCGATGCCCGGAGTGACGCTGACCCACGACGACGTCGTGGAGGACTTCGCCACCTTTGCCGCCGGCGTTTCCCTGGGCGGCGGTGTCAGGATCGGTCGCGGCGCCTACCTGGGCATGAACGCCAGCGTCCGTGAAGGCGCCTCGGTGGGCGCCAACGCCACAATCGGCATGGGCGCCGCTGTCCTGACCGACGTGCCGGCTGGCGAAACCTGGGCGGGCGTGCCCGCACGCGTCCTGCGGGCCGCAATTCCGAGCGGAACGGCGGCCTAGGCCATGGGTGCCCGCACTGCAGCCAGAGACCAGGGGACGAGCGCACGGCAAAGCCTCAACCCGAACGCACGCCACGGAGTCCTCGTCCTCCTGACTCTTTACCTTGCTGCCCTGGGCTGCATCGGGTTTTGGCCCACACCGGTGGACCGGCCCCTCTCCGGATTCCTCGATGATGTCCTCTCCGTCCTGCAGGAGCACGCCCTGACGGCCGGCATCGACTACCACGTCGTGGAGGGCACGGCCAACGTCATCCTGTTCCTCCCCCTTGGCGCCTTCGTGGCCCTTTTGCTGCCCGTGCGCAAGTGGGGGCTGGCCGTCCTGGCCGGCCTCTTGGCCTCTGCGGCTATTGAAGCCGTCCAGTTCGTGATGCTCAGCCAACGCCAGGCCAGCCTCCGCGACGTCGTCAACAACACTCTCGGAGCCTTGCTGGGCGCACTGGTCATCAGGCTGGCGCGCACCCGGCCCCGGGCACCGGATCCTCAGCCCATCCCCAGTCCAGCAACCCCGCACGGCAGGAGTGACATGACAACGGTGGCGAACTCAGCAGACGTGGCCGAAACCGCCAGCATCGGTGAAGGCACCCGGATCTGGCACCTTGCCCAGATCCGCGAGGACGCGGTTCTGGGCGCGAACTGCAACATCGGCCGTGGTGCGTACGTCGGGCCGGGCGTGCAGTTGGGGGATAACTGCAAGTTGCAGAACTATGCCCTGGTCTATGAGCCGGCCCGCTTGGCCGACGGCGTCTTCGTGGGGCCGGCGGCCGTGCTGACGAATGACCTGTATCCGCGGGCCGTCACCCCGGACGGCACGCTCAAGGGCTCCGATGACTGGGTGGCCGTCGGCGTCACGATCGGCAAGGGTGCCTCCGTTGGCGCCCGCGCTGTGTGCATCGCCCCCGCGTGCATCGGCGAGTGGGCCACGGTGGCGGCAGGCGCAGTCGTGACCAAAGACGTACCGGCGTTCGCCGTGGTGGCGGGCGTGCCGGCGCGGCAGGTGGGCTGGGTGGGGGAAGCCGGGCATCCGTTGAAGCAGGACGACGGCGGCAGCTGGCTTTGCCCGGCCACGGGACGCCGGTACGTCGAAGCGAACGGGCAGCTGCTGCCCGAGGAAATGTCCTGAGGGGGCGACGACTTGATGATGAACAAAGTGGTGCCGGGCGGAACACCGGGCCACTTCACCGGACCGGACGGAACGGCGGATGTCGCCGTCGTCGTCGTGACGTATAACAGTTCACGCGACATCGGCGGGCTGCTGATGAGCCTGCGCACCGAGACCCGGGATCTGAACTTACGCGTGCTGGTCGCGGACAACTGCTCCAGCGACGGCACGCTGGGGCTGATCCGCCGCTCTGACCCGGACGTTATCGCGTTCTCCACCGGAGGCAACCTGGGATACGCCGGCGGCATCAATGCCGCCATGCGGCGGGCGGGGGACGCCGCCACCGTGCTGGTGCTCAACCCGGACCTCCGGGTCGAACAAGGCAGTCTGAAAACGATGCTGCACCGACTGCAGGCCTCGAAGGCCGGCGCCGTGGTGCCCCGGCTACTGGATCCGAGCGGGGAGCTCAGTCATTCGCTGCGGCGCGAACCAAGTATCGCGCGGACCGTCGGTGATGCGTTCCTCGGGCGGCGCGCGGCCCGCCGGCCGGACTGGCTCGCCACGAGTGATTTCGACGCGGAAAGCTACGACCACCCCCATCCGGTGCAATGGGCAACGGGAGCGGCCCTCCTGGTGCGCCGTGCGGTCGCAGATGCCGTGCCATGGGACGAATCGTATTTCCTGTATTCGGAGGAGGTCGATTTCTTCCGTCGCCTGCGGATGCTGGGCGAGACTGTCTGGTATGAACCGGGCGCGACCATGACCCATGCGGGCGGTGGGTCCGGCGCGTCGCCGGAATTGAACGCGCTGCTGGCTGTCAACTGCATCCGCTACATCCGCAAACACCATTCGGCGGCCTATGCGGCGGCTTTCCGCGGCGCGGTCATCCTGTCAGAGACCCTGCGCTGCTGGAAGGCTGACCGTAAGGGTGTGCTGCGGACGGTCCTGAACGAACAGCTCTGGGCCGGCCTGCCCGGGCCCACCACACCGACTCCGCTGGAGGACTTCCCCGAGGGCTCTGTGATCATCCCGGCACACAATGAGGCTGCAGTCATAGCGCGGACTCTGGCGCCACTGGCGCCGCTGGCTGCAGCAGGAGCGGTTGATGTTTTCGTCGCCTGCAACGGCTGCACCGACGACACGGCAGGGATCGCCCGCGGATTCGAGGGCGTGACCGTGCTTGAGATCGACCAGGCGTCCAAGTCCGCCGCTTTGAACGCAGGCGATGCCGCCGCCACCCGGTGGCCGAGGCTGTATCTGGATGCTGACATCCAGATCACCCCGGCGGCGGTCCGGGACGTGCTGGCCGCACTGGCTCCGGGTGGCCTGCTGGCGGCACGCCCCGCTGTCCGCTTCGACCTGGAGGGTGCCCATCCGCTGATCCACGCCTACTATGGCACGCGGCGGCGTCTGCCGTCGACACACAACGGGCTTTGGTCGGCGGGCGCCTACGGGCTCTGCAAGGCCGGACATGAACGGTTCGCGGAGTTCCCGGACGTGGTCGGGGACGATCTCTTCGTGGACCGGCTTTTCTCGCCGGCGGAGAAAGCGGTCCTCAACGTGGAGCCGGTGGTGGTACGCCCCCCGCGGACTCCCAGCGCCCAGCTGGCGGTGCTGAACCGGGTCTATCGTGGCAATACCCAGCAGAACCGGGCGGAAGGACGCCGCAGCACGGCCCGCGACACGCTGCAGGAGGTTGTCCGATCCATCCGCGGACCGCTCTCCGCTGTCAACGCGGCCGTGTATCTGGGGTTCGCGGTTGCCGGCCGGCGGGGTGCAGCGCCCGCAGGCGGGTGGGAACGCGACGAGAGCAGCCGTCTGCCGGCGACGCCCGGGCAGGATTCGCCCTAGTCCGCCGGCACGGACCATCTAGCGTGCCACTGGCCGGTGCGCCACGATTTCGGCGAGTTCGGCCAGCCGGTGCGCACGGGCGGACTCGGCCGGGGTGAACGGCTCGCCGGGACGGGAAAACGTGATGGGCCCGTGCCACGCTGTCGGGATCTTCAGGACCGTGCCCTCCGGGCCCGCCGCCGGCAAGGCGGCGCCGCGGACGGGCGCGGTGACGATCCTGGCCCGCAGCAGCTCCGCGACGGCCAGCGGCAGCTCGTCCGGGTTCGCCGCGATCCGGGCGGCCAGGCTCAGCGCCCCCGTCTGGCCGTCGGCCATGGCCAGGGCGGTGGTGGGCCAGACGTGCGGGTGGGCCCCGCCGCCCGCGCGCAGCGCCCGGAGGAGGTCGGCCTCACGGATCCCGCCGGGCGCGGCAAGCACGAATTCGTCCAGGACTCCGCCGGTGACCGGGTGGACGTGGATGCTGAGAATGTTCGTGTCCAGGCCGGCCAGGGCCTGCGTGAGTTTCTGCAGCGACCCGGGCCGGTCTTTCAGGACGGTCCGGGCCCGCCACAGGGCCGGCGCGGCGACGAGGCGTTTGCGGTGGCGCAGCGCCGGGGCGTGCAGCCAGCCGCGCAGGATCCGGGCTGCCGAAGGCTCGGCCACCCAGATCACCAGCACGGTCGCGGTCATGGTCAGGACCAGGACCTTGGCAACATACGGCAGGTGCGTGCCCACCACCGCCGCGTGAACCAGCAATTCGATCGGAAGCATCACCGCGATATTGGCCAGGGTCAGCCGCGCCTTGGGCGGCTCGGGCATCTGGCCGCACACTTCGCAGCTTAACTCGGAGGTCGCCGCGGGCCGGTTCCTGCGCCGGGTGTTGCCAAAGGCGTTTCGCGTCATGCCCCCATGATTCCGGTCCGCTGTTTCGGCCGGGTTGCCGCCGGGTGACGGTTTCGGACGGCCGCCGGGTGCTGCCAGCGGCTCCTAGTAGCGACTGGTCGCGTGGCGGGGACGGGACTCGTCCGCGTCGTCATCCAATGCCTCGGCGTCACCCGCGGGGCCGGCGCTGCGGCCGTCGGGGTCCGGGCCGGCCAAGCGGGCCAGCAGGTCCCGGATCTCGGCCAGCAGTGCGGTTTCAGCCGGGATGGGTTCTTCCTCCGGCTCGGCCGCACCCAGCCGGTTCTTGACCATGGTGTTGATCCGGTTCATCGGCGCCACGAAGATGAAGTACACCACCGCCGCCGTGATCAGGAAAGTCAGGAAGGCCGTCACCACGGCGCCGATGTTGACGAACGTCTTGTCATTGCCCGGCCAGATGTGGAAGCCCAGGCCCTGGGTCTCGACGCCGCCGGCCGCCGCGATGATCGGATTCACGATGTTTGTGGTGAAGGCACCGACCAGGGCCGTGAAGGCGGTGCCGACGACGACGGCGATGGACAGTTCGATCACGTTGCCGCGCAGGATGAAATCCTTGAATCCTTTGAGCATGGGAACCTCCGGTGTGCGTTGCTGGGACTCAGGGTGTTGCTTCAACCGGTAGACGCTACCACCTCGGGCCCGCGCGGCAGATTCCGATCAACGGGCGCCAATGCGCCGCCGGGGCCGTGCACGCGTAAAATTCAGCGTGGATGCCAGTGCCGCCGTCGAACCACCAGACTGCAACGAAAGGCGCCCGACCCATGAAGGAATCCCCGTGAGGCCGGCGCGTTGAAACTGCTTGCCGAAATGTTCACCATGGCCCCGGCGAACAAGGACCATCAGGTCGCGCTCCGCTGCGCCGTGGGCGTCTTCGTCCCGCTGATCACCCTGGTGCTGCTGGGCCGGCTGGATCTGGCCATCTTCGCCTCGTTCGGCGCCTTCGCCGGCATCTACGGCCGGAACGAGCCGCACGCCAGGCGCCTGCGGCTGCAGGTGCGGGCCGGCGGCCTCATGCTGGCGGTCATCTTCCTGGCCGCCCTCACTGCCCGGGTCGACGCGTTGGCCGGGCTCTCGGCGGAAGGCACCACCTGGGTCCTGGTCGGGGCCACCACCGTCGTGGCGGGCGCCTGCTCGCTGGTGGTTGCCTGGTGGCGCCTGCGCCCCTCCGGGTCCCTGTTCCACATCTTCGCGTTCGCCGCCATCGCGTCGATCCCCAATCAGCCGCCGCTGTGGCAGTGCATGCTGGCGGCGGTACTGACGGTTGTGTTCTCCCTCCTGGTCGGCCAGTCCGCCCGCGTCGCCCGCAGCCACCGGACCCCGTGGGTGAGGTCGAAGCCCCCGGCCCTGACCCCGCGCGAGAAGCGGGCGGCGTGGCAGGAAAGCGCCGGGTACGTCGTGGCGGCGGGCCTGGCCGGAACCCTGGGGACGCTGGCCGGTGAATGGCTCGGCGTCGGCCACAACTACTGGGCGATGGTGGCCGCCGTCGTTCCGCTCGTGGGGCACAGCACCCGGCATCGCGTCAGCCGCGGCCTGCAGCGCATCGCGGGCACCGCCCTTGGCCTGGTGCTGCTCGCCGGGATCCTGCTCCTGCAGCCGACGCCGTGGCAGACCGTGCTGGTGATTGCCGCCTGCCAGTTCGGCGCCGAAATGTTCATCGCGCGGCAGTACATGCTCGCGCAGGTCTTCGTCACCCCGCTGGCCCTGACTTCGACGCTGCTCGTGGCACCCGTCCCGCCCGGCATCCTGCTCCGCGACCGGATTGTGGAGACCGTCATCGGCGCCGCCGTCGGCATCGCCGTCGTGCTGGCGCCGGGCGCCTGGCGGCGACTGGCCGCACGCCGCGGCTAGGCCCCGCGTCCCCCGGATGCGTCTACTGGCGCCCGACGCCGGCGCCGGTGCGGGACACCGCGGCGACGGTCTGCGGAACGAAGGCCAGGGCGAGGACCGCCAGGACCGCGGCCGCGGCGAAGACATAGAAGCCCCAGGGGTAGGCGATGCCGGCGGCTACCAGCGCCCCGGTCACGGCCGGGCCCAGGATGGCTCCCAGCCGGCCCACCCCGGCGGCGAAGCCGAGGGCCGTGCCGCGCAGGCGGACGGGGAAGAGCTGGCTGACCCAGGCATAGACCAGGACCTGCGAACTGAAGACGAATACGCCCGTGACGAAGACGGCCGCGTACAGCACGATTTCGTTCTGGATCTGGATGCTGAGCGCGGCCAGGAACACGGCGGACAGGCCAAACCAAAGCAGGACGATCTTCTTGGTGCCGTGCCGGTCCGCCAGGACACCGGCGATCAGCAGGCCCACGACGGCGCCGACGTTGAGCACCAGGAGCAAAGCCAGGCCGGCGTTCAGGCCGTAGCCGGCCGAGGCCATGAGCTGCGGCAGCCAGGTGTTCAGGCCGTAGACCAGCAGTAGCCCCATGAAGGACGCCACGGCCACGCCGGCCGCAATCAGCGGGTAGGGTTTGCGGGCCAGATCGCGGAAACTGGCCCGCTCTTCCGCGGGTGCCGCGGCTGCTTCAGCCTTGGCGGCCTCGGGGTGGTGGTGCACCGGCGGGAGGGTTTCCGGGAGCTTGAACCACAGGAACGGGACGAGGGCAAGGCCGGCGAGGCCGCCCACCACGAACATGGTCCGCCAGCTGGGAATCACCATGAGGGCCAGGAAGGCGGTCGCGACGGCGCCCACGTGGTAGCCGGTCATGGTCCGGGTGGTGGACTTGCCCGCCGTTCCGGCCGGTGCGTAGTCGTTCATGTAGGCCAGGGCGGCGGGCAGGCAGGCGCCCAGGCCCAGGCCGGCGAGCAGCCGGAACGTGCTGAACAACGCCACGTTCGGCGCGAAGACGACGGCGATCGTGAACACCGAGAACCAGGCCACGCAGGCCACCAGCAGGTTTCGCCGGCCGAACCGGTCCGACAGCGGGGCGATGAAGAGGGCGCCAAGCCCCACGCCCACCAGCGAAATGGTCGCCGCGAACGTCGCCCCGACGGCGTCGAAGCCCAGCTCGTGCGACTTGATGAGTGTGGGGATGACCGTGCCGAGGACCACCAGGTCAAAGCCGTCCAGCACCATGGCCAGCCAGCAAAGCCACACGGGCCACCGTGACTTGTTCTCCAATGACGACGTTGACATTGCTACCTCAGCGATACTGTTGACGTGATTTCCTGTGCCCGGCCGGCGCCGGCCGCGGCTTTTCTAACGTGAGAGTTCTATCACCCCCGGGTGTTGCATGGGACACTTCATACCATTCAACGGAAGGGGCATCGTGGCCAATTCGAACTCCGGTGACTCCGTGGTGGACCGGGTCCTGCGCCTGATCGCCGCCTTCCCGGCCGGCGTGACGGCGTTGCCGCTCTCGGAGCTGGCCGCGAGGGCGGAACTTCCCCTGACCACGGCGCACAGGCTCGTCCGGCAGCTGGCCGGCCACGGGCTCCTGGATGTCGGCCCCGGCGGCTCGGTGAGCCTGGGCCTGCGGCTGTGGGAAATCGTCAACCGCAACTCGCCCACGCTCGAGCTCCGCCAGGCCGCGCTGCCCTTCATGGAGGACATCCAGCAGGTGCTGAATCAGAACGTGAACCTCGCCGTGCTGGACGGCTGGGAAGCGCTCTTCGTGGAGCGGCTGTCCCGTCGGGGATCGGTGGCCAACCGCGCACAGGTGGCCGGCAGGATGCCCGTGCACGTGTCCTCCGCGGGACTGGTGCTCATGGCCCATCAGCCCCACGCTGTCCAGATCGACTACCTCGAACGGTTCAGCGATCCGACCGGCCGGCTGGGCACCGAGGAGCTCCGCACCCTCCTTGGTGAGGCGGCCCATCAGGGTTATGCGCAGCTGGCCGGCGTCGTGGACCCGGATGCCTGGGGGATCGCGGTGCCCGTGCTCGACCGCAGGAAACGGGCTGTGGCGGCCCTCGGCGTCGTCGTCCCGCTCCGCGAAATGCGCCTGCAGGCTCTCGTCCCGGCCCTCCAGACCGCGGCCCGCGGGATCGGCCGGCGGCTGGGCGAGCCGCGCGATGCTATTGGTTTCCATTCAACGGAATCCTTGTAACGCGCATCACGCGCCGGGGGGCACACTGTTAGCCAGATGACCATTCCGGCCCCCGGCTCCTGACCCACACAATCCGCCAGGGAGCCCCGCAACGAAGCGAGAAGCACATGGCACAGCGAAAAATCCTCACCACCCAGGTCGCGATCATGGGTGCCGGCCCGGCCGGCCTCATGCTGTCCCACCTGTTGGCCAAGGCCGGCATCGAATCCACCGTCCTCGAAATCCGCAGCCACCGCGAAATCTCTGAGACGGTCCGGGCCGGCATCCTGGAACACGGCTCCGTCAACATGCTCGTCGACAGCGGTGTCTCCGACCGTGTCCTGCGCGAAGGCGACCGCCATGACGGCATCGAACTGCGGTTCAACGGCGAAAGCCACCGGATCGACTTCAAGGACCTCGTCGGGGAATCGGTCTGGCTCTACCCGCAGACGGACGTCTTCCTGGACCTCTCCGCACGGCGAAAGGACGACGGCGGGGACGTCCGGTACAGCGTCACGGACACCACCATCCATGACATCGAAGGCAAGCCCAAGGTCTGGTTCACGGATGCCGACGGCGTGGAATTCGAACTGCAGGCCGACTTCATCGCCGGGGCCGACGGCTCGCGCAGCCATTGCCGCTTCCAGATCCCCGAGGCGCAGCGCAAGTGGTACTTCCACGAATACCCGTTCGCCTGGTTCGGCATCCTGGCCGAGGCGCCGCGCAGCTCCGACGAACTGATCTACGCCAACTCCGCGAACGGCTTCGCCCTGATCAGCCAGCGCACCGAGA
This sequence comes from Arthrobacter sp. PM3, assembly GCF_003352915.1. NCBI lineage: Bacteria > Bacillati > Actinomycetota > Actinomycetes > Micrococcales > Micrococcaceae > Arthrobacter > Arthrobacter sp. PM3. Next base: position 1,329,516 of record NZ_CP022314.1, on the reverse strand, counting down.
CAGTCCAGCGGATGTACTTCCAGTGCGACCCCAACGAGGACGTCAACGACTGGAGCGAGGAGCGGATCTGGGACGCCTTCCGCAGCCGCGTCAACGGCAACGGCTTCGAGGTGAAGGAAGGACCCGTGATCGACAAGACGGTCCTGAAATTCCGGAGCTTCGTCCACACCCCCATGCGGCACGGGAACCTGTTCCTCGCCGGCGACGCCGCGCACACCGTGCCCCCCACCGGCGCCAAGGGCCTTAACCTGGCGCTGAACGATGTCAGGGTCCTGTTCGAGGGATTCGACAGCTTCTACTCCACCGGCTCCACCGCGCTCCTGGACGCCTACAGCGACCGCGCCCTGGACAGGGTGTGGAAGGCACAGCAGTTCTCCTACTGGATGACCTCCATGCTGCACACCCCGGCCGACGCCGACGACTTCGCCCGCGCCCGCCAGCTCGGCGAGCTCCACTCCGTGGTGTCCTCCCGGCACGGCCGCGCCTACCTCGCCGAGGCCTACACGGGCTGGCCGGGAGCACGGTAGGGCCGCCCCGGCCGGGTTTCGTTTTTCCGTCGACAGGCCTACGGGCCAGGACTAGCCTTTAACCGTCCCAGCATGACCCGACAAGGATGACGGAGAGGTGTCCGATCATGGGAACCGCAGAGAATGTTGAGCTGGTCCGGCGGGGTTACACGGCCTTCAACTCAGGGGATATGGCGACCCTCAGCGACATGTTCGCGGAGGACGCAGTCTGGCACGTTGCCGGCAGCGGCGTGCTTTCCGGAACCAAACAGGGCCGCGACGCGATCCTGGCCTACTTCGGTGAACTCGGAGCGCGCACCCAGGGCCAGTTCCAGGCCGACGTCCAGGACATCGTCGGCGGGGACAAGCACACCGTAGCGATCCAGCAAACCCGCGCCACCAACAACGGAAAGACCCTGGACATGCCCACCGTCATCACGTTTGTGGTCCGCGACGGAATGATCACGGAAGGGCGCGAGTTCTTCGAGGACACGGCGAAGGCAGACGACTTCTGGACCTGACGGGCGCCCGTCCTGAAGTTCAGTCCTGGTCCAGGGTTGCGGTCAGGTGGTGGTTCGGAATCCGGTCCCGGTCGTAGGTGATCTCGGTGTACCCGTGAGGCTCAGGCTTCCCGGCCGGGTTCAGGTTCACGAAGACTATCTGGTCAATCGTGAGGATGCTCTGCCGCGTGATCATGTTCCGGACCTCGGCGCGCATGGTCAGCGACGTCCGGCCGAAGCGGGTCGCGGTCAGGCCCATTTCGATCAGGTCGCCCTGCACGGCCGAGCTGACGAAGTTGATCTCGGAGATGTACTTGGTGACAGCCCGGCCGTTGCCCAGTTGCAGGATGGCGTAGATGGCCGCCTCCTCGTCGATCCACTTCAGCAGGCTGCCGCCGAAGAGCGTGCCGTTGGCGTTGAGGTCCTCGGGCCGCACCCATTTGCGGGTGCGGAAAGTGATGTCGGCCGGTTCCATAGTGCGAGGTTAGCCGACTCCGTGCCGGGACGGCTTTGTGTGACGGCTGAGCCGTGCCGCCCTAGGCCATGGCGGTGTGCGCGGCACTGTGCGAGTCGATCGGCTTCGCGTAGCAGTGCGAGTGCTTCACGCCGATGTACGGGCCGAAGTTCGGCACGGACACGAAGCCGGCATTCTCGTAGAACTGCCGTCCGTCGGTCTGCACCGAGCCGGCCTCCGCGGTCAGGGTGGTGATCCCCAGGGCATGGGCATGGGCTTCGAGGGCCGCCAGGATGGAGCTCGCCACCCCGGAGCCGCGCGTGTAGGGCAGCACGTAGAGCCGCTTGATTTCGGCCGTGCGGGCGTCCAGCATGCGCAGGCCCCCGCACCCGACCGGCTGGCCGGAGGCTTTGTCGTGCGCCACCAGGAACACGGCCGTGTCCGCTTCCGACGGCGGCGGCCCGGGTTCGTGGTCCGGCCGGCCGAACCGGGCGTCGAGTTCGGCCTGCTGGGCGGCCCGGAGGTCGGCGCCGACCGGGTTGGCCCAGGTGACCTGACGGATATTGAGCCGCGGATTGGTCTGCATGACTGCCTCGATTCGCCGAAGGGTTATGCAGTCCAAGGCTAGGCAGCAGTGGTTTCCGCTGTGTTTCCTCCCGGTAAGCGTCGGGAGAATTGTGGCGGTCAGCGCCGCACGAGTGTCCGCAGGAGTTTCAACGCCACGGAGATCGAGGCGATATCCACCTGCCCGGGCTTGGTGACCTCGGCGAAGGTGTCCTTGATCCGGCCCAGCTGTTCCTGGTGACCGCGTTCCCATTCGACGATGCGTTCCACGGCATCCGACGTGCCGGCGTCGGCGCCCTGGCCCCGGGTCGTCTCCATGACGGAGACTGTCATGTCCGCCACCGCGGAATACACGTCATCGCGCAGGGCGGCCCGGGCGAGGGCCTCCCAGCGGCTCTGCCGGGGCAGGTCGGTGATGCTCAGGAGCAGGTTCGCGGCGCCGATCCGCTGGAAGACGGCGTAGTACAGGTCGGTGATGGTGAGGACGGGTTCGCGCACCTGCTCGGAGATCAGGGAGATGTCCAGAAGCCCGAAACTTTCCAGCATGTCCGAGGCGCGCATTCCCAGCTCGCGGGGCATTCCCACGGCGTCCCAGTGCACGAGCCGCTCCTGCACCCGGTCCAGGTCGGAGCCGCGGAGGTAGTCCACGGTGCGCGTCCGCAGGAGGTCCAGGGTAGGCATGATCCTGCCCAGGGCCGCGTCCACGGGCTGGTCCCGGTGGTCGTGCGTGACGTACCACCGGGTGGCCCGGTCCAGGATCCGGCGCATGTGCAGGGTCGCTTCGGCGATGTGTTCGTTGGGGTAGCCGGCAGGCAGTGCGGCCAGCCGGTTGACGATCCACGGGAGGTCGTACGCTTCCCGCGCCACCACGAAGGCCTTGGCAACAACGGCGGCCGTGGCGGTGGTCTCCTCGATGGCACGGAAGGCGAAGGTGATGCCGCCGAGGTTGATCATGTCATTGGCCATCACCGTGCACACGATCTGGCGGCGCAGCGGGTGCGTGTCCAGCTCGGCCTCGAAGCGTGCGGACAGCTGGTGCGGGAAGTAGCCGCGCAGGACCCGCCGGAACCACGGGTCCTCGGCCAGGCCGCTGGCGTTGAGCTCGGCTGCCAGTTCGATTTTCGCGTAGGCGGCCAGCACCGCCAGCTCCGGTGCGGTCAGGCCCGCACCGGAACGTACCCGTTCCCGGAGTTGCTTGCTGCTGGGCAGGCCCTCGAGCCTGCGGTCGAGATCGGTGGCGTTCTCAAGCCAGTCGATGGTCCGTTCGAAGCCGTGGCTCCAGTCCAGCACCAAGTGCCGGTCGTTGAAGAGCAGCACATTCTGGTCCGTGTTGTTGGCCAGGACGAGCCGGGCTACTTCGTCGGTGAGGGAGTGCAGGAAGCCGGTGCGCTCGGCCGGCCGCATCTTTCCCGCAGCGATCATCCGGTCCACGAAGATCTTGATGTTCACCTCATGGTCCGAGCAGTCCACGCCGGCTGAATTGTCGATCGCATCGGTGTTGAGCAGGACCCCGCCCAGGGCGGCCTCAATCCGGCCAAGCTGCGTAATGCCCAGGTTTCCGCCTTCGGCGATGATTTTCGCCCGGACCTCATTGCCGTTGACCCGGATGGGATCGTTCGCCTTGTCGCCAACCCCGGCGTTGTCCTCCGTCGAGGCCTTGACGTACGTCCCGATGCCGCCGTTGTAAAGCAGGTCCACGGGCGCCCGGAGAATCGCCTGCAGCAGCGCATGGGGCGGCAGCGACACGGTGCCGGGGTCCAGCGCCAGCGCGTCCCTGACCTGGTCCGTGATGCGGATCGACTTCGTCCGGCGGGAGTGGACGCCCCCGCCGTCGCTGATCAGCGCAGGGTCGTAATCCGCCCACGAGGAGCGGGGGAGGGCGAAGAGCCGGCGTCGTTCCTCGAACGACGCCGCGGCGTCCGGCGCCGGGTCAAGGAAGATGTGCCGGTGATCGAAGGCCGCCACAAGCCGGGTGTGGCGGGAGAGCAGCATCCCGTTGCCGAAGACGTCGCCGCTCATGTCGCCGACGCCGGCCACGGTGAAATCCTGTTCCTGGCAGTCCACCCCGAGTTCGCGGAAATGGTGCTTCACCGATTCCCACGCCCCGCGGGCCGTGATGCCCATCTGTTTGTGGTCATAGCCAACGGTCCCGCCGGAGGCGAAGGCGTCGCCCAGCCAGAAGCCGTATTCCGCGGCCACCGCGTTCGCGGCGTCGGAAAATGACGCTGTTCCCTTGTCCGCCGCCACCACGAGGTAGTAGTCGTCGGCGTCGTGCCGCACCACCCGCGCCGGTGGCACGACTGTTTCGCCGTGTGCGGTGGTGACGAGATTGTCGGTGACGTCCAGCAGGCCCCGCACGAAAATCCGGTAGCACTCCAGCGACTCCGCCAGCCAGGCGTCACGGTCCGCGGCCGGGTCGGGCAGGTGCTTGGGATAAAAACCGCCCTTCGCGCCCGTGGGCACAATCACCGAGTTCTTCACGTTTTGCGCCTTGACCAGGCCCAGGACCTCCGTGCGGAAGTCCTCGCTGCGGTCGGACCAGCGCAGGCCGCCCCGGGCCAGCGCCCCGAACCGCAGGTGGACGCCTTCCACGCGCGGCGAGTAAACCCAGATTTCGTATTTGGGCCGCGGAAACGGCGCACTCGCGATCGCGGCGGGATTCAGCTTCAGGCTCAGGTGGGGGCGGTGTTGGAAGTAGTTGGTGCGGAGTGTGGATTCCACCAGGTTCATGAACGTCCGCAGCAACCGGTCGGCGTCGAGGACGGGGATGTCCTCGATCGCGGCCAGCAGCTCCTTTCGCGCAGCCTCGGTGTCCCCGAGCCTGCGCGGCGCCGTCAGGCCCGGATCAAACTTGGCCCGGAACAGCGCCAAAAGCGCGCGGGTGGCCCGGACGTTGGCCAGCAGGGTATCGGCCATGAAGCCGTAGGAGGTCGTTGTGCCCAGCTGCTGCAGGTACTTGGCATAGCTGCGCAGGATCGCCGCCTGGCGCCATTGAATGCCCTCCCGGAGGACCAGGGCGTCAAAGCGGTCCGACTCCGAGTCCCCGCGCATGGCCGCCGCGAAGGCCTCCCCGAGCAGGCCGCTGGTCAGGGCCGGATCGATGCCGGCCGGGTACCGGACGCCGAGGTCGTAGAGGAACAGCGGCCGGCCGCTCCCGCGCAGCAGGTCGAAGGGCCGCTGGTTCAGCACCTCCAGCCCGAGGTTGTGGAAGAACGGCAGGATCCGGGTCAGGCTGTGGGCGGCGGTCAGGTAGAGCCGGATCCGGGCATCCTCGGCCGGGTTCCGGGCGGGCGCGGGGGCCGCAACCGGGCGGACCTGGACGGCCAGCTGCGGATCGTTCAGCTGACGGCCGCCCGCGCCGTCGAGGTCGAACTGCTCAAACCGGATAATGTCCTCAACGGCGTCCTCGACGTCGAAATCGGCCCGGTAGCTGGCCGGGAAGGCGCCGGACCATAACGCGGACAACCGGCGGGCCTCCGCGGACGGCAGCCGGCCGCGGAGCGCCTCGTCCAGGCCCTGGGCCCAGGTCCGCGTCGCACTGATCACGCTGCGCTCCACGGCGGCGGGGTCGACGTCGGGCATGCCGCCGGCCGGCAGCAGGATCCGGAAGAACACGCGGGCCATCGGAGAGCCGCCCAACCGGACTTCGAATTCGAGCGAGGCGGACCCGAAAGCCTGCTTGAGCTCGTTTTCGATCCTGAGGCGCACGGCGGTGCTGTACCTCTGGCGGGGCAGGAAAACCAGGGCGGTCATGAAGCGTCCGTAGCTGTCCGAGCGCAGGAACACCCGCGTCTGGTGGCGGGCCTGCAGGAGCAGGATCTCCCGGGCCAGCCCGGACAGTTCATCCAGGTCCCGGTGGAACAGCTCATCCAGGGGGAAGGACTCGAGGACGCTGAGGAGCTGCCTGCCCGGGTGGGAGGTCTCGCTGTGGCCGAGATGGTCCAGGATGGCGCGCACTTTGTCCCGGATGACTGGGATGCGCCGCACGGACCGGCCCGTGGCGCCCGGGGTGAAGAGGCCCACGAACCGCACCTCGCCGGTGGCCCTTCCCGCGCCGTCAAAGGTGCGGATGAGGAATTCGTCGAGGTAGGCCGGGCGCGGCACCGACGATCTCAGGTCCGAAATGGCGAGGGTGAGGGCCTGCTCATGCGGCATCCCGTTGACGGGCTGGAGCGCCTCCGGCCGGCCGTCCCTGAGCAGGCCCAGCCCCGCGCCGGTCCGCACGGTCACGACGTCGGGTCCCTCCGCCGTCGGGTAGTCATACTCGCTGTACCCCAGGAACGTGAAGTTGCCGTGGTCCAGCCAGCCCAGGAGCTCCGCCAGCTGCGCCGGCGCAGGAACCGTGCCGGCCGGAAGCCGGTCCAGGGAGGTGATCGCCCGGGCAAGGCAGGAGTGGATGGCGGGGGCGTCATCGGACACCAGCTGCACGTCGGCCAGGATGCGCCGCACAGTGCCGATGAGCTCAGCGATGGCCCGCGACCCCGGCAGGCGGCCTATCTCTGCCGCCACCCAGGTTTCGGCAAACCACCCCGGCGGGGCCTGGCCCGTGCCGGAAGCCGCCGTCCCAGGGCCGCCGGCGCCCCGGCCGGGCAGTCCTGACGGGGGCGAGCTGTGCCGCACCTCGGTCAGCCGGTCCGTCCGCGGATCCCGGCGCACCAGGAAACCGGGATGCACCAGCAGCCGGACGGACTCGTTGCGCCGGCCCAGTTCGGCGGTGAGGGAATGGATCAGGTGCGGCAGGGCGTCCGCAACCACCAGCAGGACGCTGGCGTCGCTCTCCGTGAGGATGCTGACCGCCGCCGTGCCTGCGGGGCGGCTGTCGGCCAGTTCCGCATGTCGCCGGGCCCGCCGCTCCAGGTCTTCGGGGCTGTAGCCCTGCAGGTCCTCCGCCGCGGCGTGCTCGTAGTACGCCGCGAGGAACTGGTCATCGAACCCGGGGAAGACGCCGCCGGGCGCATGCCCCGGGTGCTCCGATTTGCGTGACATGCCCCTGCGCCTCCACTGCGCGGGATCGGCCGCAGGCCGCGGCCGACCGTCCTGTCCCCAAGCCTGCTTTCATCATCGCCGCGTTCGGGGGAGCCGTCCAGCCCTGCCCGGCCGTGGGGCCCGGCAGGGAAACGGGCCGCTACATGGGACGGCCGGTGGGATCCTCCGCCGTCGGGTCGGCCAGGGCCAGGCCGCCGATGGGGCTTTCATCCCAGTGGAACAGCTGCCAGCCGGCATCGGGATCGCCCTCCAGCGCCACGATGCCGGTGTTGGCGAGCACGTGGCGGATGGCGAATTCCGGGCCCACATTGACGGCCCGCCGCCCCGCCCAGACCCTGATGGCGGCGCCGTGGCTCACGACGGCCACCGTGCCGGAGCCGGCGGCGTCCGACGCCGCGGCAATCCGGTCAATCGAGGCGTCGAAGCGGTCGAAGAAGTCGTGGCCGCTGGGCCCGGCCGGCATCCGGCGGTCCAGGTCCCCCGCGGTCCATGCGGCCACCGTCCCGAAGTAGCGCGCATGCGATTCGTGGTCGGTGAGTTTCTCCAGCGCGCCTGCCTCGATTTCGCGCAGGCCGGCCAGGACTTCGACGTCGAGGCCGCGCATGGCGGCCAGCGGCCGGGCCGTGATCTGGGTGCGGACCAGGGTGGACGCGTACAGCAGGCCGATCCGCTCGTTCGCCAGTGATTCCGCCATCGCGGCGGCCTGCCGCTCGCCGAGCTCCGTCAGCCCGGGGCCGGGGTGGGCAGTGTCCAGCTGCCCGAGGACGTTCCCGGGCGTCTGGCCGTGGCGAATGAGCAGGAGCCTCACTTCAGGTGGTCCACCAGCTTGTCCGCGATGCCGGTGTAGCGGCCGGGGGTCAGCGCCAGGAGCCGGGCTTCGGCGTCGGCGGACAGGCCCAGGCCCTGGACGAACTCCTGCATCCGGGCGGCGTCCACACGGTGTCCGCGGGTCAGGTCCTTGAGCCGCTCGTACGGGTTCTCCATGCCCTCCACGCCGGCGATCGCCTCGGCCCGCATGACCATCTGGATGGCCTCGCCCAGGACTTCCCAGTTGGTGTCCAGGTCCGCGGCCAGGACGTCCTCGGCAACCTTGAGCCGCTCCAGGCCCTTGGCGACGTTGGAGATGGCGAGCAGCGAGTGACCGAACGCCACCCCGATGTTGCGCTGGGAGGAGGAGTCGGTGAGGTCGCGCTGCCAGCGGGAGGTGACCAGGGTGGAGCCGAGCACGTCCAGCAGCCCGGAGGAGATCTCGAGGTTGGCCTCGGCGTTTTCGAAGCGGATCGGATTGACCTTGTGCGGCATGGTGGAGGAGCCGGTGGCGCCGGCGACCGGGATCTGCACGAAGTAGCCGATCGAGATGTAGCTCCAGATGTCGGTGCAGACGTTGTGCAGGATGCGGTTGAAGCGCGCGACGTCGGCATACAGTTCGGCCTGCCAGTCGTGGCTTTCGATCTGGGTGGTCAGCGGGTTCCAGGTCAGGCCGAGGCCTTCGACGAAGCCCTTGGCAACGGCCTCCCAGTCGGCGCCCGGGACGGAGGCGACGTGGGCGGCGTACGTGCCGGTGGCGCCGTTGATCTTGCCGAGGTATTCGGTCCGGGCAATCCGGTCCAGTTGGCGGTTCAGGCGGTGCGCGATGACCGCCAGTTCCTTGCCCAGCGTGGTGGGGGTGGCCGGCTGGCCGTGCGTGCGGGAGAGCATCGGCACTGCACGGTTGTCCTCGGCCATGGCGCTGATCTGCGCGACGAGGGCGCGGGCCGCGGGCAGCCACACATCCTCCACGGCGCCCTTGACGCCGAGGGCGTAGGAGAGGTTGTTGATGTCCTCCGAGGTGCAGCCGAAGTGCACGAGGGCGGTCAGGTGCTCGATCCCGATGCCGGGCAGGCGGCGGCCGATGTAGTACTCCACGGCCTTGACGTCGTGCACCGTGACGGCCTCGATCTCGGCCAGTTCGGCGACGGACGCGGCGTCGAACTCCGTGACGATCGCGCGCAGCTGCTCCTGCTGTGCCGCGCTGAGCGGACCGGCGCCGGGGAGCACGCTGTTGCCGGTCAGGTGGATGAGCCACTCGACCTCCACAGCGACGCGGTCCCGGTTCAGGGCGGCCTCGGACAGGTAGTCCACCAGTGGAGCGACGGCGGACTGGTAGCGGCCGTCCAGCGGGCCGAGCGCGATCTGGTGGTCGGACGCGGCGAGGGCCAGGCGTCCGGACGGCGTGCGGGTATCAGCTGTGGCGGCAGTTTCAGGCATGGTCCGATTCTTTCACGAAGTGCCGCCGGCCCTTAAGCGCACCTGCCCGTATGACACTTCCCATGAAAGTGCGGGGTCCTGCGGGTGCCCGGGGCCGCTCCCGTGCAGGGTGTTGTCCACATAGCAGGACCCCCGTCTTCAGCCGCTCCGGACCGGCCGTTAGCGTCGGTTTCGTGAGCAGCGCAATGACCAGCCAAACCACCAGCCCAACGACCAGCCAAACGACCGGGCAAACGACCAGCCGGATGCCGGCCGGGGACGCGGCCGCCCCCGGTGTGCGGGCTGCCGACGCCCAGGCGTGCGCATCCCGCAGTTCCGACGTGGAGCAGCTCGCCGCCCGCGTGGCGCGGTGCGCGGATGCGGCCGACGCCGTGCTCGCCGGCCTGGCCCGGCTTGAACTGCAGGGCTGGCAGTCGCCCGCCGGACGCGCCTACCGGGTGACCGTGTCCCTGCAGGCCGCGTCGCTGCGCCGGAGCCGGGACGCCCTGCTGGAAGCCGCGGCCGTGGTGCAGCGGCACGCCTGCAACGTGGCACTGTCCGCGGGCAGGGCCGGCCCCTGATGGCCGAGGCGACCCCGCCAGACGCCGGCGGCGCGCCCCGGGTCTCCGCGCCGCCGCCTGACGGCAGCCTGCGCATCCGGGGCGGGATCGGCGGCATCCGCTTCCAGTTCGAGGAGCTGCTGGCCGGCGCCACGGCCCTGGACGGGCTGGTCCGGGAGCTGCAGGCTGTGGAAGTGGAGGCCGACGCCGTCAAACACGCCCTCGGGCCGTTCCAGTCCGACTCCTATGCCAGCGGCAGCAACGCGATCATCGCAGTGGGGGAAGCCGGCCGCGATGTCGGCCGTGTCCGCGCGCAGCTGCAGCGCATCGGCGACGACGTCCGCGCCAGCCACCGGGAGTACGAGTACGCCGAGGCCCGGAACGCTTTGCTCATGCGGCTCGGCTTCCAGGGCGCCGGGTACGGGGCGGCGCCGGAGCCGTTCGCCCTTCCCGGCGTGCGGGGCGCCGTGGAGGGCTGGATCGCCGGGATGCCGGGACACCTCACCGCGCTGCTGGGCGTGCCCGCGCCCCTGGCCGCGGTGCTCGGTGCCCTGAACGGGCCCGCTGACGTGCGCCGCCTGGTCAGGGACGCCACCGAGGCGCCGGGGCTGGCGTTCCTCAAGCCCCGGCCCGTGAAGATCGTGGACCGGGAGACGATTTCCGCCGACGTCGACCTCTCGCCGGCCGGCCTGCTGCGGCGCGCCGGGGACGTTGGGGCGCAGGGCGGCCGGATCGAAGTCATCGAGGTCGAGGGCGCACGCCGGCCGGCATGGGTGGTGATCATTCCGGGGACCCAGCTGGACGGCCCGCCGGACGGCACGAATCCATTCGACCCTGCCGGCGTCGCCGAGGCCCTGGGCTACGACTCGTCGGCCACCTCCGCGGCGATCCGGGAGGCCCTGCGGCAGGCCGGAGCCAGTGCCGGCGATCAGCTCGTGGCCGTGGGTTACAGCCAAGGCGGCATCCATGCGATGAACCTCAGCCGGGACCGGGCCGTCCTGGCCCCGTACGACCTCGAGTTTGTCCTGACGGCGGGATCGCCGGTGGGAGGCATCACCCCGGAGCAGGGGGTCCGCAGCCTGCACCTGGAACACGAGCAGGACTGGGTGCCCGGGGCGGACGGCGCAGCCAACGCGGATACCAGGGACCGGGTGACCGTGACGCTGACCAACCCGCTGGCCCTGCCGGCGCCGCAGGACTTCGGACTGGGCCCGGGACACCGGCTGGCAAACTACGCCGACGGCGCGGCGCTGGTCGCGGCGAGCCCGGACGCCACACTGCGGGATTCGACGGCGGCGCTGGCCGCCGTGGTGGGAACCGGCGGGGCGGCGACGGTCACCCGGTTCTCGCTCCGGCGTGAGCCGCGGCCGGGCCGGGAGCCGGACCACGGGCCGGCGCGTCCTAGCGGTCGAGTGCGGGAAGGAAGCTGGCCACGAGGGACACCAGGCTGATAATGATGGCGGCGAACACCGCGGTCCAGAAGAACGAGTCGATGGTGAAATGCACGGTCGTGTAGCTGCTGATCCAGGACGTCAGGTAGAGCATTCCGGCGTTGATAACCACCGTGAACAGGCCCAGGGTGAGGATGGTGATGGGCAGGGACAGGAGGCTCACGATCGGCTTGATGAAGGCATTGACCAGGCCAAAGATCAGGCCGATGAACAGGTAGCCCAGAATGGTGCTGAGCGTGCCGTCGCCCGTGGTGGAAATATCCAGCCCGGTGAGGATCCAGCATGCGATTGCCAGGGCCAGCCCGTTGATGATGACTCGAACAATGAATGAGCGCATGGCCCCATGCTGTCACACGGCAGGCGGCAGCGGCAGGGCCATGTCCCCCTATACCCCGGCTGACGCGGCGGCGACCCGAAGTAGGCTTGGTGGCATGACTTCTTCAGAGAACACGGCCGGGGGCATCAGACCCCGTCCGGTGGTAGACCTGCTCCCCCGCTACGCGGCCGGAAAACCGCCGGCACCGGTGGAGGGCCTGGTCAGCTACAAGCTTTCCTCCAACGAGAACCCGCTGCCCCCGATCCCTGCAGTGCAGCAGGCGATCGCGGCGCAGACCGACTTTAACCGCTACCCCGATCCGCTCAGCAGCAAGCTGCGTGAAGCCCTCGGCCGCTTCCTGGACGTTTCCGCCGAGGACATCGTGACGGGCGCCGGCAGCCTGGGCGCGCTGAACCAGTTGCTGACAACCTTTGCCGGCCAGAACGACGACGGCAAGGCCGACGAAGTCATCTACGCCTGGCGCTCGTTCGAGGCCTACCCGATCTGCGTCGGACTGGCCGGTGCCGACAGCGTCCGGGTCCCGCTCACCGCGGACGGCCGCCACGACCTCGACGCCATGGCGGCGGCAGTCACGGCGCGGACCCGGATGATCCTGCTATGCACGCCCAACAACCCGACCGGCCCCATCCTGACCACCGCGGAAACGGAACGGTTCATAAAGTCTGTTCCCGCCGACGTCGTGGTGGTCATCGATGAGGCCTATCAGGAATTCGTGCGCGCCGCGGACGCCGTGGACGGCATCGCCATGTACCGCAAGTACCCCAATGTCGTTGTCCTGCGGACGTTCTCGAAAGCCCACGGCCTTGCCGGGCTCCGCGTGGGCTACAGCGTCTCACGGCCCGAGCTCACCCAGCACCTGCGCGTCGCCGCCACACCCTTCGCAGTGTCCCAGATCGCCGAAACCGCGGCCGTCACGTCGCTTGAGCATTTCAGCGACGTTGTAGAAAGGGTACAAAGCCTGGTGGACGAACGGGACCGGGTCACCGCCGGACTGCGGGACCTCGGCTGGTTCGTGCCGGAAGCCCAGGGGAACTTCGTCTGGCTCAACCTGGGTGCAAACAGCGCGGAATTCGCCACACTGGCCGCGGAACGGGCGTTGTCCGTGCGTGCCTTCGGCAACGAGGGCGTGCGGGTGAGCATCGGCGAAACGGAAGCCAACACCCGCTTCCTGGATCTCTGTGCGGTCTATACAAAACCGCCCCGGCGTTCCTAGCGCTTAACATGACGCTCTGAGGCCGCCCCGTGCGGATAAAGTAAGGACGAGTAAGCCAAAATATATGCCGGAACCGGAATGTATTCCGGATCCGGCATATATCCCAGCGATTGCGTCGCACCCGGATGCGGCAAGCAAGGAGACGGTATGGGCGCCACACATCTGCCCGCTACCGAGTTCGACGGAACCGACTTGGATGACCAGCTTGAGGCGGAAGCCGAGGCCCGACTGGGTGCCCCGGCCGAGCCGATGGTGCAACTGCTGGGACCCGACGGCACCCTGGGCTCGGACCCGGTGTTCTCGAAGTACGCCGAGAGGCTGGACCCCGGCACCCTGCGCGGCTTCTATGCCGACATGTCGAAGATCCGCCGCTTCGATGTCGAGGCGACCGCGCTGCAGCGGCAGGGCCAGCTGGCCCTGTGGGTTCCGCTTACCGGGCAGGAGGCCGCCCAGATCGGTTCCGGCCGGGCCAGCCAGCCGCAGGACTACATCTTCCCCACCTACCGCGAACACGGCGTGGCCCTGACACGCAACGTGGACCTGGCCGAACTCCTGCGCCAGTTCCGCGGCGTCTCCAACGGCGGCTGGAACCCCAAGGACACGAACTTCCACCTCTACACGCTGGTCCTGGCCGCCCAGACCCCGCACGCCGTCGGCTACGCCATGGGCATCCAGCGGGACCAGAAGCTGGCGGCCGCCACCGCCGTTGGCAGCGGCGAGGCGGGACAGGCCGCCGAGCCCAAGGCCGCCGTCATGGTGTACTTCGGCGACGGCGCCAGCTCCGAGGGCGACGTCCACGAATCCATGGTGTTTGCCTCGTCCTACCGGGCCCCCGTGGTCTTCTTCTGCCAGAACAACCACTGGGCGATCTCCGTCCCCACCTCGGTGCAGACCCGCATCCCGCTCGCCAATCGCGCCAAGGGGTACGGCTTCCCCGGCATCCGGGTGGACGGCAACGACGTGATCGCGGTCCACGCCGTCACGGAGTGGGCGCTGGAGCGGGCCCGCGAGGGCCACGGCCCCGTGCTCATCGAGGCGTTCACCTACCGGGTCGGGGCGCACACCACGGCCGATGACCCCACCAAGTACCGCGGTTCCGAGGAAGAGGGCGTGTGGCGGGCCAAGGACCCGCTGGACCGGCTCGAGAAGTACCTCCGGGCCGAAGGCCTTGCCGACGACGCCTTCTTCGACCAGGTCCGGGCCGACGGCGACGAACTCGCCGCCTACGTCCGCAAGACCACCCATGACCTGGAAACCCCGGACATCCGGACCGCGTTCGCCAACACCTATGTGGAGGCCCACCCGCTCGTGGCCGAAGAGCTGGCCTGGTTCGAGGAATACAGCGCAGGATTCGCCGACGAGGCGGAAGCTGACCAGACAGAAGCTGATCAGACAAAAGTTGACCAGACAGACGGGATGGCCCGCTGATGACCACCATGACCATTGCCAAGGCCATCAATGAAGGCCTGCGGGCCACGCTGGCCAATAACCCCCGCTCGCTGCTCATGGGCGAGGACATCGGAGCCCTTGGCGGCGTCTACCGGGTCACGGACGGACTGATCGGCGAATTCGGCGCCGACCGCGTCGTGGACACCCCGCTGGCTGAGTCCGGCATCATCGGCACGGCGATCGGGCTGTCCCTGCGCGGTTTCCAGCCGGTGTGTGAGATCCAGTTCGACGGCTTCGTGTTCCCGGGCTTCAACCAGATCACCACCCAGCTGGCCAAGATGCACTCGCGCAGCAACGGCAACCTGACCGTCCCCGTCGTCGTGCGCATCCCGTACGGCGGCGGCATCGGATCGATCGAGCACCACTCGGAATCTCCGGAGGCGCTGTTCGCCCACACGGCCGGCCTGCGTATCATCACGCCGTCGAATCCGCACGATGCCTACTGGATGATCCAGCAGGCCGTCGAATGCCAGGACCCGGTGATCGTCTTCGAACCCAAGCGCCGCTATTGGCTCAAGGGCGAGGTGGACACCGAGGCTCCCGGCGCGTCCGCCGACCCCTTCAAGGCCCACGTGCTCCGCGAGGGAATCGACGCGACCGTGGTGGTCTACGGCCCGCTGGTGCCGGTGGCCCTCGCCGCGGCCGAGGCCGCCGCCGAGGACGGCCGCAGCGTCGAGGTGATCGACCTCCGTTCCATCTCGCCGATCGACTTCGACACCGTCACGGACTCGGTCCGCAAGACCGGCCGGCTGATCGTCGCCCACGAGGCCCCCACCTTCGGCGGTATCGGCGGCGAAATCGCCGCGCGGGTCAGCGAACGGGCATTCCACTCGCTCGAAGCCCCCGTCATCCGGGTGGGCGGCTTCCACATGCCCTACCCCGTGGCGAAGGTCGAGGAAGACTACCTGCCGGACATCGACCGCATCCTTGAGGCGCTGGACCGCGCCCTCGCGTACTAACGAGGACCCCATGACGCTGAACAAGTTCAACCTCCCCGACGTCGGCGAGGGACTGACCGAGGCCGAAATCGTCACCTGGAAGGTCAAGCCGGGCGATACCGTGGCCGTCAACGACGTCCTCTGCGAGATCGAGACGGCCAAGTCCCTCGTGGAGCTCCCCTCACCGTTCGCCGGGACCGTGGCCGAGCTGCTGGTTCCGGAAGGAGTCACTGTGGAGGTGGGCACGCCGATCATCAGCGTGAGCGACGCCGCCTCAGCCCAGGCACCGGCAGCGCCGGCCGCCGCGTCTCCTGCCGCTCCGGCACCGGCACCGATGTACGGCAAGCTGCCCGCCGACACGTCCGACGCCGGTGAACCAGGCGGCCGCCCGGCCGGCGGTCCGTTGGTGGGTTCCGGCCCCAAGGCCGATGCCGTCAAGCGCCGCCGCCGGATTTCCGCCCCTGCGGCAGCTTCCGCCGCCGGCCGCGACACCGCGGCGGACACAGCGGCGCCCGGCCCTGCCGTCCCGGCCGCGGCACCGGTGGAGGCCCACGACATCTGGATCAACCCCGGTGCGGTGAACCGCCCCGCCGGCGTCGCGGACGCTGCCGACCAGCGGCCCACCCTGGGCGGTACCATCAGCGGCCTCGTCGGCAAGGTCCTGGCCAAGCCGCCGGTCCGGAAGATCGCCCGGGACCTGGGGATCAACCTGGCCGACGTCGTGCCGACCGGAGCCCGCGGAGAAGTGACCCGCGAGGACCTTGTCAGCTACCAGGCCCAGCGTGACGCCGAGGTGGACCAGGCGGATTCGTTCTGGGGCAAGTCCGGACGGCCGCAGGACCAGCGGATCGAACGGATCCCGGTCAAGGGTGTCCGCAAGGCCACGGCGAAGGCCATGGTCGAATCGGCGTTCGCGGCGCCGCACGTCAGCATCTTTGTCGACGTCGACGCCAGCCGCACCATGGAATTCGTGAAGCGCCTGAAGGCCTCCCGCGACTTCGAGGGCATCAGGATCTCCCCGCTGCTGATCCTCGCCAAAGCCGTCATCTGGGCCGCGGCGCGGAACCCGAGCGTGAACGCCACCTGGGTGGACAACCCCGACGGCAGCGATGCCGCGGAGATCCACGTCAAGCACTTCATGAACCTGGGCATCGCGGCCGCCACGCCCCGCGGCCTCATGGTCCCTAACATCAAGGACGCGCAGGACCTTTCGCTCAAGCAGCTGGCGCTGGCCCTGAACGACCTCGCCACGACCGCGCGGGCAGGCAAGACCCAGCCCGCCCAGATGCAGGGCGGAACGCTCACGGTGACCAACATCGGCGCCCTCGGCATCGACACCGGGACCCCGATCATCAACCCGGGCGAGGTCGCGATCGTGGCGTTCGGCACCATCAAGCAGAAGCCCTGGGTCCTGGACGGGGAAGTCATTCCGCGCTGGATCACCACCCTCGGCGGATCCTTCGACCACCGCGTCGTGGACGGGGACCTGTCGGCCCGGTTCATGGCCGACGTCGCCGCCATCCTGGAAGAACCGGCCCTGCTGCTGGACTGATATGTAGGTCCGGTTGTCAAGTGGCATAGGTGAGCGGCTCCTGGCTTTTGGTTCCCGGGGCCGCTCATCGGGTGCCCTCTTTGGTCGTGGTGAAGGTGTGGGCGGGTCGTTCTCGACTTGCAGTGTCAGGCTGACATTCGCGGGTTGGTTACCGCATGACGATGTGTTCGGCTGGAGCCTATCGGGGTGTCTAGCATCGAGCGTCGACGGATTGGTTCGTCTGCTCATAGTCCAGTCTCGGGTTAGCTCCGGATGCTGCCCTCGCACTTGCACCACGTTCCGGGGGCACGTTCTTGTTAGGCTGCGGCCATGTGTTCTCCCTGCTGCAGCGGGGCGGCCAGCGACCAGCACCAGCCGGCGAGTTCTCGGGCGATCGCGGTGTTGGCCTTGACTGACATCTTGTGGCGCTCGTCGAAGTGTTCCCATTTGCGGTGGAGCCGGTGATTTCCTTCCAGGGCGCGGATGCGGGTTGCGGGGGCTACCCGATTGAGCTGGCGCAGCAGCCGTTCCCCGGGCCGGGCATAGGGCCGCCGGTGCTGCCAGGCCGCCTCGATCAGGAGTTTGCGGGCATAGGTGTTCCCTGCCTTGGTGATCGGGCCCTGATGGCGGGATTGGCCGGAGGATTCCTCACTGGGCACCAGCCCGAGATAGGACCCGATGGACGATCCAGTGAAGCGTGTCCAGTCCCCAATCTCCACGGCCAGTCCGAACGCGGTCGTGATTTGGATGCCCCGCAGGCACATCAGCGCTTCAATCACCGGAGTGTA
Source organism: Arthrobacter sp. PM3 (assembly GCF_003352915.1). Lineage (NCBI taxonomy): Bacteria > Bacillati > Actinomycetota > Actinomycetes > Micrococcales > Micrococcaceae > Arthrobacter > Arthrobacter sp. PM3. The sequence goes on along the minus strand of NZ_CP022314.1, from coordinate 1,312,013 downwards.
ACGGCATGACGCCGCCGTCACGGTCACCTGCTGGTCGATGCGTGCCAGCTGGCCGGTGAGCAACTCGGCCTGCTCGACATCGGCTTCAAAGGTGAACTGCAACGCCGGTTCCTCGAAGCGTTGGCGGTGCAGCCACAAACGGTGTTCCTTCGTCCACCGGGTGTCCTTGGGATAGCGGATGCCGTGGCGCAACAGGATGGCGTTCACGTGCTGCCGGGCGTGTGCGAGGTCCTTGGCCGTGCCGGAACGCAGCCGGGACAGGTCCCGCAGGGCTTCCTCCTCCGGATCCGGGATCCGGACCTCGGTGACCGCGCCGACGGCGAGCATCTCGGCCAGCACCCGGGCGTCGCGCCGGTCGGTTTTGACGCGGTCCCCGGGGGCACGCAACAGTTTCGAGGCAGCAGCCACCACGCAGTCGATCCCGGCGGCCCGCAGGTAACGGGCCAGGACGAACCCGGTCGGGCCGGACTCGTAGACGACCTTGACCGGCGGGTCGAAGCGGTGGACCCATTCCAGCACCACGGCCGGATCCGCGGCCATGGAGTGGTCGCGGATTTCACCGGTGTCCGGGTTCAGCGCATGCCCAACGACGTTGACCGCGTGAACATCCAGACCAATGAACGTATGCTCAAACATAGCCGGGACCTCCCAAACCTCACATGTGGCACTACCATTGCACCCCCGACAGGGCCGGCCAGGCCCACGGGAAACGCCAATGGCAACCCACGGACGCTGTGAAACAGAAGGCCCCGGCCCCCACAAGACCCCGGCCATTTTCTGCCCGTCCGGGGATAAAGGCCGACACCGCCGGGCAAGAGGCCTCGCAGCGCCGCCCTTCGTCAGGAGGCTACGGATAACACCAAGCCGGCGCTGCGAGGCCGGCCCGGCGACAATGTCCGACCCCGGACGGGCGCAGGCCTCTCACTTCATATCGTCTAGCCCCGGAAACTGCACCGAAACGACGGAACCCCGCCGCTGAAGCATTCAGCGGCGGGGTTCTGTCAGTTGAGGAAAACGCAGTGCCGGGTGTTGGCGTCCGGGGGCCCTAGCTTCCGGTGTAGGCGGTCAGCATCTGGGCCAGCGCGGGGTTGTGGCTCATCCCGGCGAGGGCGGCCGCGGCGGCAAACATCAGGCCGGCGAGTCCCACGCAGCACGCGCTGACCGTGGCGAGGAGCTTCCAGTCCTCCCTGAGCACGCTCCGCACAGTGTCCGGCATGCGCAGGCCCGGGGCGATCAGGTTGGGGGCACTGTCGGTGGATCCGTCATCCAGGAGGGCAACAACGCGTCCGGCGCCGCGGTCCACCCGCATGGTGCTGATGTGGTTGCCGTGACGGGCCAGCAGGATGTCATGGCCGACCAGCTGACGGCGCTGAAGAGTGATCATGGGTCCCCTCGGTTGGGTGGATTCTGGGATGTCCGCACCATCGAGGGCAGTCCCAATTTTACCGAGCCGGACTGTCCCCGGACGGCCGTCCGGCGGTGAGGCTGCCCACGGAGGCGGGTGATCCTCATCAACTCCGGCCCGCGTCGTCCTGTCCGCCGGGCGAGCCGCGGCACTAGAGTGGCACCAGCCGCCGCCGGACCGGCGGACGCGGATCAAAGGAGATGTTGCGTGTTCTCAAGCCCGTACCCCGATGTCGAGATTCCCGACCTCGGTATTTACGACTACCTGTTCGGCGCCCTGACGGAGGCGGACCTGGACCGGGTCGCCGTCGTCGATGGCAGCAGCGGAGCGGAAACCACCTACCGTGCACTCCGCGACCAGATTGATGCCCTGGCCGGCGCTGTTGCGGCTCAGGGGCTCGGGGTCCACGGCGTCGCAGCCATCCTGTGCCCCAATATCCCCGCCTTCGCCACGGTGTTCCACGGCCTGCTGCGGGCAGGCGCCACAGTCACCACCGTCAACTCGCTGTATACGGCGGACGAGATCGCCGGCCAGCTCACCGATGCTGGTGCGTCCTGGATTTTCACCGTCTCGGCCCTGCTGCCCGCCGCCCTTGAGGCCGCCCAACAGGCCGGGATCCCGGCTGGGCAGCTCGTGGTGCTCGACGGCGCCGACGGCCACCCGTCGCTGGCTGGCCTGCTCGCCGCCGGCGCGCCGGCTCCACGGGTCTCGTTCGATCCCGCCACCCATGTGGCGGTGCTGCCGTACTCGTCCGGGACCACCGGGCGGCCCAAGGGCGTCATGCTGAGCCACCGGAATCTGATCGCGAACGTGGAACAGTCCCGGGGGCTGCTCGACGTCGGTCCCGACGACCGGCTGCTGGCGCTGCTTCCGTTCTTCCACATTTACGGACTGACGGTGCTGCTGAACCTCGCACTGCGCCAACGCGCGCGCCTGGTGACGATGCCCAGATTCGATCTGCCCGAGTTCCTGCGCATCATCCAGGACCACCGGTGCAGCTACCTGTTCATCGCCCCGCCGGTGGCCGTGGCGCTGTCCAAGCACCCCATGGTTGCCGACTACGACCTCAGCTCGGTGCACACCACCCTGTCCGGCGCGGCTCCCCTGGACGGCGGGCTCGGGACCCGGCTGGCCGAGCGTCTCGGATGCAGGGTGCTGCAGGGCTACGGCATGACCGAGATGAGCCCGGTGTCGCACCTCATTCCGCGCGGCGGCAGCGATGTCCCCGTCAGCTCGGTGGGGTACACGGTGCCCAACATGCAGTGCCGCCTCGTGGACCCGGCCACGGGGCAGGACATCCCGGTTCCCGCCGAAGGAACCAGCGCGCCAGGCCACCTGCTGTGCCGCGGACCCAACGTGATGCTCGGCTACCTCAACCGGCCGGACGAAACCGCGGACACCCTGGACGCCGAGGGCTTCCTGCACACCGGGGACATCGCCACGGTGCGGGCGGACGGCGTCGTGACCATCGTGGACCGGCTCAAGGAGCTCATCAAGTACAAGGGCTACCAGATCGCCCCGGCGGAACTTGAGGCGCTGCTCCTGACCCACCCCGGCGTTGCCGACTCCGCGGTGATCGGAACCCCCGACGCCGACGGCCAGGAAGTCCCCCTGGCGTTCGTGGTGCGTCAGCCCGGTCCGGACGGTGACGCCCTGGACGAGGAAGCGGTCATGGCCTTCGTGGCCGCCAGGGTGGCACCGTTCAAGAAACTCCGCCGCGTGGAGTTCATCGAGGCCGTGCCGAAGTCAGCGTCCGGGAAAATCCTGCGCCGGATGCTTCACGCCGCAGGGCACGCCGCGCTGCCGGGCAGACCCTAGGGCCAGAGCCAGGGCCTAGTCGGCGTCGGTCTTGGCGATGTAGACGTCGCAGGGGGCGTTGTGGGCCACGCTGTTCGCAACGCTCCCCAGGACGCGGCCGATGCCCTGCATGCGGCGGTTGCCGACCACGATCATCCGGGCCGCGGTGCGTTCGGCCTCCCGGATGAGGGCCTCGGCGGGCTTGCCGCGGGCGGCGGCGTAGGTGATGTTGATGTCGGGGCGGCGCAGGCTGTCCGCAACCGTCCGGGCGACCTTCTCCGCGTTGCCGGCGTCGGAGACGATCCATTGGTCGCCGCCGCTGCTGATCACCTCGGTCTTGTCGCTGTCGAAGGCACTGACCACATGCAGGGTGGCCCCCAGGGGTACTGCGAGGTCAAGCGCAGTGCGTGCCGCCCGCAGGGCAGTCTCACTGCCGTCAACGCCGACAACGATAATTCCGGTCATGAACCGCTCCTCTGTTAATGGCCGCTGCTGATGTTCAGTTGCCGCTACTGGTCTTCATTGGGCGCTGCTGTTCGGTTTACCGGGCGGCGATAGCGTCCCGCAGGACCGGCGCGAGGCGCCGGACACCTTCCCGGATCGAGTCCGGCGGCACGGCGCTGAACGCCAGCCGGAGCTTGTTGGACGGTTCGTCCGAATGCGTGAAGGCCGCCCCGGGGATGAAGACGACGCCGGCGTCGATCGCCTTCTTCAGCAGCGGGTATGTGTCCACTCCGTCGGGCAGCGTGACCCACACGAAGAAGCCGCCGTCGGGGCGTGTCCAGCTCAGCCCGTCCGGCATGTACTCGGCTAGCGCGGCCAGCATGGCTTCGCAGCGTTCCTGGTACAGCCCGCGGTAGGTTTCGATCTGGCCCCGCCAGTCGTAGTCGCGCAGATAGGCCGAGACCAGCATCTGGTTGAGCGTGGGCGGGCACAGGGTGACGGCCTCCGAGGCCAGGTAGTAGCGGCGCTGCAGGTGGGCCGGGACCAGGGCCCAGCCGATCCGCAGGCCAGGGGCGAAGATCTTCGAGAAGGACCCCATGTAGATGACGTCGTCCGGGTTCGCCGCGCGCAGCGGGGTCAGCGGCTTGCCGTCGAAGCGGAGGAGCCCGTAGGGGTTGTCTTCCAACACCAAAATATTCGCACCGCGGCATATATCCACGACGGCCTGGCGGCGGTCCGCGGACAGCGTGATGCCGGACGGGTTGTTGAAGCTGGGAATGGTGTACAGGAACTTGACGTTCTTGCCGGCGGCCTGCAGCGCCGCGATCTTCGCCGCGAGTTGCCCGGGAACGATGCCGTCCCCGTCCATCGGCACCGTTTCGACCTCCACCTGGTAGGCCTCGAAGGTGTTGAGGGCGCCCACATAGGTGGGATCCTCCACGAGGACCACGTCGCCCGGGTTGCAGAAGACCTTCGTGGCCACATCCTGGGCGGACTGCGAGCCGGCGGTGATCACGATGTTGGCGGGGTCGGCGTCGAAGATGCCCTCGGCCGCCATGACCTCGCAGATCTGGCTGCGCAGTTCCTCGGTGCCCTGGCCGCCGCCGTACTGCAGTGCGGTCATCCCTTGCTCGGCAATGATTTTCGCGGCCGTCTGGCCCAGTCGCTCCAGGGGCAGGGACTGCAGGTAGGGGCTGCCGCCGGCGAGGGACACGAGTCCGGGGCGCATGGAGATGTCGAAGACGTCCCGGACTGCCGACTGCTTGATATTTGCTGCGCGCTCCGAGAACAGGATCTCGTGGCGGTGGGCGGACGTAGCCGCACGTTCGATTGCGTCAATGGCCTCGGCCGGAAGTACTGCTGCGGCGGCATCAAGTGTTTCGTGGGTCACAAACCCAAGGATACTACCCATGTTGTCCCCAAGGAAACGATTGTTTTTGAAAATGCGCTTCCTGGGGTTGTCCGGGGACCGGTGGGGACCGGCCTCGTCCGGGGCGCGTCTCTGCAGCGCAAGGCCCCCGGCAGCCGGAGCTGCCAGGGGCCTCGGGGTGCCGCTGCGGGTTCGGTTGCGCGGCCGGACTAGGCTGCGTCCGCCGTGCGGGCCTCGGCCAGCGCGTCGAACACGCCCTTGATCTGCTCGACCACTTCGGCGTCGTCCTTCGGGTGGACCTCGGCGAAGCGGACCATCGAGCCGGGAACGGCCAGCTTGACGTCTTCGAGGACCCGGGCGCCGGCGATGCCGACGGCCTTGCGGGCCTCGTCCTGGGCCCAGACGCCGCCGAACTGGCCAAAGGCCGTGCCGACGACGGCGGTGGGCTTGCCGGCCAGGGCGCCGGCGCCGAACGGGCGGGACAGCCAGTCAATGGCGTTCTTCAGGGATGCCGGGACAGTGCCGTTGTGCTCCGGCGTGACCAGCAGGATGATGTCGGCGTCGTTGGCTGCGGCACGCAGCGCGGCGGCCGCCGCGGGGACCTGGCCTTCGACGTCGATGTCCTCGTTATAGAACGGGATGTTGCCCAGGCTCTCGTGGATAACCACATCGACCTGCTCCGGCGCGTTGAGCTTGATGGCTTCGGCGAGCTGCTGGTTGGTCGAGCCGGCACGCAGGCTGCCGACGAGGGTGAGGACGGTCTTCTTGGACATGTGTGCTCCTAGGCGTCACGCCGCCGGGCGGTTCCGGCGGCTGGCTGGTCGTGGAGGCTTTGGGGGCCTTCACCCAGACTAAACGGACCGCGGTCCGCTTCTATTCCCGGGGGCTAGAATCAGCGGTGTGAGCCTCATCCCGATCCGCCCCGGCGCCCAGCCCGGGGCAGGCCGCGCCGCCGGGCGCGCCGCCGAGTCCGAGCGCCGGGACGCCGCGCGCAACCGGGAGCTCCTGCTTTGCGCGGCCAGGGAAATCGTGGAGGAGTCCGGCGCCGACGCGCTCACCATGGACCGGCTGGCCCAGCGCGCCGGCGTCGGGAAAGGCACGGTCTTCCGCCGGTTCGGCAGCCGTGCCGGACTCATGCTGGAGCTCCTCAGCGGCGCCGAAGCCGAGTTCCAGGGCCGGTTCATGTTCGGCCCGCCTCCGGTGGGTCCCGGCGCGCCGCCCCTGGACCGTCTCATCGCCGTAGGGGAGGCGCGGATTTCCTGGACGCTGGAATTCGGGGAACTGGCCCGCGCCGCCGACACGTCGGTCCACAACCGGTTCGACGTTCCGCCGGCCGTCCTCTGGCGGCGCCACCTCGAGATGCTGCTGCGCGAGGCCGGGGTATCGGCGGACCCGTGGCTTATGGCCTCGGCCCTGGCCGCGGCGCTGGAACCGGAACTGCTGCTGCACACCGTGCGCGTGCACGCGGTCGCACCCGAGCGGCTCGTGGAAACCTGGCGGGAACTCGTCACGCGCGTCGTGGCCGGGGCGTAGCGTAGGCACCATGAGCATCGATCCAGCGAGCAATGATCCAGCGACCGGCCGCCAAGCCCGGCCCATCCGCACCGCCGTCGCCGGTTTCGGCCTCTCGGGCAGTGTGTTCCACGCCCCGTTCATCGCCGCCAACCCCGCCTATTCGCTGGAAGTCATCTCCACGTCCGACGCCGGCCGGCAGGCCGCCGCCGCAGCCGCCTACCCCGCGGCCGAAATCGTCGACACCCCGGCCGACATCCTGGAGCTGGCCGGCGGACTGGACCTGCTGGTGCTCGGCACGCCGCCCGCCACCCACTACCCGCTCGCGAAAGCTGCGCTGGAAGCCGGCCTCGACGTCGTCGTCGACAAGCCCTTCGCCGTGCGCAGCGCCGAGGGCCAGGCGCTCATCGACCTCGCCGCGCGGCTGGGCCGGGTGCTGACCGTGTTCCAGAACCGGCGCTGGGACGGGGACTTCCTCACCGTGAAATCCCTGGTGGGCTCGGGTTCCCTCGGTCCGGTGACCCGGTTCGAGTCCCGCTTCGAGCGCTGGTCGCCCGAGGTCTCCAAGGCGTGGAAGGCCGCCGCGACGGCGGACGACGGCGGCGGGGTGCTGTTTGACCTCGGCACCCACCTGCTGGACCAGGCCCTGCAGCTCTTCGGCCCGGCGCAGGTCACGCACGCGGAGCTGGCGGCCCGGCGGCCGGGGGAGCAGGCGGACGACGACGTCTTCGTGGCCCTGCGGCACGTATCCGGCGTCACGAGCCACCTGTGGATGAACATGCTGTGCGCCCAGCAGGGGCCGCGGTACCGGATCCTCGGCAGCGGGGGAGGGTTCACGAAGCACGGGGTGGACCCGCAGGAGCCTTACATCGTGGCCGGCGGCAGCCCGCTGGACGCCGCCTACGGCGTCGAGGACCCGGACTGGGCCGGCCTGCTGGGCCGCGACGGGCACCTGGACCGGCTGCCCACCGAACGCGGCGCCTACCCCGAGTTCTACCGGATCCTGGCGGCCAAGATCGCCGACGGCGGCGCCGCCTCGGCCCTGCCAGTGCCGGTCGACCCCGCCGGCCCGGTGGAGGTGCTGCGGCTCATCGAGCAGGCCCGGTCGCTGGCTTAGAAGGCCTTAAACGACAATCGGCTGCTCCCAAGCCGCCGTTCTGAGGGTCCAGAAGGGCGGTTGCGGAGCAGCCGATGCCGGTGGAACTTACGCGGAGACGAGCTCGTGCCAGTCGGCGACGAGGGGCAGGTTGTGCGCCTCGGAGACCGAGCGGTGTGCCACCTTGCCGCCGGCGATGTTGAGGCCCGCGGCGAGGGCGGCGTCGCGCTCAAAGGCTGCCTTGACGCCGAGGTTGGCCAGCGAGACGGCGTAGCGCAGCGTGACGTTCGTCAGGGCGTAGGTGGAGGTGTTCGGCACGGCGCCGGGCATGTTGGCCACGCAGTAGAAGATCGTGTTGTGGACCTTGTACGTCGGTTCCTGGTGCGTGGTGGGGTGTGTGTCCTCGAAGCAGCCGCCCTGGTCCACGGCGATGTCCACCAGCACCGAGCCCGGCTTCATCCGGGAGACGAGCTCGTTGGTGACCAGCTTGGGGGCCTTGGCACCCGGGATCAGGACCGAGCCGATCACGAGATCGGCGTCGACGACGGACTTTTCGATCTCGTAGGCGTTGGACGCCACGGTCTTCAGGCGGCCCTGGTACTGGGCGTCGAGTTCGCGCAGGCGGTTGATGTTGATGTCCAGGATGGTGACGTCCGCGCCGAGGCCCAGGGCCATGGCGGCGGCGTTGGTGCCGGCAACGCCGGCGCCGAGGACAACCACCTTGGCCGGGCGGACGCCGGGGACGCCGCCGAGCAGCACGCCCTTGCCGCCGGCCGGGGCCATCAGCGAGGTCGCGCCGACCTGGACGGAGAGGCGGCCGGCAACCTCGGACATCGGGGCCAGCAGCGGCAGGGCGCGGCCCTCCTGGACGGTCTCGTAGGCGATCGCGGTGACGCCGGAGTTGATCAGTTCCTGCGTCAGTTCCGGCTCGGCGGCCAGGTGCAGGTAGGTGAAGAGGATCAGGCCCTTGCGGAAGCGGTGGTATTCGGCCTTGACCGGTTCCTTGACCTTCATGACCATGTCGGCGCGGGCCCAGACGTCGTCAGCTTCGGCAACGATCTCGGCGCCGGCGATGGCGTATTCCTCGTCCGTGATGCCCGAGCCCAGGCCTGCGCCGCGCTCGACGAGGACCACGTGGCCGTGCGTGCGGAATTCGTGGACGCCCGCTGCCGTGATGGCGACGCGGAATTCGTTGTTCTTGATCTCTTTGGGGACACCGATGATCATTTTTTGCTCCAGTGCTGGCGGCCTCATGGGCCTGGATGAGCGGGGGATTTCGTACTTCCAGAATAGATCCGGCTGTGAGGTAGGCGACAGGAGCAGCGGTCCGGGCGGCGGCGTCTTCCCTGTCATTCCGGGGTTTTTCGCAGCCGGCGGTAGACATTTGTCGAAACAGCGGGCGTCAGGTGTCGGCTCGTGTCCGTCTGCGGACGCATTCGCTGCCCGGCCATCCGGGGCAGTAATCTGGCAGGATGCAGCAGCAGGACGTGGAGCAGCTCGTGGAGCAGGTGGCGCAGCGGCTGGGCCGCGGCCTGTCCCTTGAGGATCTCGACGGATTGCTCCTGGCCTACAGCTCCAACCAGTCCCAGGCCGACCGTGTCCGGGTGAACTTCCTGCTCAGCAAGCGCGTCCCGGTGGATGTCATTGCGTGGCAGCTCTCGCACGGGATCGCGACGGCGGTGCGGCCGGTGGTTGTCCCGGCCAACGCGGACCTCGGCATGCTGGGCCGGGTGTGCGTGCCGCTGCTGGTGCGCGGGTTCCGGGTCGGGTACCTGTGGGTCCAGCTCGATCCCGAGGAACCGAGCGCCGCGACCGTCCTGGCCCAGCTGCCCGACGTGGCCCGGGAGCTGGAACAGCTCTCCTCCCTGCTGCTGGATTCCAACACGGCCGAGTCCGAGTTCCGCCGCCGGCGCGAACAGGAGTTCCTGGCCGCCTGCGCCGGGGAGGCCAACGCGGTGGCGGCCGTGGCGGGCTGGAAGGAGGTCCAGGGCAAGGGACCCTGGCAGCTGGTGACCGTCCTGGACGCGGACGGCTGGGCCGGAGGCTCGGACCCCATCGCCGATACCCTCATCCACCGGTCCGCGGCGCTGCAGGCCACCATCGGCGTGGACGCCGCACTGTTCAGCGCCGGCACGGAGACCCACGCGGTGGTGCTCTTCAAGGAATCCACCGGCCGCGCGGACCACGCCCAGGTGCTGGTCCATTACCGGCTGGAACTGGCCAAACGCTCCGGGCGCACCGTCCGGCGGATCATCCTGGGCACGAGCGAGGGCTTCGCCAAGCCGCGCGAACTCGCCGAAGCGTACCGGCAGTCACGGCAGGCGGCCCAGGCCGCGGCGGTCGATCCGCAGCTCGGCGAGCTCGTCGACTGCCGGGCCACCGGCGTCTACCAAGTCCTGGCCTCAGCCGGCGGCGGTGCGGGCGCCTGGGCGGACGCCGGGTCCGTGTACTTCCGACTCCTCGAGGACCACGACCGCAACCATGAGCTGCTGCCGGTGCTGGAGCTGTTCTATGACAACGACGGCTCAGTCCAGGAAGTCGCGACCAAGCTCCACCTCCACCGGAGCAGCATCTACAACCGGCTCGGCCGGATCCGCCAGGTGCTCGGCGTGGACCCGCTGAAGGGGATGGTGCGGCTGGAACTCCACGCCGCGCTCAAGGCGCGGCGCTGGGCGGCCCGGCCCCGGATCTAGCCGCGCTTAGCCTTCGCGTTTGGAGGCGTCGGCGTCCAGGGCAATGCCGGCGTCCTGGCCGGCATCGGGCCCGGAACCGCGGACCGCGCGCCGGCGGCGGGACATCCGGCTGTCCACCCAAAGCGACACCGCAACAAACGCGACGCCGCTGGCCATGAAGGTGGCGGTGTTGTTCAGGCCCATCGCGGATCCAATGAAGCCGGCGAACAGCATGGCGGCGATGCCTGCCACGATGTGCCATCCTCTGAATTTACCCACGATTCAAGGGTAACCCGCGGCCTTTCCGTGTTTCGGCGGTGCAGCGCGATCGTTGCTTGATCCTTATCACTGCTTCATGAAGCACGCGGTTCATGAAATATCGGCGGCCGCAGCATCGCCGGCGGCAGGCGCGCCCGCACCGGTTTTGTCCGCATGCGGCTTTTGCTGCGTTTCCAGCCAGGCCATGATGTCGGCCAGCCGGATCCGCCGGTGCGTTCCCCGGTATTCCACCGGAATCTCGCCGCGGTCGGTCATGTTCCGCAGATACGTGTGCGAAATCCCCGCCAGCTCCGCTGCCCGGGACGTCGTCAGCATCTCCTCGACGCTGCTGACCGTGACGGCCTCACCCCGGCTGAAGCGCCCCAGCAGGTCGACGACGGCGTCCCGCGCCTCCGGCGGCAGGCGGTGGACGGTGCCGTCCACGAACACCGTGATGTCGTGGCTGCCGTCGAGGGCATACTTGAGCTTCTGCGCGTCCTCGGCCGGGAGGCCGGCCGTCACCCGGGGGGCTATCAGTGCCATGAGTGCATCCTAGCGGCTGCCTCCCAAGGGGTGGGTCAGGCGGTGGATCCGCCGGCGGGGCCGCCGGCGGATCCGCTGCTTACAGCCCGCGATTTAGAGACCGAGGTCCTCCAGGACCGGCAGCTTCGCCCGGACCCAGGCCCTGGCCTCCGTGGCGCTCGGCGCCGAGAGGGCCAGCTTGGCCAGCTCCTGCGCCTCGGCCAGGGTGACGGTCTTCAGCACGGCGGCCACCGCCGCGATAGACCGCGCCGTCATGGACAGCGTGGTAACGCCCAGGCCGGTGAGGACGACGGCGAGGGCCGGGTCCGCCGCGGCCTCGCCGCACACGCCCACGGGCTTTTTGTGGCCCTCGGCCGCCGAACCTTCCACGGTCAGGCCGACGAGCCGCAGCACGGCCGGCTGCCACGGGGTGTTCAGGGCTGCCAGCGGGCCGAGCTGGCGGTCGGCGGCCATGGCGTACTGGGTGAGGTCATTGGTGCCCAGGCTCGCGAAGCCGACCTCGCGGAGGATGGCCTCGGCGGTGAGGGCGGCGGACGGAACCTCCACCATGACGCCGGGGGTCTTGATGCCGGCGGCGGCGCACAGCGAAGCGAACCGGGCGGCTTCCTCGGCGGTGGAAATCATCGGCGCCATGACCCAGACGTCGGCCTCGGAGGCCTGTTCGGCCAGGGCGATCGCCTGCAGCTGGCGCTCCAGGACCCCCGGGGTGGTGAAGTCGGTCCGGTAGCCGCGCACACCCAGGGCCGGGTTGGGCTCGGTGGCATCGGTGAGGAACGGCAGCGGCTTGTCCGCGCCGGCATCAAGCGTGCGGAGCACGACTTTCTTGCCGGGGAAGGCATCGAAGACGCCCTTGTACGCGGCGGCCTGCTCCTCGACGGTCGGTTCGGTGTCCCGTTCCAGGAAGCAGAATTCGGTGCGGAACAGTCCCACGCCCTGGGCGTTCAGGCCGGCGGCGGTCACGGCGTCCTTGGCCCCGCCGACGTTGGCGAGCAGCGGAACGAGGTGGCCGTCCGCCGTCGTGCCCGTCCCGTCAAAGGCCGACAGCAGCGAGGCGGTGGCGGCCCAGTGGGCCGCGGCGGCACGCTGCTCTTCCCCGGGTCCGGCCGTGATGAGGCCGGCCGCACCGTCGACATACACCTCGGTGCCGTCGGCGAGCTCGTCGACGCCGGCGGCGGCCACCACTGCCGGCAGGCCCAGGGAACGGGCGATGATCGCGGTGTGGGACTGCGGGCCGCCGCCGGCGGTGACCAGGGCCAGGATCTTCTCCGGGTCAAGGGTGGCGGTGTCGGCCGGGGCAAGGTCCTCGGCGATCAGGATGAACGGCGCCTCGGAGACCGGGATGCCGGGCGCAGGAACGCCGCGCAGTTCCGCCACGATCCGGGCCCGGACGTCAAGGACGTCGGTGGCGCGCTCGGCCATGTAGCCGCCCAGGTTGTGCAGCATTTCCGAAACGGACGCGCCGGCTTCCCAGATGGCCCGCTGCCCGGAGGTTCCGCGGCCAATCAGTTTGGTGGCGGACTTGAGCAGCATCGTGTCCGTGGCCATGAGCGCTGTGGCCTCAAGGACCGCCTTGCCGTCGCCGCTGGCGGTCTCGGCGCGGGCCTTGAGCTCGTCGTGGACAGCCTTCGCCGCCGCCTTCAGCGCCGCCGTGGCCTCCTCGGCCGTGACTCCGGCGGGCAGCTGCTCTCCGGCGGGGGGTTCGCTGATCGGTTTGGGCATCTGCCGGACGGTACCGATGATGCGGCCGGGGCTCACGCCTACTCCTGGGAAGTTCTGCACTGAAGGTCCTCATTCTCTGTTGTAGGCCAGTGGCCTCTCAGCCGGTAAACCAGGTGCCGCCGCTGATCCTGCCGGCCACTCGTGCCGGCGGCTGACGGCTACGTCAGCGGCGGATCACGGCATCTGGAAAAATTGTATGTGATGCAGTTCATATAGCGTTGCTATAGGTGCTAGGGTAGCGGCTATGAGTATCGATGGCCAGCTACCACCCAAGGCCCGGCTGCTGCGTGCGGCCGCCGAGCTGCTGGCCAACTCGGGCGGATCGGCAGTTTCGACCCGCCAGATCACGCAGCTGGCCGGTGTTACGGCACCGACCCTCTATCACCACTTTGGCGACAAGGAAGGGCTGTTCGACGCCGTCGTCGCAGCAGGTTTCGACGAATATGTCGCGGGCGAACGCGATTTCGCGCCCTCTGGCCAGCCGCTGGAGGACATCCGGAGGATGTGGGACAACCACGTGCAGTTCGGGCTGAAGCAGCCGGAACTCTACCTCGTCATGTTTGGCAATATTCGCCCTGAGAGCCGGCCGGCGATCGTCGCCGACGCCGAGGCCCTCATGGAGGAGATGCTCAACAAGGCGGCTGTGGCCGGCCAGCTCAACGTCCCGCCCCGGGAGGCGGCCAGGAGTATTCTGGCCGCAAACGTGGGCGTGACCCTCATGTTGATCGCGGAAAAGGCGCCCGAGCGCAACCTCGAGCTGTCCGCCATGACCCGCGACGCCATGATCTTTGCGGTCTCCACCGATCAGGCCCGGAACAACGCGGCTGACGACGGCGGAAAATCCTCCGTGGTCGTGGCGGCTATTGCCCTGAACGCAGCACTCCAGGCGTCCCACTCGGACCAGCTCTCCAGTTCGGAACTCAAGCTCTTTCTCGAATGGCTCCACCGGATCTCCACCAGCTCCACCAGCTAGCTCGGCGAAAATATCCATCCTGCAAAGCAGCGGGAACGACGGTTAGGAATTCACATGGCAACAGAGACAGTTGCGAAACCACGTACCAGTGCGCGCGTACACGTCCAGAAATTCGGGACGTTCCTGTCCGGCATGATCATGCCGAACATCGGCGCGTTCATCGCGTGGGGTTTCATCACGGCCCTGTTCATCCCGGCGGGCTTCTTCCCCAATGAGGAGCTCGGCAAGCTGGTCGGGCCGATGATCACGTACCTGCTCCCGCTGCTGATCGGCTACACCGGCGGCCGCATGGTCTACGGCGTGCGTGGCGGCGTGGTCGGTGCGGTGGCCACCATGGGTGTGATCGTCGGTACTGACATCCCCATGTTCATCGGCGCCATGATCCTCGGCCCGCTCACGGGCTGGCTCATGATGAAGGCGGACAAGATCTGGGAAGGCCGCGTCAAGCCCGGCTTCGAAATGCTGATCGACAACTTCTCGGCCGGCATCCTGGCCGCCATCATGGCGGTCGTCGGCATGATGGTTGTCGGCCCGGTCGTCAAGGCCTTCAGCAACGGCGCCAGCGCCGTCGTCGAATTCCTGGTCATCAACGGCCTGCTGCCCTTCACCAGCATCTTCATCGAGCCCGCAAAAGTCCTGTTCCTGAACAACGCCGTCAACCACGGCATCCTCACCCCGCTGGGCACCCAGCAGGCGCTCGAGCAGGGCAAGTCCATCCTGTTCCTGCTCGAAGCCAATCCCGGTCCGGGCTTCGGCATCCTGCTCGCCTACTCGTTCTTCGGCAAGGGACTCGCGAAGGCATCCGCCCCTGGCGCAGCCGTCATCCAGTTTGTCGGCGGCATCCACGAGATCTACTTCCCGTACGTGCTGATGAAGCCCATCATGATCCTCGCCGCAATCGGCGGCGGCATGACCGGCATCTTCACCCTGGTGGTCACCGGCGCCGGACTCCGGTCCCCGGCCGCCCCGGGCAGCATCATCGCTGTCTACGCCGCCACCGCACGCGACAGCTATGTCGGCGTCACCCTCTCGGTGCTGTTCGCCACCACAGTGTCCTTCCTCATCGCCTCGGTCATCCTGAAGGCCAGCAAGGCGCCCGCCGAAGACGACCTCGACCAGGCCACCCACAAGATGGAGGCCCTGAAGGGCAAGAAGAGCTCCGTTTCCTCCGCCCTCATCGGTGAAGGCGTCGGCGCCAGCGGCGTCGCCGTCCTCACGACCCCGATCAAGAACATCGTCTTTGCCTGTGACGCAGGTATGGGCTCCAGCGCGATGGGCGCCTCCGTGCTCCGCAACAAGATCAAGGCCGCAGGCTTCCCGGACGTCAAGGTCACCAATTCGGCCATCGCCAACCTCAGCGACACTTACGACGTCGTGATCACGCACCAGGACCTGACGGAACGGGCCAAGCCCGCCACCGCCAGCGCCGTCCACGTCTCGGTGGACAACTTCATGAACAGCCCGCGGTACGACGAGATCGTGGAACTGGTCAAGGCCAGCAACACCGACGGCGAAGCGGCCCCCGAAGCCGCGGGGGCCGAAGTCCCGGCCGCCGCGGCGGCCGAAGCGCCTGCAGAGGCCGGGCCCGAAGCGGGTCCCGCCGGCATCCTGGTCGCCGAAAGCGTCGTCCTCAGCGGCACCGCAACCACGCGGGACGCCGCGATCGACGAGGCCGGGCAGCTCCTGCTGGACCGCGGCGCCGTCGACTCCGGCTACCTGGACGCCATGCACGAACGCGAGGAATCCGTCTCCACGTACATGGGCAGCTACCTCGCCATCCCGCACGGCACCAACGCCGCGAAGGACCACATCATGAAGTCCGCGGTGTCCGTGATCCGGTACCCGAACGGCATCGACTGGAACGGCAAGGAAGTGAAGTTCGTGGTCGGCGTGGCCGGCGTCAACAACGAACACCTGCAGATCCTGGCCTCGATCGCCAAGGTCTTCACCAACAAGGCGCAGGTGGCGCAGCTTGAGGCGGCCACCACGGTGGAGGAAGTCCTGGCCCTCTTTGGAAAGGTCAACTCCTAGTGAAGGCTGTTCATTTCGGAGCCGGGAACATCGGCCGCGGGTTCGTGGGCCTGCTGCTGCACGAGGCAGGGTATGAGGTGGTGTTCGCCGACGTCGCGGACGCCCTCATCACCCGGCTGGCCGCCGCGGACAGCTACCAGGTCCACGAAGTGGGGGAGAGCCCCGCCGTCCGTACGGTCGACAACTTCCGCGCCCTGAACTCCGGCACCCAGGAAGGCGACGTCGTTGCGGAAATTGCGACGGCGGACATCGTCACCACCGCGGTGGGGCCGCACATCCTGAAGTTCGTGGCGCCCCTGATCGCCAAGGGCATTGCGGCCCGCGCCGCCGGGCTGGCGCCGCTGCAGGTCATGGCCTGCGAGAACGCCATCAACGCGACCGACATCCTGAAGTCAGAAGTCACGGCCCAATGGGACCCGGCAGCCGGCGACCTTGACGCCGCCGCCGTGTTCGCCAACACGGCCGTGGACCGGATCGTGCCCAACCAGGAAGCGGGGCAGGGCCTGGATGTCACGGTGGAGACGTTCTACGAGTGGGTGATCGACCGCACCCCGTTCGCCGGGAAAGAGCCGGCCATCCCGGGGGCAACCTTCGTGGACGACCTCGGGCCATACATCGAGCGGAAGCTGTTCACGGTGAACACGGGGCACGCGTCGGCGGCCTACTTCGGATTCGAGGCGGGACTGGGCAAGATTTCCGAGGCCATGGCCGACCAGGACGTTGCCGCCGACGTCCGCGCCGTCCTGGACGAAACCAAGGAACTGCTGGTGGCCAAGCACGGCTTCAACCGCGAGCAGCAGGAGGCCTACGTGGAGAAGATCCTCGGCCGGTTCTCCAACCCGCACCTGCCGGACACCGTCGCCCGGGTGGGCCGGGCCCCGCTACGCAAGCTCAGCCGGCACGAACGGTTCATCGGGCCGGCCGCCGAGCTCGCCGAACGCGGAATTGTCCCGGAAGCGCTGCTCGGGGCGATCGCCGCGGCCCTGCGGTTCAACGATCCCGCCGACGCCGAGGCCGTGGAGCTGGCGAAGATCCTGTCCGCGTCCACGCCCGACGAGGCCACGGAGAAGATCACGGGCCTGGCCCCGGGCCACCCGCTCTTCGCCGCCGTCTCCTCCCTCATTGAGGAAGCTAAGGCGGTCGTCTAACCGCCCCAACCCCCGACCCTCCCTCAGGTCCTGCGGGTTTTCGGCCGACCCTCCCTCAGGTCCTGCGGGCTTTCGGCCGACGCTCCCTCACTGACCCGGCACACGCGGACCCTCCCTCACCGGATGTGAGGGAGGGTCCGCGTTTTTCGTGCAGAAAGTGCGGGAGGATCGGACGGTTGATCTTAGGTTGCCTAACTGTTAGGGTACCTAAGTATGAACGTCAGTGAACCGGCAGATCCCGGCCTCCTTGTCCTCGCCCAGGATTTCCGCGAGGCCCTCCGCCACAGCATCTACCTGGTCCGCCGGCTGGACGCCGACGGCGAACTCAGCGCCGCCCAGTTGAGCACGCTGAAGATGCTGACCGGCGACGGCGTCCGGGTGGGCGAGATCGCCCGGAACCTCGGCGTCAGGGTGCCCAGCGCCACCGAGCAGATCATCAAGCTCGAACGCGCCGGCCTCGCCCGCCGCGAACCGGACCCCAGCGACTCCCGCGCCGTCCGGGTGACCCTCACCGCGGCCGGCCGCGCCGCCGTCGACGCCGCCAACGAGCGCCGCAACGCCGTCATGGCCGGCATCCTGGCCACCCTGTCGGCCGACGACCGCGCCGCCCTCGCGGCAGCCCTGCCGGTGATCGGCAAAATCAATTCAACGCTTCAGGCCTGAGATCCAGGCGAACCAACAACAGCTGAGGAGTGCCCCCATGCACGGCCAGCCCGCCGACACCCTGCCGGCAGCCGAACAAACCCTCGAGGCCGAGAAGGCCTCACTACTCAAACAGCCCAAGGCGGTGTGGGCGACGGCTCTCGCGGCCGTGTTCGCCTTCATGGGCATCGGCCTGGTGGACCCCATCCTGCCGGCGATCGCCAAGAACCTCGACGCCTCGCCGAGCCAGGTCTCACTGCTCTTCACCAGCTATTTCATGGTGACCGCCGTGGCCATGCTGATCACCGGGTACGTCTCGTCCCGGATCGGCGGAAAGCGCACCCTCCTGATCGGGCTGGCCGTGATCGTGGTCTTCGCGTCGCTGTCCGGCACCTCCGGCAGCGTGGGTGAACTCATCGGCTTCCGGGCCGGCTGGGGACTGGGCAACGCCCTCTTCGTGGCCACCGCCCTGGCGGTGATTGTCGGCGTCGCGAGCGGCGGCGCCGGAACGGCCATCATCCTCTACGAGGCCACCCTTGGCCTGGGCATTTCGCTCGGCCCGCTCCTGGGGGCCGTGCTGGGCGGCTGGCAGTGGCGCGCACCGTTCTTCGGCACCGCCGCGCTCATGGCGTCGGCCTTCATCGCCCTCATTGCCCTGCTGCCCAGGACCCCGCTGCCCGGACGCAAGGTCCGGCTCCGGGACCCGCTGCTCGCCCTGGGTCACAGGGGACTGCGGACGACGGCGGCCAGCGGCCTGTTCTACAACTACGGCTTCTTCACCGTCCTGGCCTTCACGCCCTTCATCCTGGGGATGGACGCCTACGGGATCGGCGGGGTGTTCTTCGGCTGGGGCGTCGCCGTCGCCGTTTTCTCGGTGTTCGTGGCGCCCGTGCTGCAGAACCGTTTCGGGGCCGTCCGGGTCCTCACCGGCACCCTGGCCCTGCTGATGCTGGACCTCGTGGGACTGGGCCTGGCCGCGGGGCACTCGGTGCCCGCCGTCGTTGTCCTTGTGGTGCTGTCCGGGGCGCTCCTGGGCATTAACAACACGATCTACACGGAACTGGCCATGGGCGTCTCGGATTCGCCGCGCCCGGTGGCTTCCGCCGGGTACAACTTCGTGCGCTGGATGGGCGGGGCCCTGGCGCCGTTCGCCGCCGCGCAGTTGGGTGAGCACTTCGGCCCGCAGGTGCCGTTCTACGCAGGCGCGCTGGCGATGGTGGTCGCGATTGCCGTGGTCTTCGGCGGCCGGCGGTACCTCGCGGCGCACGAACCGCACGTCGTCTAGCCCGCCCGGACACCAGAAACGCCCATGCTCCGCGGAGCATGGGCGTTTCTGTTACCCCTGTTGTTACCCCTGCAGGTTCAGGGACGGGCTCAGGCCCGGGCGGAATTCTTCGCCGACCCCTTGGGCACGAACAGCGTCTCGGCCTGCTCCAGGGACATGCCGTTGGTTTCGGGCACTTTGAACATGACGAAGAAGAACGACGCCGCGGCGAACAGCGCGTACATGGCGTACGTCAGGGGCAGCGAGGCGGCAGCCATGACCGGGAAGCTCAGGGTGATCGCGAAGTTGGCGATCCACTGGGCGGCGGCGGCCAGGCCCAGGGCGCGGGCCCGGATCCGGGACGGGAAGATTTCGCCCAGGAGCACCCACACCAGCGGACCCCACGAGGCGCCGAAGCTGATGACGAACACGTTGGCGGCGACCAGGGCGGCCGGGCCCCAGGCGCCGGGCAGCGTGATCGCGTCCCCGGACCCGGTGGCCGAGCCGAAGGCCAGGGCCATGGTGCCCAGCGAGACGGCCATGCCGATGGAGCCGGCGAGCAGGATGGGGCGCCGGCCGATCCGGTCCACGAGCGCGATCGCCACCAGCGTCACCAGGATGTTGGTGATGGAGGTGGCCACGGAGATGGTGAGCGAATCCTTTTCCTGGAAGCCCACGGCCTTCCACAGGGTGGTGGAGTAGTAGAAGATCACGTTGATGCCGACAAACTGCTGCAGGACCGAGAGGATAATGCCGATCCAGACCACGGCCTGCAGGCCGAAGACCTTGCCGCGGAGGGATCCCTTCTGGCCGGCGAGTTTGTCCTCCTCGATGGCCTGCTTGATCTCGCGCAGGTGGCGGTCGGTGTCCTCACCCGGGGCGATCGACTTGAAGACCTTGAGGGCTTCCTCGTCCTTGCCCTTGAACACCAGGAACCGCGGGGATTCCGGCAGGGTAAACGCGATCCAGCCGTAGACGACGGCGGGCACGGCGCCGGCAAGGAACATCCAGCGCCAGGCTTCGATGCCGAGCAGGTTCTGGTCCGCGCCGCCGGCGGTGGTGGCGAACACGGCGTCGGAAAGCAGGGCGGCAAAGATGCCGGTGGTGATGGCGAGCTGCTGGAGCGAGGCCAGGCGGCCGCGGACGTGGCGCGGAGAGATCTCGGAGATGTACGCCGGGGCGATCACGGAGGCCAGGCCGATGCCCAGGCCGCCGACGAGGCGCCAGAAGATCAGGTCCCAGACGCCGAACGCGAAGCCGGTGCCGATGGCGCTGACCAGGAAGAGCAGGGCGCCGAGCTTCATGGCCGGGATCCGGCCGTAGCGGTCGGCCACCTTGCCGGCGAGGAAGGCGCCCGCCGCGCAGCCGAGCAGGGCGACGGCCACGGCCAAGCCGGTCACGGCCTCGCTGAGCGCGAACTCCTCCTTGATGGCGTCCACGGCACCGTTGACCACCGACGAGTCGAAACCGAAGAGGAAGCCGCCGACGGCGCCCGCCACGGCCAGCCAGATCACCCTTTTGGGGATCTTGGCGGTGGTCTGGTCCTGGGTGGTGGTCATAAGGCTCCCTCGGCAAATCTCGGTTCGCGGCCCGTGCCGCAGCTACCCAGTCTTACACCGGACCCGCTGCGGCGCCGGTCACAGGGGCCAAGAATGAGAGAAAGCTTACATTCCTCGTGGGCGGCGGCCGGCGTGTCACGCGGCGCAGGCTTTCACGGCCGGCGCCGGCGCCCCGCCCCGGTTTTCCGTGGAAACGGCGACGGCAGCCAGTCCAAAGACTGACTGCCGTGACGCGGGTGCGGAGGTTTTCGGCCGGGCCTAGTGGGCGGCGGCCGCGGCGCTCTCTTTAGCGATGGTCTTCGGGTCCGTGAGCTTCTTGTTCGGCAGGGCGAAGGTGATCAGGAACGCGACGCCGGTCAGCACGGCCGCCGTGAGCATGACGGCGTCGATCGACTGGGCGAAGCCCTCGGTGATGGGGCGGGTCAGGGTCGGGTTGGCGGTGTGCAGCCAGCTGGTGTCGTTCAGGGAGTCGTTGCTGGCGCCGTTCTTGAAGAAGTCGTACAGCTTGGCGTTGGCAGGGTCGGCCGCCACTGCCGGGTCCTTGAGCACCTTGAGGTAGTCCGCGTTCTGCACGGCGTCCTTCATGCCGGTGGCGATCTTGTCCGCGGCGAGGCTGAAGAGCATGGAGATGAACACGGCCGTGCCGACCGCGCCGCCCATCGAGCGGAAGAACGCGGCCGAGGAGGTGCCCACGCCCATGTCCTTCGACGGCACGGAGACCTGCATTGCCAGGGTCAGCGGCTGCATGCAGAAGCCCAGGCCCAGGCCGAAGAACACGGCAATGACGCCCGGAACCCACAGCGGCGTGTCGACGCCGAGGGAGAGGCCCATGACGACGGCGGCGGCGGTCAGGACCGCGGTGCCCAGGATCGGGAAGATCCGGTACGTGCCCGACGACGAGATGGTCCGGCCGGCCGTGATGGAACCGCTGAGGATGCCCACGGTGAAGGTGATCATCATGAGGCCGGCCTCGGTGGGGGTCAGGCCCTTGACCAGCTGCAGGTACATGGGCAGCATCGCGATGGCGCCGAACATGCCGATGCCGATGATGAAGTTCAGCAGTGAGGACAGGCCGAAGGTGATGTTCTGGAAGAGCCGGAGCGGGATCAGGGCGTAGTCGCCGGCGCGCTTTTCGGCCAGCAGGAACGCGATGATGCCCACGACGCCCAGCGCGTAGCAGAGGTAGGCGTTGGCGGAGGTCCAGCCCCAGGTGCGGCCCTGTTCGGCCACGAGCAGGAGCGGGACGATCGCCAGGGTGATGGCCGCGGCGCCCCAGTAGTCGATCTTCTGCTTCACATGCTTGGCCGGCAGGTGCAGGTACATGAACACCACCGTGAGGGCGGCGATCCCGATCGGCAGGTTGATGAGGAACACCCAGCGCCAGCCGTCGATCCCGAGGATGGTCTCGGTGCCCGCGAAGGCACCGCCGATCACCGGACCCAGGACGGAGGAGATGCCGAAAACGGACATGAAGTAGCCCTGGTACTTGGCGCGGTCCTTGAGCGCCACGATGTCGCCGATGATGGTCAGGGCGAGGGCCAGCAGGCCGCCGGCGCCCATGCCCTGGATGCCGCGGGCGATGGCGAGCTCGGTCATGGAGTGGACCGATCCGGCGTAGAGCGAACCGGCGAGGAAGATCAGGATGGCGATCAGGTACAGCGGGCGGCGCCCGAAGATGTCGCTGAGCTTGCCGTAGAGCGGCGTGCTCACGGTGGAGGTGATCAGGTAAGCCGTGGTGGCCCAGGCCTGCAGGGACAGGCCGTCGAGGTCGTTCGCGATCGTGTAGATCGAGGTGGACACGATCGTCTGGTCCAGCGAGGACAGGAACATGCCGAGCATGAGTCCCACCATGACGGTGACGGTCTGACGGTGGGTCAGGACCTCTCCTGCGGCGCGCACGGAGGTGGTTTTGGACATGACTGCTCCAGGGGGAAGTGTGGGGGAAAGCTGATAGTTGCTTTCAGTAACTATGTTACGGGCTGAAATGTTCCCGCCACTACCTTCCGGCGAAAAATGTCCTCACCGAAAATGTCCTCAGCGAAGAAAGTCCTTACCTTTCGACCAGGATCCCGTCCGGATCGCACCAGATCATCGCGCCGGGGCGGATGGCCACGCCGTCGATCTCCAGCGGCACGTCAACGTCCCCGGCGCCCTCCTTGGCGCTTTTGCGCGGGTTGCTGCCCAGGGCCTTAACCCCGAGCGGCAGCCCGGCAATGGCGGTCCGGTCCCGGATCGCACCGTTAATCACGACGCCGGCCCAGCCGTTCGCGACGGCGCTCGCCGCGATCAGGTCCCCCATCAGCGCGGTGCGGAGGGATCCGGCGCCGTCGACCACCAGGACGGAGCCGTTCCCGGGAGTGGCCAGCACGGACTTGACCAGCGCGTTGTCCTCGAAGCACCGGATGGTCCGCACCGGGCCGCTGAAGTGGGTGCGGCCGCCCAGCGACTGGAACTGCACGGACACGGAGTCCAGGTCCGCGCCGCGCTCATCGTAGAGGTCTGCGGTATTGACGACGGAAACGGTCACGGTCACTCCTTGGGTTTGGCTGGATGCGTTGACAGCGGGGCTCATCCCCGAGACTCGCACATGCACGGCCCGCGTGCCACTGCTGACAGGCTGCCCGCGGTAGTCTGGCACCGCACTGATACATCAGATTCAGCACATCAGTTCCGGGGGAACCATGAGCATGTCCGAGACCACCGCGCCGGCGCTCGCCGAACCTGACCGCCGCGTCCGCCCGATATGGACCGCGGGCGTCGTGCTCGTCAACGTGGGGATCAACGCCGCGTTCTTCGGCCCGCTCCAGGTGCTCATGGGCCAGCAGGCGGCCGCCTTCAGCGAACCCGACAAGGAGGCCATCCTGGCCCTCGTGACGGGTGCGGGCGCCGCAGTCTCGCTCGTGGCCAACCCCCTCTGCGGCGCCTTCAGCGACCGCACCACCTCGCGCCGGGGCCGGCGCGTCCCCTGGGTGGTCGCCGGCGCCGTCCTGGGCGCCGCGGCCCTGATCGCGCTGGCCGGCGCCCCGAACGTCGCCGTCATGACACTGCTCTGGTGCCTGGTCCAGGCCGGCTGCAACGGCGCCTACGCGGCCATCACGGCGGCGATCCCGGACCGCGTGCCCGTTCCGCAGCGCGGCACGGTAGGCGGCCTGGCGGCCATGGGCCAGACGGTCGGCATCCTGGCCGGCGCGGTGATCGCCGCCGCCGTCACTGGAAACTTCGCCGCGGGATACCTTGTCAGCGCGCTCGCGCTGCTCGCCGGCGTCGTGCTGTATTTCTTCCGGAACGACGACGTCCCGCTGCCCGCGGGGGCCCGCCCGCCGTTCAGCCTGGCCGGGTTTGTCCGGGGCTTCTGGATTTCCCCGGCCCGCCATCCTGATTTCGCCTGGGCCTGGCTGACCCGGCTGCTGGTGAACATCGGCAACCACATGATCACCCTCTACCTGCTGTTCTTCCTCACCGACGCCGTCCGGGTCCGCGAAACCCAAGGCATCGAGCCCGAGCTGGGCGTCCTGATCCTGACCGGCCTGTACGCGGTCATGGTCATCATCACCAGCGTCGCGGGCGGGCGGCTGAGCGACCGGATGGGCCGCCGGAAACCGCTGGTCATCATCTCGTCCGCCGTGATCGCCGCGGCTTCCCTCATTCTCGCGTTCGCGCCCACGTGGCCCGGGGCGCTGGCCGGGGCGTCCGTGCTGGGCCTCGGCTTCGGCTGCTACCTGGCGGTGGATTTCGCCCTCATCACCGAGGTCCTTCCCACTGCGCTGAACCGGGGCAAGGACCTGGGCGTCATCAACATCGCCAATTCACTGCCGCAGGTGCTCGCCCCGCTCATCGCGTTCCCGTTCGTGGCCCTCTGGGGAGGCTACGTGTCCCTCTATGTGGCCGCTGCCGCGATCGGGCTCCTCGGCGCCGTATTCGTGGTGAAGATCAAGGGCGTGGACTGAGCCGCACCCGCCCTCCCCGGGGACGCCGAAGCCCCGGTTGACTGGCCGGACGCCCGGTTTGGTGGCGTATAGTGGACGGCAATTGCCGCGGCAGCGCTGTGGGGTTCGTTCCCGGCTGCCGAGAGAGACGACCCCCGGAACGCTGCTGATGCCTGACTTTCACTCAGATCTTCCACCGATGGCTCCTCCGCCCACTCTGCCCCGGCAGCGGCTCCGTTACGTGCGGATCCTCGACGTCGCCGCGGGCTTTGCGCGCAAGGGCCTGGACTCCGTGGTGCTGTCCGAAGTGGCGGCCAAGGCGGATGTTCCGCTGGGGACGCTGTACCGCTATTTCCCCTCGGCCACGCAACTGGTCCTGGCCCTCTACCGCAAGCAGCTGGGCGAACTCCTCGCGGCAAGCACGCCGACGGCCGGGAAAGTTGCGGTCCAGGCCCCCGTGGGCGTCGTGATGGAGATCTTTCACATGCGCCTCATGCAGCCGGCCGTGGAGCAGTGCCTCAACCGGGCCGTTTACGTCAAGGACACGGACACCACGCGGCTGCTCCGCGAGATCGACGCAACGGCGGAGAAAGCGGTGACGGCCGCGTGCGGCGACGCCGCCGTCGCCCGGGTCCTCCTGCTGACGGTCACTGGTCTGGTCCAGGCCGTCCGCTGCCGCCGGCTGTCCCTCTTCGAGGCCGAAGAAGACCTTAAGAAGGCCTGCTCGCTCCTGGAACGCGCCCGCCAGGCCGCGTAACCGGTCTAGACCAATCCGCCGCAAAAAGGGTCGGCAGGCGTGATCTGGGTCACATAAAACGGTGGATAAACGTTTCACCTAGCGGTCGGGGCATTGAGGCGGTCCGTAACCGGCAGCCTGCCTTGCGTACCATGGCTGGACCGGAGTCGGCCGACGCCAGCAAGTTCCGGGGCTCCACCGGCGACCGCCACCTTTGGTCGCCGCCGAGGCCCCGCCAGACCGCCTTGGACATCCCTGTCCAAGATCCACGAGCCGTGCGCCCACGGTGATTCCCAGGAGACAACGACGTGTCCACTGAAACGATCATTCCCGCCGAATCCGCTTCCCCAGCCGAGACAGTCGTGCTCAGCGACGAAGAAATCTTCGCATCCCACCAGGGCGGCAAGCTGTCGATTTCCAGCACCGTCCCGCTCGCCAGCAAGCGCGACCTCTCCATCGCCTACACGCCCGGCGTCGCCCAGGTCAGCCGGGCCATCCACGCCAAGCCGGAG
This sequence comes from Arthrobacter sp. PM3, assembly GCF_003352915.1. Taxonomy (NCBI): domain Bacteria; kingdom Bacillati; phylum Actinomycetota; class Actinomycetes; order Micrococcales; family Micrococcaceae; genus Arthrobacter; species Arthrobacter sp. PM3. Next base: position 1,286,407 of record NZ_CP022314.1, on the reverse strand, counting down.
CTCGCCAAGACGCTCACATGGGCCGAGCGCCTCGTCGTCGTCGTCAGTGACGGCACGGCCGTGCTCGGCCTGGGCAACATCGGCGCCAGTGCCTCGCTGCCCGTCATGGAGGGAAAGTCCGCACTCTTCAAGGCCTTCGGCGAGCTCGACTCCATCCCGCTGGTCCTGAACACCACGGACGTCGATGAAATCATCGAGACGCTGGTCCGGCTGCGCCCGAGCTTCGGCGCCGTCAACCTTGAGGACATCGCCGCGCCGCGCTGCTTCGAGCTCGAGGAAAAGCTCATCGAGGCCCTGGACTGCCCGGTCATGCACGATGACCAGCACGGCACCGCCGTCGTGGTCCTCGCCGCCCTGACTAACGCCGCCAAGGTGACCGGCCGTGCCCTCGAGAGCCTGCGCGTCGTGGTCTCCGGCGCCGGCGCCGCGGGCATCGCCGTCGCCGAAATCCTGCTGACCGCCGGAATCGGCGACGTCGTCCTCCTGGACTCCCGCGGTGCTATCAGTACGGACCGCGCGGACATCGCCGCCGACCCGGCCAGCAAGAAGGCAGAGCTCGCCGCCCGCAGCAACCCCCGCGGCGTGACCGGCGGCCCCGGCGAGGCGCTGCTCGGCGCCGACGTGTTCGTGGGCGTCTCCTCTTCCAAGCTGGACGAGGAGCATCTGAAACTGATGAACCACAGCTCGATCGTGTTCGCTCTGTCCAATCCGGACCCGGAAGTCCTGCCCGAGGTCGCCGGCAAGTACGCGGCCGTGGTCGCCACCGGGCGCAGCGACTTCCCGAACCAGATCAACAACGTCCTGGCGTTCCCCGGCATCTTCCGCGGAGCCCTCGACGCCGGCGCCCGCCGCATCACGCCGGCCATGAAGCTGGCCGCGGCCAGGGCCATCGCCGAGCTGGCCGAGGAGGACCTCGCCGCCGACTACATCGTGCCCAGCCCGCTGGACCCCCGGGTGGCTCCGGCGGTCTCCGCGGCAGTCGCCGCGGCGGTCGACGCCGGCTAGCCCGGCAGCCTGCAGTTCCACACCGCGACGGCGGCGCTTCCTTGGGGGGAGTGCCGCCGTCGCCGTCGTCTGGACCCGGGCCTAGACTGGGGCCATGAACCCCGAGGCTGTCGTGACCGTGTTGTGTGGCCTCGCCATTCTGGTGGGCGTGGCCGGGACGATCATTCCCGTCCTGCCCGGCAGCATCCTGATCGCGCTGAGCCTGCTGGCCTGGGCGCTGTGGGGCGGTGCCGGGACCACGGGCTGGGTGGTCTTCGGGGTCGGCCTGGCGTTCGTCCTGGCGGGCATGGCTGCCAGCACCGTCCTGACCGGGCGGAAGCTCAAGCAGCACCGCATTCCGAGCCGCTCCGTGGTGGTGGGGCTCGTCCTGGGCGTGGTGGGCATGTTCGTCATCCCCGTCGTGGGGCTGTTCGTGGGCTTCGCGGCCGGGCTCCTGCTCAGCGAGCTGCTGCGCACGCGCGCGTTCGGCAGCGCGGTGGCCTCGAGCTGGGCCGCGCTGAAGGCCACGGGCCTGGGCATGATCGTGGAATTCGGCCTGGCGTGCCTATCGGCGAGCACCTGGCTGATCGGTCTCTGGGTGGCCGCGGCCGCCTAGCTGCGCGCAGCCGGCCCTATTACGATGAGGGAATGAGCGCCGGACTTGGCGAATCCGCCCAACGCAACGCCACAGACGACATTCCCGCGGGCCAACTCCCGGCGGGGCGGTCCGGGGTGCAGGGCAGGCCGTACACCGACACCCGTGACCTGTCACCGTTCCGCAAACCCGTGGTCCGGACACCCGTCCGCGGCCTGGCCGGATCCGCGGGCGGCGTGCTGACCGGACTCATGGCGGGCCGGAGGCCCGGAACCCTCACCGCCGAGGGCGGCGTGCCGCGGCTGGGCAAAGTGACTGGCCGGGCGTCCGCGAAGATAGCCAAAGCCGTACACGCCGCCATTTTTGGCAGCACCGATCCGGACCGGCTGATCACGCTGGCCCGCACCTACCCCGGCTGGGCCGGGCTCTGCTATCTCATGGCCGGTCTGCTGGCCTACTCGCACGGCAGCCATCTGCGCGCCTCCGAACTCCTGCAGCGCGGCCTCAGCATGCGCAACGACGCCGACGCCAACCGCTACGCCGCCGTATACCTGGCCGGGGTGGTCACCAGGGTCGAGGTTGCCGAACGGATTGAGGTTCCGGTCCTCTTCAGCGAGGAGGCCGTGTTCCTGGCCTTGTCCCACTCCCTGCGCGAGACCGGCCAGGCCGAAGCGGCCCTGGCAGCGCTGGCCGGCCTGCCGCCGTCGTTCCCGCTGGCGCTGGCGCGCTGTTCCCTGGCGGCCGAACTCGGCCACGACGACGACGTGGTGGCGGACACCGAGGGCCTGCTCAACGCCGACGACCTGGCCGCCGCGCTGCTGCTGGTGCGCGCCCGCTCCCTGCGCAGGCTCGGATCCTACGGCGCTGCGCGGTCCGCGCTGCAGGAGGTCCTGCGGCGCCGGAAGACGGACTTCACCCTGCGCAGCGACGCACTGACGGACCAGGCCCTGCTCCTGCTGGACGCCGGCCGCAAAACCCTTGGGTACCGTGACTGGCAGCGCCGGAAGCCGGCGCAGGTGGAGGCCGTGAAGGCCATCCGCAAGGACGCGGAAATGCATGAACTCTGGGACCGTGAGTACGGCGGCGCCGACGGCGACTGACCTCCTCCCGTGCGGCACCCACGGGAAAACATGGCTAAAACCACGTAACCACTACTCTTGCGGGCCCCCGGGGCCGGGGGTAGAAACGAGGCATGAGAGATGCGGTGGCGCGCTGGATGCAGCACTACATCACGGCGTGGACAAGCAATGATCCCGAGGACATCCGCGCTCTGTTCACGGAGGATGCCGTCTATGCGACCAGCCCCCAGGAGGCCGAACCCTGGCAGGGCCGGGAAGACATCGTGGAGCACTGGCTGGCCGGGCGAGACGAACCGGACGACTGGACCTTTGAGTGGAAGCTGCTGGGGGTCGACGGCGGCCGGGCGTTCGTGCAGGGCCTGACCACCTACCGCGGCAACAGCCGCAGCTACGACAACCTGTGGATCATCCAGCTCACCGCGGACGGCCGCGCCTCGTCCTTCACCGAGTGGTACATGCAGCGAAAATAGCGGCGGCGGCGGGCGCGGCCTGCTCGGCGAGCAGCAGGACGCCCAGGACCAGCATGATGATCCCGCTGGCCAGGGTCACATGGCGGGCGGCCCCGGGCCGGGCATGCAGCAGTTTCCGGGACAGCAGCGCGACGCAGCTGTAGATGACCGCCACGAGAAGCACGAACGTGAGCCCCAGCAGCCCGGACTGGACCGGGACCGGCAGCGCGGCGTCGGGGCTGACGAACTGCGGAATCAGGGCCACGAAGAACAGCAGGCCCTTGGGGTTGATCCCGCTGATCCCGATGCCCTGGAGGAAGACCCGGAGCTGGCTCGCGGGCGCGGCCGCCGGGGGAGAGTCCGTGCCGGTACCGAAGCTGGCTCCCCGCCAGGACCGCAGGGTGCTCAGGCCCAGCCACAGCAGGTACAGGGCGCCCGCGGCCGTCAGCCAGCCGAGAACACCCGGCATCCCGGCCAGCAGCGCCGCCAATCCCAGAACCAGCAATGCCGTGTGCAGGGCGTAGCCGCCGCACAGTCCGGCGACGGCGGGAGCGAAGCTGCGTTGCCGCAGCCCCGCGGCGATCGAATAAGCCCAGTCGACGCCGGGCGTGCACGCCAGGGCGACGGCGACAACCAGAAAGGCGAGGAAAAGTTGGGGGTTCACGGGGGGCTCCAGGGGTGCGGTACCTCGTGGCAGGTACAGGGAAAACTCTAGGCAAATTCAGCCCGGAAGTGTTCGCCTATTTACTGGGGAATCGCGCATTGACGGTAAGATTATTGCGTGATCGACGACATTGACAGGAATATTTTGCGCCACCTCCAAACGGACGGCCGGATGACCGCCACGGCGCTGGCCGCGAAGGTGGGGCTGACGGTGGCCCCCTGCCACCGCCGGTTGCGTGACCTGGAGACCGCCGGCATCATCCGGGGATACCGCGCGGACGTCGATCCGGCCGCCGTGGGGCTCGGGTTCGAGGCGATCGTGTTCGTGACCCTGCGCCAGGTGGACCGTTCCACCATGGAAATCTTCGAGAACCGGGTGGCGGACAACCCCAACATCGTCGAGGCCCAGCGGCTCTTCGGCTCGCCGGACTACCTCCTCAAGGTCATCGCCGAAGACCTGCCGTCCTACCAGCGCTTCTACGACAGCGAGCTGACCTCGCTGCCCGGCGTCGAACGGCTGACGTCCACCCTGGTGATGAAGAACCTGAAGACCAACATCGGCCCGCCGGTCTGAACCGCACGCGCGTCAGGCGCCCAGCAAGCCCGTGGTCCGGTAAGGAATGACCTCGCGGAGGAACATGCTCGTTGACGTCCGGACGATGCCCGGGCACAGCCGGATTTCCTCGGACACGCGGTAGAGGTCATCCGGGCTCTTGGCCACCACCCGGATCAGCAGGTCGGTGTCGCCGGCCGGGGCATGGCATTCGAGCACTTCCGGGATGTTGCGAAGGGCCGCAATGGCCTCGTTGAGGTGGCTCTGGTCCAACTCAGCGCTCACCGCGGCCGCCACGCCGCGGCCCAGTGCGGAGGGCAGGACCCGGCTGCTGTTGGGGCGCAGTGCTCCCGATGCCGTCATCCGCTCCAGGCGCGACTGCACAGTGCCGCGGGCCAGGCCCAGCTTCTGCGCCAGCACCATGACCGGGACGCGGGGATCGTCGTCCAATGCGGCGAGGATCCGCCGGTCCGTCGGGTCCAGTTCCTGCAAAATGACCACTCCCTGTTCGCCGGGCCGTGCCGGGTTGATCAGACTGACCAGCCCTGCCGCTCTCCGTTGCACCAACTGTAGGGCTTCTGCTCAAATGATGACAACAAAGGAACGGGGCCACCGCCGCGGTTCCGAAGGCTACAGGCACCCCGGCACACCACCCGGACCCTGGATGAGGCTCCCGCAAGGAACCCGCCGCTGATTGACTCTTGTTCACGCATCGTCTTTCCGCACACGCATCACCACACGGCAAGAGCCCCTGAGCCACCGACGTCGGATGTCCCGAAGTCATCGGTAGCTGAGGGGCTCTTGTGCTGCCCGGCATAGGCTGGTCCCATGAGCTCAGCAGGCCGCTTCGCCCCCAGCCCGTCCGGTGAACTGCACGTCGGCAACCTCCGGACGGCGATCCTTGCCTGGCTCTTTGCCCGGTCCACCGGCCGGCGGTTCCTCATGCGGGTGGAGGACCTGGACCGGGCCCGGGCCGGTGCCGAGGCGGAGCAGCTCCGTGACCTCACGGCGGTCGGCATCAGCTGGGACGGCGGCGTCGTGCGCCAGACGGACCGCGAGCATCTCTACGACGCCGCGATCGCACAGCTGACGGCGGCGGGCCTGACCTATGAGTGTTTCTGTACCCGCCGGGAAATCCAGGACGCCCCGTCCGCGCCGCACGCTCCCCAGGGCGCCTACCCGGGGACCTGCCGCAACCTCAGCGGCGCCGAACGCGAGGCCAGGCGCGCCGCCCGTCCGGCAGCGGTCCGGCTCCGCGCCGCAGTGGCCGAGGCGACCGTGCGGGACGTGCTCCACGGCCCCTACACGGGCGTCGTCGATGACTTCGTGCTCCGGCGCAACGACGGCGTGACCGCCTACAACCTGGCCGTGGTGGTGGATGACGACGCGCAGGGCATTGACCAGGTGGTGCGGGGCGATGACCTCCTGCCGTCCACGCCGCGGCAGGTCCACCTCGCATCCCTTTTGAATATGCCGGTTCCGGAATATGCGCATGTGCCGCTCGTCCTGAACGCCGACGGTGCGCGGCTGGCCAAGCGGGACGGCGCCGTGACCCTGGCGGACCTTGCACTGACGGGCGTGGGGGCGGAGGAAGTCCGGGACGCGCTGCTGGCATCGCTGGGCCTGCCGCCCGGTCCCTTGGAGCATGCCCTGGCCGTCTTCGACCCCGCCGCGCTGCCGCGGGAGCCCTGGGTGTGGCCCGGACTGCAGCCGGGCCGGGGTGCCGGGGTGCCGCGCGCCGCCTCCTAGCGCAGACCCTCCCACAAAGCGCGCTCCCAGGCCCGGGGATCATCTACCACCGCGGGGCTATCGGAGCCGAACCGCATGGTGGCCCGGCGGGCGGGCTCGTACGCCGGCCATCCGGGATCGCCGGTGGCCGCGAACTGCACCCAGGCTGCATGCATCGTGTCGGCGAGTTCCTGCGGCGGATTGTCGCCCAGGAGCCGGCCGAAGAGCCGCGAATCCCGGTCCAGGGTGTCGAAGACGAACGGGACCTCCACGGCGTGGACGGCGCCGAGGCCCGGCGCGGGCCAGGCGAACTCATACATGTAGGTGTGCGCGCCGGTGCCGTGCGCCGCGTCCGCGTGGGCGTCGGCGAGGCGGAGTGCGGGGATGCGCACCCACCAGTCGGTCTGGACCGCGGCGAGGAGGTCCCCTGGGCCCGCGCCGGGGTAGCGGTCGCGGTACGCGTCGAGGCCGGCCGGGACCGGCAGCCCGTAGGCCGCCGGCGGCGGGAAACCCTCAATGCTGTCCGTACCGCTCAGGCCCTCCTCCGTCACCCGGGAGAGAACCCCGGTGATGGCCAGGAAGAGTTTCCAGTCCTCCGTGTTGGTCCCGGCCAGGACGTCGACCGCCGCGCCGGCCCCCGCGGCGATCCGGTCGATCGGGCGCCGCGGAATCACGTCCCCGTCAATGACCGGTTGCCAGAGCATGGTGCTGGCCACCACGTCGTGGCCCCAGTGCTCCGGGTCCGGACGGGCCAGCAACTCAGCCTTCAGCCGTGACTGTGCGGCGAGAAAGTCAGTGACCGGCACCGCCGCCATCGCTTCGCGGGTCTGCGGAACCCGCAGTTCCGCGGCCAGGGCCCGACCGATCCGCTCCGCGGCCGGGGCGGCGATGACGTGATGCGCCGCCCCGCTCTGCAGGATGGCCCGCCGGAACAAACCCTCGGCCCGGGGCATGGAGAGCAGGGCGCCGATGCTCATCGCCCCGGCCGATTCGCCGAAGACCGTGACGTTGCCCGGGTCGCCGCCGAAGCCGGCGATGTTCTCGCGGACCCACTCGAGGGCCGCGACCTGGTCGAGCAGGCCCACGTTGGCGTGCCCGTCACCGAGGTAGAGAAAGCCGTCGGCGCCCACCCGCCAGTTGATCACGACACACACGACGCTGTCCCGGGCGAAGTTCCGGCCGTCATACGCCGCCGTCGAGCCGATTTCGAAAGCTCCGCCCTGGATCCACACCATGACGGGCAGGCCGGTCCGCGCCGGATCAGGGGTCCAGATGTTGAGGTTCAGGCAGTCGTCCCCGGCCAGGTCGGTGTCCCAATCGGAACCGGCACTGGGCGGCGGGGCAAGCTGGGGAGGGGCGGCGCCGTAGCGCGTGGCGTCGCGGACCCCGCTCCACGGATCGGGCGGCCGCGGCGGCTGGAGCCTGTTCGGGCCGGCCGGGGGAGCGGCGTAGGGGATGCCCAGGAAGGCACAGACGCCGCCGGCTTCCGTGCCGCGCAGCGCACCGCAGGGGGTAGTGACGACAATGTCCCTGGCCATAGGGGCCACTCTGGCAGGTCCCGCCCCTGCCGGGCAGGGCCGAAGGTCACCGCCTGGACAGCTGCCGGGCCCGCCACAGAAGCCCTACGTAGGCCAGGTCGAAGACGCTGCACAGGCCGCCGAGCCCCAGGATCAGCGGCGAGTTGGCCAGCCAGCCGAACGCCACCGTGGGAGCCAGCGTGCCGATCCACTTGGCCGTGCCGATCAGCAGGGATTGGCCGCGGAGTCCGGCGCGCGCGGCGAACATGGCAATGAACAGGCCGGACATCAGCAGGTTCTGCAGGAAGGCCGAGTACCGGGGCGCGTCGTCCCAGCCGAATTCCACCACGAAAAGCCACTGCACCACGAAGGACGTCACGGCCAGCAAAACGGCCCAGCCGATGAACAGCCTGCGCGTCACCCACACCGGAAGTTCCGCCCTGCCGAACTTGAGGAACGTGATGACGATGGCGACGTCGGCCAGCCCCCACACGATGTTGAAGAGCCCCTGCGCCGATATCCCGGTGGCGACGGCGCGGGACGCGTAAAGAACCTCCCACGCGAAATTCAGCCCCAGCGCGGCGGCGGGAATGGCGTAGCTGCGGTCGCGGAAGCCGACCCGGATGGCATCGATGTACACCGCGGTCCAGGCCACGCCGCTGACGATCGTCAGGAACAGGATCACGCGTCCCCCTCGGCTGGACCCGCTGTGGCTAGACCCGGCCCAGGGCGTCGATGTCCTCGAGGAACTCCTGGTGCACCTCGTCGCTGACCGTGGTCCGGGTGTCCCGGATCGCATCGAGGTAATCCTGCGTGGAGGGTCCCTTCCGGGCAGCCGGGCCGGAGGCGGGGCCGCCCCCGGACGCCGCGCCGCCGTCGATGTCCATTCCGTAAACGGCGTTCTCCAGCGCCCGCTGGGAGGCGCTGCGGGCCGCGTACTCGATGTCCGCCGGGGAGAAGCCCTCGGTGCGGTCCACCAGGAGCTCGACGTCGACGTCGTCAATCACGGCGGTGGGGATGAAACGCTGCCACATCGCCTCACGCGCCTGCCGGTCCGGCAGGCCGATCGGTATGACGTAATCGAACCGGCCGTGCCGCAGGAACGCCGAATCCAGTGAGCGGATGAAGTTGGTGGCGCAGACCAGGATCCGGCCGGGCTGTTCGCGGAACGCCGGAATGATCTTCAGGAGCTCGTTCGTGACGCCCTGCAGGGGAGAGGGCGGCTCGCCGGAGCGCTGGGACGCGATCTCCTCGACCTCGTCGATGAACACCACGGCGTGCTCGAGCTCGGCAATTTCCAGGAACGTCTCGCGCAGCGCGCCGGCCAGGCCCTGCGGGTCCGCGGCCAGCCGGGACGGGAACACCTCCACGAACGGCCACTCCAGCCGCGACGCGATCGCCTTGGCGAAGGTCGTCTTGCCGGTGCCGGGCGGGCCGAAGAGGACGACGGCGCGCGGCGGCACCACGCCATACTCGTCGGCGAGGTCCGCCTCGGCCAGCGGCAGGACCAGCCGGCGTTCCAGCAGTTCCTTCTCGCGGCGCATGCCGGCCACGTTCTCCCAGAGGTCGCGGGCCAGGATGCGGCCGCCCAGCAGGCTGAGCGGTTCCAGTTCCTGGCGCTGCACCGGGATTTTCCGTTCGAAGTAGCGCAGGTTTTTCTTCAGGACGAAGCCGCGGCCCAGGAACGCCTCCACCCGGGTTTCGGACTCGGGCATGAGCGCGGAGAGCTTGTTGAGCCCGTGCGGGGCCATCCGGTTTTCGACGGCGGCCAGCAGCGAGGTGCCGATCCCGCGGCCCCGGAACTCGGGCAGGGTGGCCAGGAACACGATCCAGCCCTGGTCATGGGCGGCGCGCCCGACGGCGGCGCCCACCACCTGCTCGCCCTGCACCGCCACCACTGCGTGGTCCTTTTCGCACGAGGCCAGGACTTCGGAGAGCGCGTAGACGGGCTCCACGTTGTTCGCTTTGAGGGATTCCCAGAGGTGCAGGATGCCGTCGAGGTCGGCCGAGTGGAAGTCCCTGATCCGCCAGTTGGTCATGAAGTGTCTCCCGGGTGGTTCGTCGCTGAGCCGGTGGGCGCCGGTGCGGGCGCCTCTGCTGAGCATATGCGAACCACCCGGGCCGGGGTGTTCCGGGGCGCCGCGTTACGCGGCGGCGCCGGCCCGGGGCGTTACTCCGACTTTGCGCCGGAGCCGGCTGCGGGGCGGTTGGCCACCAGCGGGTACGGGCCGGTGAAGCCGTCGCGGACGGCCGCGATTTCCATGATCCGGTGCCGGCAGAGGCGCCAGCCGAGCATCAGCAGCGGAATGATGACGACGAGGGACGCGATGGTCCACGTGCCTACTGGGGAGTCGAAGGCCATGAGGACCAGCACCGCCAGGAGGAAAGCCAGGGTGATCCAGCCGGTGACGGGGGCGCCGGGCATCCGGAAGGCGGGCCGGAGCAGTTCCCCGCGGGCCGCGAGCCGGGCCAGCTGCATCTGGCACAGCACGATCATGCCCCAGGTGCTGATGATGCCCAGGGAAGCGACGTTGAGGACGATTTCGAAGGCCTCGGCGGGCACCACGGCGTTGAGGATGACGCCCAGGACCGCCACGCAGGCGGTCAGGGCAATGCCGCCGTAGGGGACGCCTGACCTGTTCATCCGGGCGGCAAATTTCGGCGCGGACCCCGAGACGGACATGGAGCGCATGATCCGGCCGGTGGAGTAGAGGCCGGCGTTGAGCGAGGACAGTGCCGCGGTGAGGACCACGAGGTTCATGATGGCGTCCACGCCGTCCACCCCGATCGAGCCGAAGAACGTCACGAACGGGCTTTCACCGGCTTTGTACGAGCCGTAGGGCAGCAGCAGCGAGAGCAGCACGAGCGAGCCGACGTAGAACACCGCGATGCGCGCGATCACCGTGTTGATGGCCCGGGGCATGATCTTTTCCGGGTTTTCCGTTTCGCCGGCGGCGGTGCCGATCAGTTCGATCGAGGCGTAGGCGAAGACGACGCCCTGCATCACCACGACCGCCGGCAGCAGGCCGTTGGGGAACATGCCGCCGTTGTCCGCGATGAGGCTGAAGCCGACCTCGTGGCCGGGCACGGGCGTGCCGAAGATGACGAAGTAGATGCCCACGAGGAGGAAGGACACGAGCGCCACGACCTTGATGAGCGCGAACCAGAACTCCATCTCGCCGAACACCTTGACGCTGATGAGGTTCAGGCCCAGGACCAGGATCAGTGCGGCCAGGGCCCAGACCCACTGCGGCACGTCGGCGATCGGCGCCCAGTACTTCTTGAAGAAGTTCATGTAGAGCGCGACGGCGGTGATGTCCACGATCGCCGTCATGGCCCAGTTCAGCCAGTACAGCCAGCCGGTGACGAACGCGGCTTTCTCGCCGAAGAATTCGCGGGCGTAGGAGACGAAGGAGCCCGACGAGGGCCGGTGCATCACCAGTTCACCGAGGGCGCGCAGGATCATGAAGGCAAAGAAGCCGCAGACCGCGTAGCTGATGATCAGGGCGGGCCCGGCCGCGGCGAGCCGGCCGCCGGCGCCCATGAACAGGCCGGTGCCGATCGCGCCGCCGATCGCGATCATCTGCACCTGCCGCGGTTTCAGGCTCTTGTGGTAGCCCTGGTCCTCGGCGTGCAGCGCGGCCTCGGAGGCGTGCGCGTGCGCCGGAATGGTGTGGTCGGTGACGGCCGGGTGCTTTTGGTCAGGCTGTTTTTGGGCGCGGGCGGTGTCGGGAGAAGTCATGGGGGTCCTTCGGGTTCGAGGTGCGCTACTTGCTCAGGTTGGCCAGGCGTTGCGGGCTGAGGAGGTCGGTGAGCTGCCCGTCGGTGAGCAGACCATGTTCGAGCACGAGTTCCGCGACGCCCTTGCCGGTGGCGAGGGCTTCCTGGGCGATGGCCGTGGCCGTGGCGTAGCCCAGGTGCGGGTTGAGGGCGGTGACGAGGCCGATCGACTGTTCCACGGTGAGGCGGAGCCGTTCGGTATTGGCCGTGATGCCGCGCACGCAGCGGGACGTGAGGGTGCGGCAGGCGGCTTCCAGGTGGGAGATGCTCTTGTGGAGGCTGTGGACGATGATCGGTTCGAAGGCGTTGAGCTGGAGCTGCCCGGCCTCGGCGGCCATGGTGATCGTGACGTCGTTGCCGATCACCTCGTAGGCCACCTGGCTGACCACTTCCGGGATGACCGGGTTGATCTTGCCGGGCATGATCGAGGACCCGGACTGCACGGCGGGGAGGTTGATTTCGCCCAGGCCGGCGCGCGGGCCGGAGGAGAGCAGCCGGAGGTCGTTGCAGATCTTGGACAGCTTCACGGCCACCCGCTTGAGCACGCCGGAAAGGTGCACGAAGGCGCCGACGTCCTGCGTGGCCTCGATCAGGTCCGCCGCGGTGACGAGCGGCAGGCCGGTGATCTCGGCCAGGTGGCGGCAGGCGGCCTCGGCGTATCCGGCAGGGGCGTTCAGGCCCGTGCCGATCGCCGTGGCGCCGAGGTTGATCTCGTGGATCAGGAGGTCGGCCTCGGCCAGGCGGAGCCGGTCCTCGCCGATCGTGACGGCGTAGGTGCCGAATTCCTGGCCCAGCGTCATGGGAACGGCGTCCTGCAGCTGGGTGCGGCCCATCTTGACCACCGTGCGGAATTCGAGCGCCTTGGCGGCGAAGGCGTCCTCGAGCTCAGTCAGGGCGTCCAGCAGTTCCCGGGCGGCGAAGATCGTGCCGAGCTTGACCGCGGTGGGGTAGACATCGTTGGTGGACTGGCTGAGGTTGACGTGGTCGTTGGGGTGCAGCCGCGCGTAATCGCCCTTGGGGTGACCGAGGATTTCCAGGGCGCGGTTGGCGATCACCTCGTTGGCGTTCATGTTCGACGACGTCCCGGCGCCGCCCTGGATGACGTCCACCACGAACTGCTCGCTGAGCTTGCCGTCCATGACGTCGGCGCAGGCATCCTCGATGGCCCGGGCGCGCTCGGCATCGAGCAGTCCGAGCTCGTGGTTGGTCCGGGCGGCGGCCAGTTTCACGGCGGCCAGTCCGCGGACCAGGTACATGTTGGAGGACAGCGGCTGGCCGGTGATGGGGAAGTTCTCCACGGCCCGGAGAGTGTGGACGCCCCAGTAGGCGTCGGCGGGAACGTCCCGGTCGCCGAGGAGGTCGTGTTCGGAGCGGAAGTCCGGGCGGTCGTCGATCGAGGTCATGGCGGTCCTTACTGGGCGTGGGCGTTCGATGTTTCGGCGGCGAGGAAGTCGGCGGCCTGCAGGACCCCGACGGGCCGGCCGCCGCCCAGCACAGGGCTCGTGGCGAGGGGCGCCAGCGACGTCGTGTCGACGTCGAGCGCATCCAGGATCCGCACGGTGACGGGCATCCGGGCGCGGTCGCCGCCGTCGGAGATCTTCACGGCGACGCCGCGGCCGTCCGCCAGACCCACCAGCTGGACGCCCTCAAAGCCGTCCTTGGCGAGGAGGCCGGGGACCAGGCGCATGAGCGCGGTGACGTCCCGGCCCTCGCCGGCGACCATTTCCGGGTGGCGGCGCATGGCGCGCGCGACGGCGGCTTCCGCGCCGCCGGCGTCGTCCGCGGCCAGCCGGCCAAAGGCGCGGGCCATGCCGCGCAGGGTGAGTGCGAACAGCGGGGTGCCGCAGCCGTCGGTGCTGATGCGTTCCGGATCCTCGCCTGTCAGTTCGGCCACGGTCCCGGCCACGAGCTGCTGCAGCGGGTGCTCCGGGTCCAGGTACCCCCGGACCGGCCAGCCGTTGATGACGCAGGTGGCTGCCATCGCGGCGTGCTTGCCGGAGCAGTTTTGCGCGAGCTGGGTGGCCTGGCCGCCGCCGGCAAGCCATTCCTCGCGCTCGCGGGTTCCGTAGGGCAGATCGCTGCTGTTTGCCAGGTCCACCGGGGTCAGCCCGTGCAGGTCAAGGATGCGCAGCGCACCGTCGCGGTGCCGGGCCGCGCCCGAGTGGCTGGCGGCGGCGAGGGCGAGGAGCTCATCGGGGAGGACCAGGCCGACCCGGACCATCGCGACGGCCTGCAGGGGCTTCAGGGCGGAGCGCGGGTAGAACGGGGCCAGCGGATCACCGGCGGCCAGGAGGGTGCCGCCGTCCGGTGCGACGGCGACTGCCGAACCGTAGTGGACGCTCTCGATCAGGCCGTCGCGGGTCTGCGCCGCCAACGGGGCGTGCTGCGGGAGCTGCGTCGGGGCCGGCGGGGCCGGGATTTGCACGAGGGCAGGAGAAGTCATTGCTTCCTTAGCTTGGGTTGTTCTTCAGGAGTTGAGGATCGAGTCAAGGGCCACGCCGACGGCGTGCAGGTGCCGGCTCATCGCAATGCGGGCCGTCGCCGCGTCGCCGGCCTCGATGGCGTCCACGATCTGCCGGTGCTCCTCGTCGGAGGCGTGCTGGCGGTCCGCCACCATGTTCAACGTCTCAGACTGGTGGGCCAGGGCATCGCGGATGTCGGCGACGACGTTTTCGAACACCTTGTTCCGGCTGGCCCGGGCGATCGCCGCGTGGAAGGTCGAGTCGAGGCTCACCCATACTTCGGGGTCGTCCTCGGCAGCCATGGCCGCGACGATCTCCTTAAGGGTCTCGAGTTCCTCGGCGGAGCGGCGTTCGGCGGCAAGCCCTGCGGCGGGCACCTCGATGTGCGGGCGCGCCTCGGTGAGGTCGCTGGCGGAATACTGGCCGAGGACCAGATCCGTGGCCACGCGGTCAGCGACCACGAACGTGCCGCGGCCGGTCCTGGTGACGGTCAGGCCAAGGGCGGTGCAGGAGCGCAGGGCCTCGCGGACCACCGACCTGCTGACGCCGTACTGCTGGGCGAGCGTGGCTTCGGAACTGAGTTTGGCGCCGACGCCGAGCTTGCCGGATTCAATTTCGGAACGGATGACGTTGAAGACGGCTTCGGCCGCGCTGAGGCGGGCGAGAGGCTGTCCTGCTGTCCGGCTGTCTGACAGGTTCACGCTTAAAATATGGCAGGGGTCACATCCGGGTGTCAACTGTTACGGTAGTCCCCGCTGCGGAAAGGGCTACCGCAGCGGGGACTGCCATCACAGTTGGCCGCGCGCCCATGGGGGCGCGCGGCCGGTCCGCGGGCGGTTAAAGGGCGGCGAGCAATTGCTTCATTTCGGCGATCTCCGTGGTCTGGGCGGCGGCGATCTCCCTGGCCAGGCGGACCGCCGCCGCGTCCTTGCCGCTGCGCACCTCGGCGTTCGCCATCTCCACGGCACCCTCGTGGTGGGCGATCATCTGGGTCAGGAACAGCCGTGCGGCCTCGGTGCCCTGGGCGGCGTCGAGCTTCTTGAGGTCGTCATCGCCCATCATGCCGGACATGGCGTGGCCGCCGGCCATCTGGTTCGGCTCGTTCCAGGCCTGGAGCCAGCCCGTCATGGTGTCGATTTCCGGGCCTTGCGCGGCCTTGATCTTCGTGGCCAGCGCCGTGACCCGGGAGTCGATTCCCTGCTTGCCGAGCATCATTTCGCTCATCTCGACGGCCTGCCGGTGATGCGGGATCATGCCCTGCGCAAAGAGGGTGTCGAAGCCGTTGTGGTTGGCGCTGGCGCCGGCCGGGGCAGGGCTGGAACCCGCCGAGGTGGACCGTTCCGGGCTGGTACTGGTGGCCCCGCCGGATTCGGCCGAGCAGCCGGCCAGGGCGATGGCGGCAGCGAGGGCGGTCGCGGAAATGGTGAGGGATTTCTTCATGGCAAATCTTTTCTGTGGGGTCCGGCAACCGGAGCCGGATGGGGGAAGGGCGCGCGTGGGGCGCGTCCCGGAAACGACGCGGGCGCCGGAGGAATCACGGCGCATGCCCGGGTTTACGTCCGGCTGATGCAGAGGTCGCCGGGGGGCGGCGAACCGGGAATATAAGCGCAGCGCGCCGGCAGGACCGCAACGCGGACGGTCCGGGGCTGCGCCTGCAGCGCAGCGGTGCCCGGCAGCGGGGCGCTCGGCGCGGCCCCCGGCGGAGCCGGGGTGCAGCCGATATGGGCGGCGGGCTTTTCCGCGCAACCGCCCTGGCACACGCACGACGCCGACCCGGCCGCCGCCGTCGACGTAGCCGCAGGAGCGGCGAGCGGTGCGTTGCCGTGGGATGCAGGACTGTGGCTTGCGTGGCTGGGCCTTGCGGAACTTTGGCTTGAGGAACCGTGGCTTGCGGAGCTGTGGTCTGCATGGAGACCGGCGAGGATGTGCATGCCCAGGAACCCGGCGATGACGGCGAGGACGGCGGCCAACAGCCCGGCGCGGCGGAAGGCCCGCGCGGTGCCCGCTGTGGTGCCGGCGGCCATGGCGCTCCTCCTCACATCCCGGTTCAACCTCACCTCTTAGGGTACCGGCCGCTCGGTATGCAAGAATCTGCGTATGAATGCAGATATGCAGATCGATATAGGGAGTCCCTTCGTGGAACTCGCCGTCGAGGTCTTTTCCATGCTGGCAGATGCCACCCGTGTCAGGCTCATCATCGCGCTGGGCGACGGCGAAATGCCGGTGAATGCGTTGGCCGAAAAGGTCGGGAAGCCGGCAGCGGCCGTCTCGCAGCACCTGGCCAAGATGCGGCTGGGCGGGATGGTGGCCACGCGCCAGGAAGGCACCCGCGTGTACTACCGGCTGCAGAACGAGCACGCCCGCGATCTCATCCTGGCAGCCGTCCACCAGGCCGAGCACGCGCTTGGCACGGCCCCGGGGCATGCCTCATGACGCGGCCGGCGGATGCAGTGCATGACCACGGACACGAGCACGGCCATTCCCACGACGACGGTCATGACCACGGCCATTCCCACGACCATGACCATGACCACGCCCACCCCGCCGGCCTGAAGGGCTGGCTGCACGAGGTCTTCGTCCCGCACTCGCACGACGCCGCCGATTCGATCGACGACGCCCTCGAATCGAGTGCCCAGGGCATCCGGGCCGTCAAGGTTTCCCTCGCCGGTCTCGGCGCGACGTCGCTCTTCCAGCTGGTGATCGTGCTCATCAGCGGCTCCGTGGCCCTGCTGGCCGATACCGTCCACAACTTTTCGGACGCGCTGACGGCCGTGCCGCTCTGGATCGCATTCCTGCTGGGGCGGCGGAAGCCCACCCGCACCTACCCGTACGGTTTCGGCCGCGCCGAGGACCTTGCCGGGCTGTTCATCGTGGCCATGATCGCGCTCTCGGCGGTGGTTGCCGCCGTCGAATCGGTCCGGCGCTTCTTCGAGCCCCAGCCCGTGCAGAACCTGGGCTGGGTCCTTGCCGCCGGGCTGGTCGGCTTCGCCGGCAATGAGCTCGTTGCGATCTACCGGATCCGAGTCGGTCGCAGGATCGGCTCGGCGGCACTGATCGCCGACGGCGTCCACGCCCGCACGGACGGCTTCACCTCGCTCGCCGTCGTGGCCGGCGTGGGAGGCGTCTGGCTGGGCTTCCCGCTGGCGGATCCGATCGTGGGCCTGCTGATCTCGGTGGCCATCATGGTGCTGCTATGGGGAACCGTGCGCGACGTCGGGCGGCGGCTCATGGACGGCGTGGACCCCGCTCTCTCGGACAAACTCAGCACCGTTGTCCGGGACCATGCCGACGGCGCCACATCTCGGCTGCGCTGGTCCGGCCACCGGCTGCACGCCGAAATCTCGGTTCCGGTTGGGCCGGACGACGGTATGGCCGACCTCGCCCGGATCACGTCGGGGCTGAAGCAGGGAGCCAAGGCCGCTCTGCCCCACCTTGGCTCCGTCACGGTGGTGCCGCGCATCGGCTGATGGCGAGCGTGCGGGGCCGTGCGCGGTACCGCCCGCTCAGATCCCGAGCGTCGACAGGCTCTGCTGCAGCGTTTCCGCCGAGTGGTGCAGGGAGGCGAGTTCGCCGTCGTCCATGGGTGTGTCCAGAACCTTCAGAACGCCGCCGCGCCCCACGACGCTGGGCAGCGAGAGCGCCACGCCGGAGATGCCGTGCTGGCCGTCCAGCAGGGTGGACACCGGGAGGACGGCATTTTCGGCGCGCAGCAGGGCCTCGACAATGCGGGCCCCGGACAGCCCGATGGCGTAGTTGGTGGCGCCCTTGCCCGCGATCACTTTGTAGGCTGCCTGGGTTACCTCGAGCGCGGTCTCGGCCAGGATTTCAGGGGTGAAGACCTTGCCGCCATCGGCGGTCCAGTTCCGGATCGGCACCGGGCCGATCGTCGCGCCGGACCATACAGGGAACTCCGTGTCGCCGTGTTCGCCCACCATGCTGGCGTGGACGCTGGCCACCGACACGCCGGCCTGCCGTGCCAGCAGCCAGCGGAGCCGGGACGTGTCCAGTACTGTGCCGGAGGAAAAAATCCGTGACGGCGGCAGTCCCGAGATTTTCTGGGCCGCGACCGTCAGGACGTCGCAGGGGTTGGTGACCAGCACATAGACCGCTTCCGGGGCATGTGCCAGCAGTTCCGGCATGAGCGCCTCGAGGATGCGTACGTTGGTGCCCGCCAGGTCCAGGCGCGTCTGGCCCGGGGCCTGTTTGGCCCCGGCAGTGATGACTACGACGTCGGCGCCCTCCGTCGCGGCAATGTCGCCGCCTCCGGTGACGGTGGCGGCCGCGGCGGCAAACTGGGTGCCGTGGGCGAGGTCCAGCACCTCGGCCTCCGCCTTGGCAGCATTGACGTCGAAGAGTGCGACGTGGCTGGCCGAGCCGCGGATCAGGGCCGCGTAGGCGAGGGAGGTGCCGACGCTGCCTGCGCCGACCACCGCCAGTTTCGAACCGCTGTGTCGGGACATGATGCCCTTTCCGGCCGGTGGTCGGCCTAGTTGTCGGGCCCGGACCGGCCGGCCCCTGTCCAGCATCTCGTCGCGCCTGCACGCGGGGCAGGGCCGTAGGACCCTACGGGCGGAGCGTCTCGCGCGCCAACGGTACGAACGTGCCGATATTGGTCTGTACGACGGCGACTGCCCGAATTACACTGGAGTATGCGGCAAAGCGGCACGATCGTGCCTATGGCAATGCCCGTAGCTATGACTGTGGAGGTGCCGGGTGACCAGCGAAGAGACGGCGACGGCGGGCGGGTTTCCGGACAGGCTCGCCGCCGAGGTCCGGGGCCGGCGTTCCGTCCTCCGGCTGAGTCAGCGTGACCTGGCCGAACTGGCCGGGGTCTCCGAGCGCTTCGTCCGGTTCGTCGAGCAGGGCAAACGCACCGTGCAGCTGGACTCGCTGCTCGCGCTCCTGGACACTCTGGGGTTGGAGCTGCTGGTGCAGACACGGACCAGCGCGGCCGCCCGGGCCCTCGCCGGCCGGGCTGCACCCGGTGAGCCGGGTGGCGCTCCGGCGGCGCGGCCGTGAGGCACCGCATCGCCGACGTCTACAAGGCCGGGGTGCTGGCGGCCCGGCTGGAGAGACACGACGGCGGCACCCGGTTCAGCTACCTGCCGGCGTACCTGGCGTCCGGGGGACCCGCCGTCGCGAGTTCCCTGCCGCTGACGGCGGACCCGGTGCTGGCCGGGGCGGGGGCCGCCCCGCCGTATTTCACCGGGCTCCTGCCGGAGGGGCGGCGGCTGAATGCCCTGCGCCGGTCCGTTAAGACCAGTGTGGACGACGACCTCTCGCTCCTCATCGCGGCCGGGGCCAACCCGGTGGGCGACGTGCAGATTGTGGGCCACGGCGAGAAGCTCGACCCGGACGAGCACGCCGTCGAACTCGAGCCCGGAACGCCGGTGGATTTCGATGCCCTGCTGGGCGACTCCGGCCTGATCGACCCGGTGGCGCTGGCCGGCGTGCAGGATAAGCTGTCCGCCGGCATGATCTCCATGCCGGTGGCCCGCGCGGGCCGGCGCTACATCCTCAAGCTCAACGCGCCCGAGTTCCCGCACGTCGTCGAGAACGAATACGTCATGTTCCGCTACGCGGCCAGGCTGCGGATCCCGCTGAGCCGGGTCCAGCTGATCCGCGACGTCGCCGGCCGGCCGGGGCTGCTGGTGGAGCGCTTCGACCGGGTGCCGGTCCACGGAGCGTCGAAAGCGGCGGCGCCGAACGCGGTGCGGCGGCTCGCCGTCGAGGACGGGGCGCAGGTGCTGGCGCTGTATCCGGCGGACAAGTACAACGTGGGCTACGGTCAGGTGTGCCACGCGCTCGCGGCGTACTGCGCGGCGCCGCTGCCGGCGCTGCGGAATCTGGCCCTGCAGGCGGCGTTCGCGTGGCTCACGGGCAACGGGGACCTGCACGCCAAGAACGTGTCCATGGTGCAGCAGCCGGGCGGTGAATGGTCCATCGCGCCGGTATACGACATCCCCTCCACAGTGGTCTACGGCGACAAGACGCTGGCCCTGACCCTGGACGGCAAGCGCACGGGAATCTCCCGGAAGCACTTCCTCGGCTGGGCCGTTGGCCTGGGGCTGGCGGAGCGGGCCGCCGTCCAGGTGCTGGAATTGGCGCTGAAAACCTCAGGGCCGCTGCTGGCGGACCTCCAAGCGGGGGCGGCGTTTAGTTCCGTGACCGACGACGGCGCCTCGCCCTTCTCGATGCCCGTCACCCGGGATTGGCTCAAGGAACTCAAACACCGGCGCAGGCTGATGGAAGGGTGAGGCCCCGGCCTCAGAGGTGCTGGATGCCGGCCCGCTGCATGGCGTCTTTGTAGACCTCCACGTTCTTGGCCAGCAGCTCTTCCTGCTTGGCAGGGGACACGGCGAAGGCGCGGCCGCCGAGCGCGGTAGCTTTGTAAATCTTGACGCCGTGGTTCTTCAGCGAGGAGTGGTAGGTCTTCTCGAAAAGCGTCAGGAAGGAATGGGCGTCGGCGCCGTGGGCAATGACGGCCGATACGCGCTTGTTAATCTTCAGGAACTGGCGGAAGGGCCGCAGCCCGTCCGTCTTCTCCTGGACGTTCAGGGCGGACGAAGCGTCGGGGTCGCGGACCCACGGGTAGGCGTTCCACGGCATCACGTACCGGGGATCCAGCTCTGCGGCCTCGTAGATGGACGTGGCGCGGCGGGCGGCCTCGTCGTCGTTGAAATGCGAGACAAAGCCTGATTCCGTGCCTTTGCCGGGGCTGATATGCAGACTGACGATCCGGCACTCGTCCTCGTCATGGACGGGGTCGATGTAGGGGACCACGGATCCGGGCTTCTTTTCCATCAGTTCGTCGCACAGCTGCGTCACGGCGGCGATGTTCGGCTCCTGCAGCATGGCCTTTTTTTCGTCCCAGTCAATCGTCACGATTTCTCCCTCAGCACTTGGCGTCCAGAATCAGGCGTCTGGTTCCACTCTACGCTTCCGGGGGAGAGCGTGTTTTTGTGGCGTAGGCCAGAGGCTTCCTTCCTCTGGCCACAGTGAGGGGACGGGCGTAGGCTTAAAGCGCCTGCAGGTAACCACTTGATTAAGCCGGGTCGTACTGGACATGAAAGTGTCCGAACCGTCTCATAGCGAGATCGCGAAGGTACCTGCAGGTCTTTCGTTAACCGCGGGTCGCCGTCTGGCGAGTTCGTCGTGCAGGCGAGCAGTCCTGCAAAAATTGCCGGAACGACCGCGAATTTTGGACGCCGCTGCCGCGCTTTATTACGCTGCCTTCGCATCCCTGGTTCTGCCGCGTTTCTGCAGCTTGGCGAGGTGCCGGAGTTCGTGCCGCTGCCCTGCCGTCGCGGGATACCCGGACGCCGCGGGATGTCCCGGCCCCGCCTCCGTCCCCGTCCCCATCCTCGTCCCCGGGAGGGGTGGTGCGGTGGAGTGGTAGGTGTGGCCGGTGGGGGTGGTGAGCTGGAAGGTGTGTCGCTTTCCTGGGCCGGAGTTTGCGGCGATTGGTTGGGCGGTCCAGCCGGGGGCTTCTTTGGTGTGGTTGCAGGCTTCGCAAAGTCCGGCGCCGTTGGTGGCGGTCGTGGGCCCGCCTCCGTGGTGTGGGACGATGTGGTCCAGGTGCCGGATGGGTGCGTCGCAGTAGGGCGTGCGGCACGTGTCGTCCCGGGCCTGGATGAAGCGCCGGAGCCCTGGCGGGAAGATCCGTGCGCGGGAGTCCATGCCGGTCAGTTCTCCGGTGCCGGGGTGGGTGTAGAGCCGGCGGAGCCAGACGGTGTAGGCGGTGTCCTCAGCCCCGGCCTCGGTTCCGGTATCAGGGGGTTCGGGTACGGTATCGGGTTCGGGGCCGCGGGACGGGTCAGCCGAGGGTCTGTCGCCGCCGGGCCCGCTGGTGTTGGGTGGCGGGTGGATGACGTGTCGGGCGGTGTGGGCGGGGATGGTGCCGTAGCCGGGCACGCGGGCCGGTTCGGAGTCGGCCTGGAAGAGGGTGCGGTCGGTCATGACGAGCTGGATCTCGATGCCGGCGATCCCGCCGGGGGTGCCGGTGGTGCGTTCGACGAGGGTGTCGGCCATGACCTGGGCGCGGGTGCGGGGGTCACCGGCGGCACGGGCGGTGTCGGCGTGCCGGGTCAGGGCGTGGTAGACGGCCACGGCCTCGGCGACCGGCAGCAGCGCGGTCAGGTAGGCCATGGTGTCCGGGGCCGGGCGGAGGCTGACGTGGCGTTCGGTGGCGGCGTGTCCGGCCCGGTCGGTGACGGAGACCGGGTCGCGCCGGTAGGCGGCGGCGCGGGCAGCGGCGGTGATGGCCCGGTCGCCGAGTCCGGCCAGGGTCCCGGTGTCCGGGG
Organism: Arthrobacter sp. PM3; assembly: GCF_003352915.1. Taxonomy (NCBI): domain Bacteria; kingdom Bacillati; phylum Actinomycetota; class Actinomycetes; order Micrococcales; family Micrococcaceae; genus Arthrobacter; species Arthrobacter sp. PM3. Next base: position 1,264,294 of record NZ_CP022314.1, on the reverse strand, counting down.
CGAGCTCGGCGTCGACGGCGGTGCGGTCGGCGGCGGTCAGACAGGCGGTTTCGCGGACCAGGAGGGTGGCGCGCCATTCGTTCAGTGTCCCGGTTTCCAGGGCCGTGAGGGTGTGCGGCATTTCGGTCACGAGGGCTTGGGCCAGGCCCAGGAGCCGGCCGCCTTTGGCGGGGGATTCGCGCCGGGCCAGGGCGATCTGCGCGCCGATCCCGGCCCCGAGTTTCTGTGTGGGGACCCCGGCGGCGGCCTGCTCCCTGCGCTGCAGGACGGCGAACTCGATGGCGAGCCGGGCCTGTTCGGCGGCCGCGGCCGATTTCCAGTCCTCCAATTCGCGGATCCGGTCAATCAGCCTGGCGCTGTCCGTGCCGGCCAGATTCCCCGGGCCGACCGGCGCGGGCCGTGCGTCAGCCACGCTGCGGATGATCTCCGCAGCCACCCCGCCAACCGCTCCCAGGGCCCTTCCGGGCCCCTGCCTGCCGTCCATGAATCAAGTCTCCATCGAGGCACTGACATTAACGTGCCTTCTCCGATCGCTACTGTCTCAAATTCCGGCGCGGGTCCATCATGGAGAACCTGTCAGCCCCGTGTCTCGGCGGTGGCGGGCCGGGGGCTGTCCATCGACCCGAGGGGACCATTCACGATGAGCACATGGTCCAGGACGCCGGCAGCGCCGCGGCGGCGAGCGTCAGGCTCGAGTTCTACGATCAGACCGGCCTGGGCACTTTCACCCGGGCCTGGATCCGGACCTAAGCTTCAAGGGCGTTTACTGCCCTGACCCAAAGGAACCCATGCCAATCAGCAAACAGTCCCTGAAAGACGACGGATTCACGGGTTTCCGGGTGCTCGGGGACCTGGACATCAATCGGATCCCGCAGAAACCCGGGATCTTCGCGGTGCTGCGGCCCGAGGGCTTCGGACCGCAGTTTCTGGCCAGGAGCACGGCCGGTGTCTTCAAGAAGAAGGACCCCACACTCCGGGTGGAAGCGCTCGACGCCGAATGGGTCGACGGTGCCGACGTTCTTTACGTGGGAAAAGCCGGCCCCGGGAGCAAAGGCAACCGCGGGCTGCGGCGGCAGATCCAGGAGTTCGTTGACTTCGGCAAGGGCAAACCGCCCGGTCACTGGGATGGCCGGCTCATCTGGCAGCTCGCGGCGGCCCGGACGCTGATCATCGCGTGGAAAGAGCTTCCCGTCGACCAGCTCAACGGGGCCGAGGCCGCGTACCACGCCGCATTTGTGGATGAGTATGGCCGGCTGCCGTACGCCAACCTTGTCCAGGCTCGGGCCAAAGGCAAAAAACCGGGCGCAGCCTAAACCCCGCCGTAAGTGAACCGCCCCGCCACCAACGTGGCGGCCACCGGCATCGCGGCAAACTCCGTGTCGGAGACCGTCAACGGGTCGGCGTCGAGCACTGCGATATCGGCGGGATCCCCGACCCGGAGCCGGCCGCGGCCCCGGGCCGAGGCCGTCAGGGCTTCCCGCCGCGTGAGCGCCTGTTCCGGATGCCAGGGCCCGCGGCCGTCCTGCCGGGCGCGGGCCGTGGCGGCGGACATGGCGGTCCACGGGTCCAGCGGGGCCACCGGCGCGTCCGACCCCAGGGCGAGCGTTGCACCGGCGGCCACCAGCGAACGCAGCGGGAAGGACCGGTCCGTGCGGCCCGGCCAGTTCGCCTCGGCGGTATCCCGGTCATCGAGGGCATGCGCCGGCTGGACACTGGCGATCACGCCCAGCCGGCTGAAGCGGGCGAAATCCTCGCTCCGCACGAACTGGGCATGCTCCACGCGTCCGGTCACGCCCGCAGCCTCGAACGCGTCCAACGCCACGCGGTTGGCGGCGTCGCCAATCGCGTGGACAGCCGGAACAAACCCTGCCTGCCGGGCCCGGACCAGCAGTGCCAGCAGCTCCGCTTCGCTCACCGTCAGCAGGCCATAGCCGCCGTTAGGGTACGGGTCAACGCAGTAGGCCGTGCGGGTATTGAGCGAGCCGTCAGTCAGCACCTTCAACGGGCCCACGGTCAGGAGTCCTCGGCCGCCGGCGACATCAGCGCCCGTCCGCAGCCCCTCGGCCACGGCCCGGTCCAGGTCCTGCGGATACACCCCGGCCTCGATCCTGAGCGCATCGCAGCCGCCGGCGATCCGCCGCAGCCAGGGATCGCGGTTCCAGGTCATCTCGAAATCCACGATCCCGACCACGCCGCGCGCCGCGGCGGCCGCGGCGGCCGCCCGTACCCACGGATCCACCACGGTGTCCGGGAGGGTACCGAGTTCGCGGGTCAGGCCAAATGCCGGTTCCTCCCGAAGCAGCCCGCTCGCGTCCACCGGGACGCCGTAAGTCCGGGCGGCCGCGGAGTTGAGCCATACACAGTGGAGGTCGTGGCTGATCAGGGCGGTCGGGAGGCCTCCCGTCACACGGTCGAGCAGGTCGAGGCTGGGCAGGTCCGTCCAGATGGCGTCACGGAAACCGACGCCCACCAGCGTCGGGGCCGACGCCGGGCGGGTGGCGCCGCCCTCGCCGGCCAGGCCTGCCCCCGCAAGATAATTTCCAACGACGGCGGCCGCCTCGCGTGCCGAGCCCGCGCCGGCGAGGTCCAGCCGGTTGGAGGTCAGCGCCCATTGCGTCATGTGGACATGCTCATCCCACAGCCCCGGAATGACGTAGCGGCCGTCGAAGTCCACTCCCTGGGCGCCGGGGAGCGACGCGGCGGACTTCCCGGAGGACGGGTTGATGGCGGCCACGAGGCCGTCCCGTATATGCACATCAGAACATATTTCGTCCCCGGGCTGCCTCACGGAAGTCAGCAGGAGGTCGGGCGTGTGGCGGGAGTCGTGCTGTCCTGGCATAGAAGACAGGCTAGGCCTGGAACGCCGTCGAAGCTAAAACTGCCACACGGGACTTTCGCCCCTTACCCCTGTACGGCTCGGCCCGCCAAGCTTAATGTGGGGCGGTTCCTGCACGGCCACTGGGGAGCCATTGTTGGGGGAAGAACCGCTTCATGGATCGCGGTATCGGTCTCGCCGCGGATTGGTGACGGACATGCATTTTGCACTTTCCGGCTCCAGCAGGAAATGGCAGGAGACCACGGCCCAATGACCAACTTCATCGAACCCACCGGGTTGACCGCCCCGCCCGAAACCGCCATGGAGCTCTGACGGTTTCATGCATCACCACTCGGGGGACCCAAAACTCAAAGTTCTCATACGTCTCGACGCCGACGCCGAAACGGCCCGGATCGAGGTACACGGCGTTGTGACGGCCGCAAACGTGCGCGCGCTGTACGTTGTCTGCCGCCGCGTCACCAGCAAGCTCCCCGGATTCGAACTCGTCGTCGACCTCGCCCATGCCCGCGTTTCGGCCCCCGCGATCGACGAGCTCCGTGAGCGGGCCCGTGTCTCGGCGCTATATTCGGGGATCGACGCTTCCGAAATTCCCTGCCGCCTGCGCCTTGTTGACCCGCTCGTCATCCTCAAAGCCAAGGAGCACGTATGAAAGCCCTCGTTTACGGCGGTCCCGGCGAGAAGGCATGGACCGACGTTCCTGATCCCGTCATCCAGAATCCCAGCGATGTGATCGTGAAAGTGGACACCACCACCATCTGCGGCACCGACCTCCACATCCTCAAAGGCGACGTGCCGGCCGTGGCCAAGGGCCGCATCCTGGGCCACGAAGGGGTCGGCACCATCACGGAGGTCGGCGCCTCCGTCACCAGCCTTAAAGTCGGGGACCGCGTCATCATCTCCTGCATCAAGTCCTGCGGACACTGCGCCAACTGCAAAACCGGGCTCTACTCCCACTGTCTGGGGGAGGAAGGCACCTCCGGCATCGGCTGGGTGTTCGGACACCTGATAGACGGAACCCAGGCCGAATTCGTCCGGGTCCCATACGCCGAGAACTCCCTGCATCTCATGCCGGAGGGAGTCAGCGACCAGCAGGCCGTCATGCTTTCGGACATCCTTCCCACCGGCTTTGAGATCGGCGTGCAGTACGGCCGGGTCAAGCCCGGGGACACGGTTGCCGTGATCGGTGCCGGGCCTGTCGGGCTTGCCGCGATCTCCACCGCCGGGCTCTACGGCGCCGCCACGATCATCGCCGTTGACCTCGACGCCAACCGGCTCGAAAAATCCCGCGAATTCGGCGCCACCGATGTGGTCCTCTCCAGCGATGCCGACTGGAAGGACCAGGTGCTGCTCCTGACCGACGGGCAGGGCGTGGACGTGGCCATCGAGGCCGTCGGCGTTCCGGCAACGTTTTCGATGTGCACCGAAATCGTGCGGCCCGGCGGCAACGTGGCCAACGTCGGGGTGCACGGCAAGGCCGTGGAGCTGCACGTCGAAAATCTCTGGATCCAGAACATCAACATCAGCATGGGCCTGGTCAACACCAACACCACCCCCATGCTGCTCAAGCTCGTGGCCCAGCAGAAAGTCCCCGCGGACAGTTTCGCGACCCACCACTTCACATTCGACGAGTTCATGGAGGCCTATGACACCTTCGCCCGCGCTGCGGAGACAAAGGCCCTCAAAGTGGTGATCACGGCGTGAAAGCCTTCATTGTCTACGACTCCGCCTACGGCAACACCAAGGCAGTGGCCGAGGAGGTGGCCGGCGCGCTCGAGGGGCTGGACGCGGCGGCCGTCCCGGTCGGCGACTTCAACCCGGCGGACCTGGCGGCGGGGGACCTCCTCGTCGTCGGAAGTCCCATCAACGGGTGGCGTCCGACGCCGAAGATCACCGCGCTGCTGTCCGGTTTCGGCGCCGACCGGCTTACGGGAGTCAAAGCGGCCGCCTACGATACGCGCCTTCGGATGTTCATCCACGGCGACGCCGCCCGGAAGATCACGCATGCTCTTCGCGCCGGCGGCGCCGACATCATCTCAGAGCCCATGCCGTTCTACGTCGGCGGCACCAAGGGTCCGTTGCGCAGCGGTGAGATCGACAAGGCCGGCAGCTGGGCCAGGACCCTGCTGACTTCGCTGGGGCGGTAGCGGTGCGGCCCCGGGAACGCGGCATCCGGAAGTCCCGCCCAACCGGTCGGGGCAAGCGGCGCATCTGAAAGGACGGCGGCCATGAAAGCAGGCCGGATTGTCATGCTGGTGATCGGCGCGTTGTGCGCCCTGCTCGGTCTGGGACTGCTGGCCGGCGCCGGCTTCGCAGGGTGGGCCAACTACCAGCAGCGCGACGGCAGGTACTTCATCACACAGTCCGTGCCGCTCTCTGCTGATTCGTATGCCCTCACCTCCCCACGGCTGGATGTCATGACCGGGGGCGGACTGCCTGAGGGCACGTCCGTGGAGCTTGCCGGCAGCGTGCTGCTCCGCGGCTCCACCACGGATCCCGGCAAGCAAATCTTCATCGGCATTGCCCCGCGGGCCGACGTCGCGGCGTACATGGCAGGGGTCCGGCACACGGAGGTCGTTGACGTCCGGTTCGACCCGTTCCGCACGATCTACCGCGATGTGGCCGGTTTCAAACCCCCGGAGGATCCGGCGCAGCAGAGCTTCTGGGCCGCGACGGCTTCAGGGCCGGGTGAACAGGAACTCACGTGGAACGTGCGCTCCGGAACATGGGCCGTGGTGGTCATGAACGCCGACGCGAGTGCCCCGGTGGCGGTAAATCTGCAGGCGGGAGCACGCACTGATCTGCTCGGGCCCGTCTTTGTCGGCCTGCTGATCGGCGGCATCGTCATGCTTCTGATCGGGGTGCCGCTGATCGTGCTGGGCGCCGTCGGCCTTGGCCGCGCCGCGGGACACGGGCGCGGCGGGCCGGGCGGCGTGCCTCCCGGCACCGGCCCGGTCCAGCTGGCCAGTGCCGCCGCGCCAGGCTTTGCGGGCGCGGCGGCCGGTCCCGCGGCCCCGCCGGGTCCTCCCTATCCGGTGCCGCCGGTGCCGCCGACGCCCTACGTCTATCCGGCACGCCTCAACGGCTACCTCGATCCGAACCTGTCCCGCTGGATGTGGCTCGTCAAGTGGTTCCTGGCCATCCCGCACTGCGTCATCCTGTTCTTCCTTTGGTTCGCTTTCGGGGTGGTCACCCTCGTGGCGTGGTTCGCGATCCTGTTCACGGGACGCTACCCGCGCTCGCTGTTCGACTTCAGCGTCGGCGTGATCCGATGGAACTGGCGCGTGGCCTTCTACGCCTTCACGGCCATCGGCACCGACAGGTATCCGCCCTTCACCCTGGCCCGGACCAATTACCCGGCGGACTTCGACGTCGACTATCCCGAACGGCTGTCCCGCGGACTGATCTTCGTGAAGTCGTGGTTGCTGGCCATCCCGCATTTGCTGGTCATCGGCTTGCTGACGGGGACGGCGAGGTCCTGGGAGTTCCGCGACGGCCGCTGGGTGCAGGAAGGCCTCGGCATCTCGCTCCTGGGCCTGCTAGTCTTCATCGCCGGCGTGATCCTGCTGTTCACGGGCCAGTACCGGCGGGGCCTGTTCGATCTCCTGCTCGGCCTTAACCGCTGGATCTACCGCGTCATTGCTTACGTTTCCTTGATGCGGGATGAATATCCGCCGTTCCACCTGGATATGGGTCCGGTCGATCCGGGCGACATGCCGGGGCCAGCCCTGGCCGGTCCCGCCGTCGGGCCTTATCCGGGAGCGGCCGCCGGTCCCGCCGCGGCAGCCCCGTACCTTCCGCCCGGCCCTGCATCGTATCCGCCTCCGGGTCCGGCACCATATCCGCCACAGGGCCCGGGCCCGGCCCCCTCGCAAGGGCCGCCGCCCGGTTCCGGCGCCCCCGAAGGCTTCTATGGCATCGGCGGCCCCGCGGCCTCTGTGGGCCCGGAAAGCCAGGACGGCCCCAAGCCACCGGCTGAGCCCGGCGACGCAGGGCCCAAGGGATAATCCCCCGCCGGCCCTTCGGGAACCTAGCCCCTCTTGGCTCGCAGATTGGCCGGAGGCGCCGTCTGCTCGGGGCCGATCTGGTCCAGGGTGTAGCCGTCCGGGTAGACGGCCGCGTTGGCCCTGCCCGGGACAAACGACGGGCTCGTCGGCAGCGGCCGGGCCCTGGCTTTGATGGCCCGTGCCCGGAGGACGGCGTCAAACACGAAGGTCATCGCCGACGGCGCCCGCCTCAGGCCGAGGGCATCGGCCATCTCGGGTTTGTCCATCATCAGGGCCAGGATAACCGGGGCGAAACGGCGGAGCGGTGCCGGGAGCCGGTTTTCCAGCGCCGGGACCGTGGCGGCCAGCAGGGCCGCCCCCTCCGGACTCGGACCCAGATTCGCGGCCTCGTAGTCATCCAGGAAGCGGCACGCCGCGTCGAAGGACTCCGGAACCGGGCCGAGGCCCATCTGGCGGCCCAGTTCGGCGTAGAAGGCGGTGGCCGCAGCTTTCTCGAGGCCGGTCAGCCGTCGCCAGCCGTGAGCTTCCACCCACCGCAACGGCAGGACGAGCAGGGTCATGAGCACGTAGATGAAGTCCTCGGCCGTTCCCGGCACACCCGCATGGACCCGACGGAGCAACCCGATCATGGCGCGGCTTCGCTCGTGGTCAAAGCCGTTGGCAATGATCTCGTGGATCACGATTCCGGTGTCGTAGGAGCGTTTGAGGGGCCGAGCCGCCATTTCGCCGGTCCCCGCCAGCGTCCGGGCGATCGACGGCACCGCGAAATTCCTGTAGTACGAGACGAAGAAACCGGCGTGGATCTCCGCTTGAAAATCGAACAGCACCATGTTCCGGTAAATCGCGTACGGATCCGTTCCGGTCGGAAGTGGCCGCCGGGACGGGTGCGTGAAGCAGTCTGAAATGATGTTGCCGCCTTTCATGGAAGCCGGTTCAGGTCGAGCTGCTTTTCGGCATCGAGCAGGAAGCTGCGCTCGGCCGGAGTCAGGGTTCCGCCAGCTGCGAGTTCTGCATCCCAGACTTCGACGATCATCCGGTGAAGACGCTCCCGGGCAGGGGCGGAAGGGTCAGTTTCCAGGAAACGTTCCGGGCCCGCGTTCCGCAGGATCCGTTCCCGGATGGGTTCGACGCCGGCGAGGGTGTCGCTCTCCCAGCGCGCCTGCCGTTTCCGGCGGGTCCGGCCGGCCACGGCGGGTACGGTCAGGCCTGCCCCCACCAGGATGATGGTAATCATCTCCAGGAGGCTGATGACTTCGTGGGAGGGCACCGGGACGGCCACGAGCGCCGGAACCGGGGCGGAGAGCAGGCCGATCGTGAACCTGACCACCACAAGGATGCCGACGACACAACCCAGGCCGACCATGGTGAACCCGACCTTGAATGACCGGCGCATCCGCGGAATATAACGGAAGCAGGAGAGTGCGACTCCGGCGCAGACCCAGCCCACAAACAGGATCAGCATGGTCGAGAACAAGGCGGCGGGCAGCCGTTCGTGGTAGAGGCCCCAGGAGTCCGTGGTCGTCGTGGGACCCGTCAGGATGAAGAACACCAACTGAAGTGCGAGCGTCACGGTCAACGGCAAGGTGCGGATCAGGAGATGCCGTGTGTCGGCAGGCAAGATCGCTTCAAGCACCGCGCGCCTGAGGTACCAGAGCCCGACGATCATCGAAGAGTTCAGGGCGAGCTTAGCGAGGTTCATGCCGCCGACAAGGTGATCGACCGTGGCATACACGGCCGGCGACATCAGCACTGAGGCGACACCGGCGAACAACGCGGCGAGAAATACGGGGTCGCGGCCGTTCCGCGCGATGGCCGGGATTCTGGCTACGGCGAGGACGAGGAGGGCCGCGGCCATCATGAGCTGGATCATCCAAACACCGTGCCGAAGTTGCCCGGCTGGCCGCCGGTACGGTCCAGGGAGCGGCGGATGCGTGCGGCCAGGCGGTCGGCGAGCAGTTCCGCGGTGACCTCGAACTCGTCGAGGAAATCGGATCGCTTCAATGCCCTGACAACGCGCCCCGGATCGAGGTCCGGGAAGAACGTGGCGGCGTATTCGGCGGACACGACGCCCTGCTCGTGGCGCAGGATCATGTGGGCGAATTCGTGCAGGACAATCTGCTGCCGGTGGATTTCGGAGGCTGCCCGGGCATGCAGGATCAGGTCCAGATGGTCCAGTCCAAACCACAGCCCGCAGACTTTGTCCGTTGCGCCGTCGATGGGGTTGATGACGATCCTGCGGCCCCGCTGCTGTTCGAGGTGTCTCTGGATTGACGCTAGCGATACCGGCTCGGCGAGTGACAGTCCTGCCTCTGCTGTCCGTGCCCGCGACCGGGCGGCGTCGTAGTCCATGTAACCGAGTCCTTGGCTGTTGATCGGGCGTCAGCCTGGACACCTTCATCTGCGGGCGGCCAAACCTCGCAGAATCCTATCAGTGCAGGTCAACGAGCGGTTGGCGGCTCCGTCAGGGCCGGTCCGGGTCCTCGCGCGCGAGCTGCTCGTCGATCAGGTCCCGGATCTGGAGCAGTGTCTCCGGGGGGAGTCCGTCCAGCTGACGGGCGGCGAAGTTGCGCACCTTGTTCGCCCGCATGGACGCCAGCAAATCCAGCTGCGCCTCCACTCGGGCCGGAAGCTCGTCGCCACCGTCGATCAGGTAGTCCTCGTTCACGCCGAAGAAGCGGGCGAGGTTCTGGAGGAGCTCGACTTTCCTGACGGCGGGTCCGGTGCCGGAGCGCATGTAGTGCCACCGGGCGCGGGAGAGCGGCGTTCCAGCCACGGACATGGCCTCCCGGACGTCATTGAACGTGATCTTCCGGCCTTCGGCCTCGGCGGTGTCCAGAAGGATGTTCAGTTTGCGGGCGAGTGCACCGCCCGGCGACGGGGTCGGCTGGTCGCTGCTCACAGTGGCCTCTTTCATCAGGCTCGATTTGTCAGGTGCTCATGATCTGGCGCGGTTCATCCCATGTCCTAGCTCGCCAGCGAGTGTAGCAGATTGGACATGTCCAATCTGCTCCGGGTACGCTCAGGGCGGGATATTGGACGTGTCCAATTATCCACCGGCAGGGGCAGCGACCGGCGCCCTGCCCGGCGTGGTTCGGCCAGGCGTAAGTTTTTGGGGGCACCTGGCCGGATCCCGGCACGGCGGGGGATGCACTGTGCTGCCGGGCAGCGCAGGGCCGCTGCTCTTGCCAGCGGCCCGCGGCAAGAACATAGTTGAGGGAATTCACGAACTCCGCGGCACTAGGCAGGCGACCATGCTGAACAACGGAATTCCGGACAGCGGCTTGCTGCGCGGCAAGACCGCCCTGATCTACGGCGGCGGCGGGGCCATCGGCGGAGCGGTGGCGAGGGCCTTTGCGGCCGAGGGCGCCACCGTCCACCTTGCCGGGCGGACCGAAGCACGGCTGGAGAAGGTGGCCCGCGACATCCGGGAGGCCGGCGGCCTGGCCGAGACCGCCGTCGTGGATGCCCTCGACGAAGAGCAAGTGGACGCGTTCGTGAACCGGGTCGCGAAGAAGAGCCGCAGGATTGACATCTCCTTCAATGTGATCTCATTTGGCGATGTGCAGCAGCCCCTGATGGAAATCGACGCGGACGACTTCACCCGGCCCATCACCCTGGCCGCACGCACCCACTTCCTCACCACCCGCGCGGCTGCCACCCACATGGTCAAGCAGCGCTCCGGCGTCGTGCTCATGTTCGGCGGCTCCGGCCCGCAGACCCTCCATGGACTTGGCGGTTTCAAAGTGGCCCTGGATGCCATGGAAGGCCTACGCCGGCAGTGGGCGCTGGAGCTGGGAAAGCACGGGATCCGGGTGGTCACCATGGTCACCGGCGGCATCATTGAAACGATTCCCTGGCAGGCCGAAAGCCGGGAGGAGATCGTGGTGGAGATTGCCCGCGCCGCGCACCTGAACCGAACGGCCACCCTGGCCGACGTCGGCAACGTGGCCTCGTTCATCGCCTCGGACCGGGCGGCGGCCATCACCGACGCGACGGTCAACATCTCCGCCGGCGCGATCGTGGACTACTGATCCCGGCTAGGCCACCAGGTTGGCAGCGGCGCCATCCATGTGTTCGAGGATCGTGGTGCGGGCCAGCGCCGCGTCGCCGGTCTCGATGGCCGCGACGATGTCATGGTGCCGGTCCACGCTCATGTTCCTGACCGCCCGCTCGATCCCGGCAAACATGATGGACATCCGGATGGAGCCTTCCAGCGACTCCCAGGAGTGCAGCAGTGTCTCGTTGCCGGTGAGCCGGCACAGCGTCCGGTGGAACTCGAGATCGGATTCAATTCGTTCCTCCAGGCTCGCCTCGGCGGCCGCGGCCATGGTGTCGATCGCCGCGCGCAGGGACGCGATGACCGATGCCCGGTCCGGCAATTCGCACAGCGTCCGGACCGCGAGCGATTCGAGCGCCGCCCGGACGGCGAAGATGTCCCGGATTTCCTTGCCGTCCAGGTGGCGCACGGACAGTCGGCCCCGGGGCCCGGCCGAAAGCAGCCCCTCCTGCTCCAGCTGGCGCAGCGCCTCGCGGAGGGTTCCACGGCTGATCTGGAGCATGTCGGACAGTTCGGTCTCCACCAGATGCCTGCCGGGTTCGAGCTCACCGCTCGTGATCGCCGTGCGCAGCGCCGATAGCGCCTGCTCGCGGAGGCTCTTCTTTTCCAGTCCGAGCAGCGGTGCTGTCGCCATGGTGTGTCCTCACTGTCAGTGGTCAACTGTCTACAGTTGCTCTGTTAACAGTCGATGGTACGGCACGCGCGGGGCCGGCAGCAGCCGGCCCCGCGCACGTCGTTGGAGCCGGGCGGCCTCAGCCGAGTTCGGCCAGCACCTTGGCAACGATCCGCTGCACGGACAGCCCGTAGCGTTCGTGCAGCGTGGGCAGCGCGCCGGCGTCGAGGAACTCGTCCGGCAGCGCCACCGGCACCACGCGCTTGCCGAGGCCGGCGGTCACTACTGCTGAGGCGACGGTTTCAAACAGGCCGCCGATCACGCTGTGGTTTTCCAGTGTGACGGCGAGGCGGTCGGTGTTGATCTCGGCCAGGACGGTCGCGGCGTCGAACGGTTTGATGGTGGGCGTGTGCACGACGGCGACGTCCACGTTGTGCCGGGCGAGGGCCTCGGCGGCCTGCAGGGCGCGCATGGTCATCAGGCCGGAGGAGACGAACACGACGTCGTTGCCGCCGCGCAGGACTTTGGCCTTGCCGAGTTCGAACGTGTAGTCGTACTCGTCCAGGACCGTGGGCACGTTGCCGCGCAGCAGTCGCAGGTAAGTGGGGCCCTCGCTGGCCGCGAGTTGCGGGACGGCCTGCTCGATGTCCAGGGAGTCGCACGGGTCCACGATGGTCAGGTTCGGCATGCCGCGGAAGATCGCCATGTCCTCGGTGGCCTGGTGGCTGGGGCCGTACCCGGTGGTGAGCCCGGGCAGGCCGCCGACGATGTTGACGTTCAGGTTCGGCTCGGCGGCGTCCAGGCAAAGGAAGTCGTACGCGCGGCGGGCGGCGAACACGGAGTATGTGGACGCGAACGGAACCAGGCCGGTCTCGGCCAGGCCGGCAGCGGCGCCGAAGAGCAGCTGCTCGGCCATGCCCATCTGGAAGAAGCGCTCCGGGAACGCCTTGGCGAAGATGTGCATGTCGGTGTACTTGCCCAGGTCCGCGGTGAGGCCCACGATCTTGTCGTTTTCCTGGGCGGCCTTGACCAGGGCGTGCCCGAACGGCGCGGAGGCGGTCTTCTGTCCCGGATCGGCGAAGGAGGCGATCATCGCCGAGGTCTTCAGCTTCGGGACTGCGTTTGTAGGGGCTGTGTTGGTGGGAGCGGCGGTGGTGCTCATCGGGCGGCCTTTCCTTCGTATCCTGCGGTCAGCTGCTCACGGCAGGTCTGCCACTCGTGTTCTTCGATGCGCATGAAGTGCGCCTTTTCGCGCTCCTCCAGCAGCGGCACGCCACGGCCCACCTTCGTGTCGCACAGGATCACGGAGGGACGTCCGACGGCGGCGGCCTGGGCGGCGGCGTTGTCGAACGCGGCGAGCAGCGCGCCGACGTCGTTGCCGTCCACCCGCTGGGCGTACCAGCCGGCGGCCTCCCACTTTTCCGTGATCGGTTCGGTGCGCAGCACCGTGTCGGTCTTGCCGTCGGCCTGCAGGGCGTTGATGTCCACCATGGCCGTGAGGTTGCCCAGCTGGTGGTGGTGGGCGCCCATGGCGGCCTCCCAGGTGGAGCCCTCGTCCAGTTCGCCGTCGGAGAGGAAGTTGAAGATCCTGGCCTCAGAGCCCTGGAAGCGCAGGCCCAGGGCCATGCCCACGGCGATCGTGAGCCCGTGGCCCAGCGAGCCGCCGGAGATCTCCATGCCGGGGGTGTAGGTGGACATGCCGGACATCGGCAGCCGGGAGTCGTCCGAGCCGTACGTCTCCAGCTCTTCGACCGGGACGATGCCGGCCTCGGCCAGGGCCGCGTAGTGTCCGATCGCGTAGTGCCCGGTGGAGAGCAGGAAGCGGTCGCGTCCCTCCCAGTGCGGGTCTTCGGCGCGGAACCTGAGTTGGTCGGCGTACACGGCGGCCAGCATATCCGCGGCGCCGAGGGCCTGCCCCACGTAGCCCTGGCCCTGGACCTCGCCCATGTTCAGGGCGTGGTGCCGGATCCGGTAGGCGGCGGCACTGACTTCCTCGATGCGGCCGTCGATGCGGTCCGCGGCGGTTTCCGGGGTCATGTCTTCCTTCTTGGTGTGTTCGCGGACGGCGGTCATCAGGCGTTCACCGACTGGGACGTGCTTTTAGCGGCCTCGTCCGCCAGGCGGCGCTCACGCTTGCCCCAGGTTTCCCGGGTGGCGAGGGCGGCCCAGAGGCCGATTGCCGCGTAGGCGCCGAAGAGCAGGGCCGGGCCCATCCAGCCGAAGCTGACGAACAGCAGGGTGGTGATGAACGGAGTGAAGCCGGAGACCATGGCGGAGATCTGGTAGGCCAGCGAGGCGCCGGAGGCGCGGGTCTTGGCCTGGAAGAGTTCCGGGAACCAGGCGCCCTGGGCGCCGGCGAGGGAGTTCTGGCACACGGCGTAGGAGATCACGAGCGTGGCGATGATGAAGAAGAACAGGCCCGTGTTGACCAGCAGGAACATCGGCACAGCGAAGAGGACGGCGAAGGCGCAGGACCAGACGTAGACGGGGCGGCGGCCGATCCGGTCCGTCAGGCGGGCCCAGGCCTGAGTGGCAAAAATACCGATGGCCGAGGCGATGCAGAGGGCCACGAGGGTCTGGGTCTTATCGGCCAGGTGCTGGCTGTTGATGTAGGAAATCATGTAGGTGATGGAGACGGCGTAGCCGGCGGTCTCGGCGATGCGGAGGCCGATGCCCTTGATGATGTTGCGCCAGTCGGTCTTGATGACTTCCACGATGGGGGACTTGACGATGTCGCCATGGTCCTTGACCTCGTCGAAGACCGGGGACTCGGGGACCTTGGAGCGGATGATCAGGCCGACCACCACCAGCACAATGCTGGCCAGGAACGGAATGCGCCAGGCGAGTTCACCGCCGAGCTGGACGCTGCCCAGGAAGACCAGGTTGGCCAGCAGCAGGCCCACGGGGAAGCCGGCCTGGACGATGCCCGTGTACTTGCCCTTGGACTTCCACGGGGCGTGCTCGTAGCTCATGAGGATCGCACCGCCCCATTCCGCGCCGAAGGCCAGGCCCTGGACGATGCGGACGAACACGAGCAACGCGGGAGCCAGCAGGCCGACCTGGCTGTACGTGGGAAGCAGGCCGATCAGGAACGTGGCGACGCCCATCAGGATCAGGGAGGCCACGAGGACGGGCTTGCGTCCCACCTTGTCGCCGAGGTGGCCGCCGATGATGCCGCCGATGGGGCGCGCCGCAAAACCGACGCCCAGGGTGGCAAAAGCCGCCAGCGTTCCCGTCACCGGATCGCCGGTGGGGAAGAATGCCGTGCCGAAGTACAGGGCCGCGGCGGTGCCGAAGCCGATGAAGTCATAGGTTTCGATCACGGCGCCGACGCCGGAGCCGACTGCGACGCGCCTGGCGTCCTTCGTGCCGTGCACCGGGCCCCGCATGGTGAGAGCTTCGTTGCTCATGTCAATCCCTTTCGAAGAGAGCTGCCGGCGCCTCGGCGCCAACACTGTCGACTGTTAACAGATGATACGCCAGTGTGACCCGCACCATAAACATTGTCAACAGTCGACTTCAAAGGTTGACTGTCGACAGTCGACTTTTGTAGTGTGGTCCATATCACCACCGCCCTCGGGGCACGACCAGAGGATCAACGACGATGTTCACTTCCCGACTCGGCTGCTCGTCCATCAGCTTCCGCCACCAGGACCTGCCCACAGCCCTGCGCACCATCGCGGACCTCGGTTTTGAGGAAATAGATCTCGGCGCCCTCCCCGGAGTGTGCGACCACGTCCCCTACGACCTCGACGCCGCGGCGGTCACCGCCGTGACGGCCGACGTCCTTGCCTCGGGCCTTCGGGTCCGCTCGGTCAACGGGGACATCGGGGACCTGAATGCCGTGCTCGACGCCGACGGGCATTCCGCCAGGAGCCGGCACCTCGACGCCCTCCTGTCCCTCGCCGCCGGCATCGGCGCCCAAGCCCTTGTCCTGCCCTGCGGCGCCCTCGGCCACGAGCCGGTCCGCGGCATCGAACAGGACCTGGACGCCGTGGCCGCCCAGCTCATCGCCGCCAAACAGCGCGCGGACGGGTTCGGCGTCGAACTCTGGACCGAATCCCTGCACTTCCTGCGCTTCTGCTGGAACCTGGAGCGGGCGGAACTGCTGGCGAACCGGCTGGCCGGGTCCGGCGTCGGGATCGTCATGGACTTCAGCCACATCGTGGCCGCCGGCGAAGACCCGCTGGAGTACCTCGAACGCCACCAGGGCCGGATCTCCCACGTGCACCTGCGCGATGCCGTGCCGGGGAACATCAACCTCAGCATCGGCAACGGACAGGCCGACTTCGCCGCCGGACTGCGCGGCCTCGCGGCCCAGGGCTACACCGGCCACTTCTCCCTGGAGCTGGAAACCCGGGACGTCACCCACGAGGAACGCCCGGCCGCGGCCGCCAAGGCCGCCAGCTTCATCACCGACCTCATCTGATTCCACTAAACAACCGAGCAACCCAAGGAGCATCATGAGCACCACCATCCAGCGCACCGCCGTCCTCACCGGGGCAACCTCGGACCGGGGCATCGGCCTCACCACCGCCCGCCGCTACGCCAGCCAGGGCTGGGCTGTGGTGATCCTGGACCTCGACGCCGAAAAGTCCGCCAAGGTCGCTGCGGAAATCGGGAACGACTTCAACGTCCCGGCCTTCGGCTACGAGATCGACGTCGCCAACGAGGACTCCGTCAACGCCGCCTACCAGGCCGTGAAGGCCGAGGTTGCCGCCGGCAACCTGCCCCCCGTCGGCGGCCTGGCCAACATCGCCGGCATTACGTCCCCGGTGCCGTTCCTGGAAACCACGCTGGAGCTCTGGCACAAGGTCATGGACGTGAACGCCACGGGTACCTACCTGGTCACCAAGGCGTTCCTTCCGGACATGATCGCCAGCGGCTGGGGCCGGATCGTGAACATGTCCTCTGTCTCCGCCCAGCGCGGCGGCGGCGTATTCGGCAAGGTCCCGTACTCGGCAGCCAAGGCCGCCATCCTGGGCTTCACCAAGGCCCTGGCCCGCGAAATCGGGGACACCGGCGTGACCGTCAACGCCATCACCCCCGGCGCCGTGGACACCAACATCCGCGTGGGCAGCACCGAGGAGCAGGAGGCCGCCATCAACGCCGGCATCCCGCTGGGACGCAACGCCACCACCGAGGAAATCGCGGCCGTCATCACCTTCCTGTCCTCCGAGGACTCCGCCTACCTCACCGGGACAACCATCGACATCAACGGCGGAAGCCACATCCACTAGCAGCCCCACCGCAGCCCAGAGAGCCCCCACGATGACCAGAATCTTTAACGACCCGTCCGAATTTGCCGAGGAGGCCCTCGCCGGCTTCTGCGACGTCCATGCGGACCTGGTGCGCCAGGTGCCCGGCGGCGCCGTCCGCCGGCACCGGCCCGGCCGGCCGAAAGTTGCCGTGCTGGCCGGCGGCGGTTCGGGACACTACCCGGCCTTCGCCGGGCTCATCGGCACCGGACTGGCCGACGGCGCCGTCGTCGGCAACATCTTCACCTCGCCGTCCGCGCAGCAGGCGTACGCCGTGGCCAAGGCCGCGGACAGCGGCGCCGGAGTGGTGTTCACCTACGGCAACTACGCCGGCGACGTCATGAACTTCGGCATGGCCAGCGAACGGCTGGCCGCCGAGGGAATCCCGGTGGACAACGTGCTCGTTACGGACGACATCGCCAGCGCCCCGCCGGCCGAAGCCGGCAAGCGCCGGGGCATCGCCGGCGACTTCACCGTTTTCAAGATCATGGGCGCCGCCGCCGAGACCGGAGCAGCCCTGCCCGAGGTGGTCCGCCTGGGCCGCAAGGCCAACGACCTGACGCGCAGCATCGGCAGCGCGTTCGGCGGCTGCACCTTCCCCGGCGCCGACACCCCGCTGTTCACGCTTGAGGACAGGAAGATGGGGCTCGGCCTCGGCATCCACGGCGAGCCCGGACTGTTCGACACCGAACTGCCGCCCGCGCGGGAACTGGGCCAGGAACTCGTGGCCCGCGTCCTGGCGGAAACGCCGCACGGCGCCGGTCAGCGGATCGCCGTCCTCCTGAACGGGCTCGGTTCCACGAAACAGGAGGAACTGTTCGTGCTGTGGCTGGCCGTCGCACCGCTGCTGCGCGCCGCCGGCTATACCCTGGTGATGCCGGAGGTCGGCGAGCTCGTG
Organism: Arthrobacter sp. PM3; assembly: GCF_003352915.1. Classification (NCBI taxonomy): domain Bacteria; kingdom Bacillati; phylum Actinomycetota; class Actinomycetes; order Micrococcales; family Micrococcaceae; genus Arthrobacter; species Arthrobacter sp. PM3. The sequence goes on along the minus strand of NZ_CP022314.1, from coordinate 1,246,628 downwards.
ACGAGCCTGGACATGGCCGGTGTCTCCCTCACCGTCACGTGGCTCGACGACGAACTCGAGCCGCTCTGGACCGCTCCGGCCGAGACGCCCGCGTACCGGCGCGGCAACGCCGCGTTCGCCGCAGGCCAGATGGACGGCGGGACGGACGCTGCCACGGCGGGCGGGATTGCCGAGGACACGGTTACCGCCGCGCCGGAGACCTTCGCTGCGGCCGACGCTTCCCGCGACTACGCACTCCACTGCGTTGCCGCCCTGACGGCGGCCCGCGAGGCACTCCACGACGCCGAAAAGTCCCTCGGCGACCTCGACGCGATCGCTGGCGACGGCGACCACGGACGGGGAATGGTCCGTGGCGTTGACGCGGCCAGCGCCGCCGCCGCGGGGGCCGGGTCCCGCGGCGCCGGGGCCGGGGACGTCCTGGCTGCTGCCGGTGACGCCTGGGCGGATAACGCCGGAGGCACCTCCGGGGTGCTGTGGGGCGCCGGCCTGCGGGCCTTTGGCGAGTCCCTCGGCAATGACCGGGCGCCGGGTGCTGCGGAACTTGCGGCGGCCGTGGCGGCCTTCGCCGCCCGGATCGCGGAGCTCGGCAAGGCGGAGGTCGGCGACAAGACCATGGTGGACGCGCTGGTGCCTTTCTCTGAGACCCTCAGCCGGCTGGTCGGCGAAGGCGCCGGTGCGGACACCGGCTGGGAAGCTGCGGCACGGGAAGCGGCAGACGCCGCCAAGGCCACCGCGGCCCTGCGCCCGCTGAAGGGCCGGGCCCGCCCCCTGGCCGAAAAGAGCATCGGCACTCCGGACCCGGGCGCCACCTCCTTGGCGATGGTCTTCGGTGTGTTCGGGCCGCACCTTGCCGGCGCCCGCCAGAGCGCCGGAGCACGAGCATGAGCCCGTCGGCAGGGATCCGGCTGATCGTCGGCGCGGACGAAGCCGGCGTCGACTACAAGGACCGGATCCTGGCGGACCTGCGGACGGACCCGCGGGTCGCCGAGGTGATCGACATCGGGGTCAACCGTGACGATAGTCCGGAGCAGTTCACCAAACCGTACCCGTACGTGGGCATCGCGGCGGGGGAACTGATCCGGGACGGGAAGGCGGACCGGGCCATCCTGTTCTGCGGCACGGGGATCGGGGTGGCCATCGCCGCGAACAAGGTGGACGGCATCCGGGCCGCGACCGCGCATGACTCCTTCAGCGTGGAGCGCTCCGTGCTCTCCAACGACTGCCAGGTCCTCACGATGGGCCAGCGGGTCGTGGGGCTGGAGCTGGCACGCAGGCTCGCGCGGGAATGGATCGGGTACACCTTCGATCCTTCGTCCGCCTCCGCAGAGAAGGTCAAGGTGCTCACCGACTTCGAGGGCTGCTGAGTGGTACTCCAAGGTGGGGCCATTATCATGAGGCCGTGCCGCCCCTTGACGTAGTCCTCACCGCCTGGCAGATCGACTGGTCCGCCGCTGTCCTGATCAGCGCTTCGGCGGTGCTCTACGCCCTCGGCCTGAAGACCGCGGCGGCGCGAGGGCACCGCCAGCCTCTCTGGCGGACACTGGCATTCTATCTGCTTGGCCTCGGGTTCCTGACCGTTCTGACGTGCGGGTTTCCCGGCGTCTACAGCTCCCAGCTCCGGTGGGCCTTCACGCTCAAGATTTCGCTCATGCTGTTCGTGGTGCCTCTGCTTGTCGGCCTGGGCAAACCCATCGCCCTGGCCCGCGCCGCCCTCCCGCCGCGGGGCGTCGACCGGCTGAACCGTGTCCTGGCCCACCGTGCGGTGCGGTTCCTGGGCAACTCGATGGCCGCCCCGCTCCTGGGCCTCGCCCTGTTCTCGACCTTCCTCACACCGGCTTTCTACACCCTCCGCACGGCTCCTCTGGCAGAGTCGCTGCTGACGGTCGGGGTTCCGCTGCTGGGCATGATGATGGCCCTGCCGATTATCGAGGAGGCGGATTTCCGGCGTTCCAGCGCGTTCTTCGTCCTGGAATTCGTCTTTGTGTTCATTGAACTGCTGGTCGACGCCGTCCCCGGGATCCTGCTGCGCCTCAACACCCAGGTGCTGGACCACGTCACCGCCCGGCAGTCGTCGCCGGGCTGGTTTCCGGACGCGTTGCGCGACCAGCAGCTGGCCGGAGACGCTCTTTGGTTCATCTGCGAGATCGTCGATTTGCCCCTGATCATCCTCATGTTCGTCCGCTTTGCGCGCAGCGACAAACGCGAAGCGCGCGGATTCGATGACCTCACGGACGAGCAACTCGACGAACTGAATGCGGCGCACCTGGGACGCAGCCGCTAGATTACGGCACGCGCCTACTGGACGGTGACCTTGATCCGCTGCACCACGTTGTTGCCCATGCCCTGGTAATTCCATACCGGTTCCAGCGGCTGTTCGGCGCCGCTGGCGTCGGTGGCACGGCAGGCGAGCTCGTGCTCGCCGGGATCGGCCACCCACGGCATGGACCAGGCGCACCAGGCGAAGGGTGCGGCCGGGTGCTCCAGATGGGCCGGGGCCCACTTGCCGTCGATCCCGACCTCGACGCGTTGCACGGCGCCCTGCCCGGACCACGCCCGGCCCGTCAGCATCACCGGCCCCGGCGGCAGGACCCGGGTCCGGGTGAAGAAGTCCGGGACGCCCGGGGGAACCATCAGGGAACGGACCTTGATCCACGTGACCGGCGTGCCGGCGTCGTCCGCATCATCCTGGTAGCGGTACGCCAAGGCCTGCTGGAACCCGTCGTAAGGCTTGGTCAGGACCTTGATCGAGGACAGCCACTTCACGCTCGCCATCCCGTACCAGCCCGGGACCACCAGCCGCAGCGGATAGCCGTGCTGGGGCGGCAGGTCAGCGCCGTTCATCCGGTAGGCCAGGACGACGTCGGGACGCAGGGCCTCCTCGATCGGCAGGCTCCGGGCGTAGTGCTGGGGGACCCCGCTCTGGACTCCGGCGTCCGCTCCGCTGAAGAGCACCTCCACGGCGTCTTCCTCCACACCGGCCTGGGTCAGCAGGTAGGCGAGCGGGACGCCGGTCCACACGGCGGTCCCCACCCCCTCAAGGACCCAGGGCTGGCTCAGCGGCCGCGGCTTCAGCAGGGACCGGCCGTTCCCGGCGCACTCCAGGGTCACGGGCAGCGAGATGCTCGGTGCCCGGAGCAGTGCCCGGAGACTCAGTTCCAGGGACCGCTGCACGGCGCCGCCGATCTGCAGATGCCAGTGCCCGGGGTCGATGAACGGGATGTCGAAATGGGTGAGCACGTAGTGCAGCCCGGGCGGTGTGGTGTCATGCCGCAAGGCCTCCAGCGGCATGGAATGGTTGCGCACGGCGAGCTGGAGTTCCTCCGCGGTCAGCGGGCCGTGGCTCGGTTCGCCGGAGTGCGCCCCGGGTTTCCCGGTCTGCCGGCGGGTATTCTTCAGGACAGCGGAGTGTCTGGACATTTGCTTGGGCATGGTGCTGCGATTCTGCTGAAGGACCGGCCCGGTTGCGGCCGGTGTCACCTGGATTCAGGTCTACGCCGCGGTGCGGGGGGCCGTCAAGGACCGGTCTGCCTACAGCGTGTGCGACTCCGCCAGGAACTGCTCCAGGCTTAGCGGCTCGCGGCCCGTGAGCTCGTGCACGGCCGGCGTGGGGCCGGCGAGTTCGCCGGCCGCGATGGCCGTGTAGGTGCTCACCCAGGCATCCACCTGCCACGGCGGGGCTCCGTAGGAGGCGCGCGAGGCGTAGGCCTCCTCCAGGGTCTCGTTGTGGAAGCTGATGGTCCGGGCGGTTCCGGCGGTCAGGAGTTCCGCGCCGCGGGCCAGCGAGATGTCCTCCGGGCCGGTGAGGTTGTAGGTGCGTCCCACATGGAGGACCGGGTCCCGCAGCACGGCGACGGCGGAGCGCGCCACGTCAGACCGCGCCACTGCCGCCATCACGCCGTCGCCGGCGGGACCCCTGATCACGCCGTCGTCTCCGGCCAGGAGCGGCAGGAAGTCCAGGTAGAAGTTGTCCCGCAGGAACGTGTAGTCCATGCCGGAGGCCCTGATCCGTTCCTCGGTGGCGAAGTGGTCCCGGCCCAGGGTGAAGGTGCAGTCGGGGGCCGCGCCGAAGAACGAGGTGTACACGATGTGCTGGACGCCCGCCGCGGCGGCGGCGTCGATGAAGGCGTAGTGCTGCTGCAGCCGGTCCTCGGCCTCGGCGGCGGAAACCATGAACAGCGTCTTCGCCCCGGCCAGCGCCTCGGCCGTGCGCTCCGGGTCGGCGTAGGCGGTCACGACGGGGACGGCACCTTCGAGGTCCGGCGCCCGGGCGGCGTCCCGCACCAGGAGCCGCTGCCGGCTGCCGGCCCCCGCCAGCAGCCTGGCGACCAGCCCGCCGAGTTGGCCGGTGGAACCCGTGACGGCAAGCTCAGGGGCGGTGGTCACGGGCTTAGGCCTCGCGGGAGGCGGGAGACTTGGTCTGTGCGGGGTCGCGTTCGGCCAGCGCACCGATGACGTCGTCGATCTTGTCCATGACAGCCGCGTCCAGCTTCACGCCGGCAGCCGCCACGTTCTTCTCGATCTGCTCGGGCCGGGAAGCGCCCATGATGGCCGAGGCCACGTTCTTGTTCTGCAGGACCCAGGCGATGCTCAGCTGGGCCATGGTCAGCCCGGCCTCGTCCGCGACCGGCTTGAGCTGCTGGACGCCGGTGAGGACTTCGTCGGACATCCAGCGCTCGATCATCCTTGAGCCGCCCTTCGCGTCTGTTGCGCGGCTGCCTTCGGGGGCCGGCTTGCCCGGGTGGTATTTTCCGCTCAGCACGCCCTGCGCGACGGGGGACCACACGATCTGGGACAGGCCCAGCTCTTCCGACGTCGGAATCACCTCCGCCTCGATCACCCGCCACAGCATGGAGTACTGCGGCTGGTTGGAGATCAGCTGGAAGCCCAGCTCCTTGGCGAGGGCATGGCCGTCGCGGATCTGGTTCGACGTCCATTCGCTGACCCCGATGTACAGGGCCTTGCCCTGCCGCACGATGTCGGCGAAGGCCTGCATGGTTTCTTCGAGCGGCGTCTCGTAGTCGTACCGGTGGGCCTGGTAGAGGTCCACATAGTCGGTCTGCAGCCGCCGCAGGGAGCCGTTGATGGATTCCATGATGTGCTTGCGGGACAGGCCGAGGTCGTTGTGGCCTTTAGGCCCCGTGGGGCCGAAGACCTTGGTGAAGATTTCCAGCGACTCGCGGCGCTCGTCTTTCAGAGCCTCGCCGAGGACCTTCTCCGCGGCGGTGTTGGCGTAGACGTCGGCGGTGTCGAAGGTGCTGATGCCGGCGTCGAGCGCGGCCCGGACGCACTGGGTGGCGACGTCGTTCTCCACCTGGGAGCCATGGGTCAGCCAGTTCCCGAACGTGATTTCTGAAATCTTGAAGCCGCTGTTCCCGAGGTATCTGAATTCCATGGGTTCCAACGTAGCCGACTTGCCGGCCCGGGGTAAGGGCTCAGCCGGCTTTGCGTTCCTGGGCCTGCTGTTTGGCCTTGCCGGCCTGCAGATTGCCGTGCAGGGACACGAGGGAGCCGGTGTCCAGCAGGGACTTGGCGGCCGGCATGGGCGGCTTCTGGAAGGCGCGGGGGACCGTGCCCAGTGTCCCGTTGCTGTCCGTCGCGGATTCGACGAGGGCCGAGACTTCGGTGATGTCCCGGACCGGCGCGTCGGGGCTGGGCAACTCCCGGACGGAGACCCGGACGGCGGGGCCGGCTTCGGCTTTGGCCCGGGCGGCGGCGCGCGCATCGGCACGGGCGACGGCGGCCGTCCACTCCGGCGACAGGGCCGGTTCCTTCTTGGCGGGCTTGGCCGACGCGGCGGCCTTCGCCTTGGCCGGGCGGGCTGGCCCGGGCTTCGCAGCCGGCCGGCCCTTGCCGAGTCCGGCGACGGCCATCACCACCACGGCCGCCAGGCGGCCGACGCCTGCAATCACGAGGGTGGCGGCAAACACCAGGAAGAGGCCGAGGAACATGAGGAACGCCACGCCGAGGGTCCCGAAAAAGGTCAGGTGCAGTGCAATGGTTGTTGGATCTTCCATGTCACCTCTCCTTGCCGTCCTGCTGCAGCGTGGTCCCTGCCGCATGCGTGTGGCGGGCAGGAGCCCCCTTAACAATACGTACTTTTGGGCCGCCCCGTGCGGTCGCGCGCCGTCCCGGGCCCAGATGTGTCGAAGGCGATAGCCGCGGCCGGTTCGGCCGCCGCCGGACCGGCGTCTATAGTCAAAGGCAGCCCCGCCGGCGCCCGTCCGGCCGCCGGAAGGACATCTTGTGACTCACGCTGCGGCGCCGTCCTATGAGGGGAACTGCCCGTGCCTGTCCGGGGAACAATATGCCGACTGCTGCGGCCGCTTCCACCGCGGAGACGCCGACGCGCCGACCGCGGAACAGCTCATGCGCTCCCGGTACAGCGCCTTCGTTGTCGGGGACGCCGGCTACCTGCTGCGCACCTGGCACCCGGACACGCGCCCGGCGGACCTGGAACTGGATCCCGGGATGCAGTGGCGCCGCCTGGACATCCTGTCCACGAGCCGCGGCGGCCCGCTGGACAATGAGGGAGTCGTGGAATTCGCGGCGCACTACCGGCACGACGGCGGCCGCGGGCTCCAGCGCGAGGCCAGCCGCTTCGTGCGGGAGGGCCGGCGCTGGTACTACGTCGACGGCGTCGTGTCCGGCTGAGGCTTCCGACTGGCGCTTTCGACCAGCATGTCCGACTAGCGCCGGTCGAGGGCGGGGTCAGCGGCCGGCTGCTCGTCGGCCAACACCGCCGGGCTGAAGCCGGCCCGGTCCACTTTGCGGTGGAACCGCATGCCCGCGAGGCCGCCCAGCACCGCGCCCACCAGTGCGACAACGGCCACGACCACTGCCGCCACGATGCTCATGGTGTTCAGCTCGCCCTCGTTGACCGGGATGCGCGGGAAGCTGTTCAGGTTTGCCAGGATGTTGAAGCGCTGCCCGGCGACCAGGCCCAGCACGGCGACGACGATCGCGGCGATCAGGGCCCAGATCCAGACCATGAAGCCCTGCCGGGCGCCGTTGAACCGTGCCATCCGCCCGGCCACGTACCCGCCGCAGTAGTAGGCAACCAGGAGGATGACGAGCAGCACGATGATGCCGGCCAGCCCGATCGTCTGGTTGCCGGCGGCCTGGTTCACGGCGTCGTTGACGTCGGTGTTGGTCGCCAGTCCGACGGCGGTCCCGGCGGCGGCGACCAGGGCCGTCAGCAGCACTGCGGTGCCGGTGGCGGCCAGCCAGCCGAAGAATGCCGAGCCGACCTTGATGCCGCCGAACTGCTCCTTTTCCCGGGCCACGACCGTTTCGCGGGTGGGAATCTCGTCCGCGACCGTGTCGCGGACGGGCTTGTCGCGGACGGGCTTGTCGCGGGCGGACTCGTCGTGGCGGACAGCCGTCACCGGCGCCGTGGAGACGGGCGCAGTGGAGACGGGCGCGGTGGAGACGGGTGCTGCGGTGTCGCGGGCCGTGGACACCGGCTCAGTGGTGTCCTGGCGCGCGTCGTGAATGCGGGCTTCACGCGCGGCGGAGCCGTCCTGCGGCGCGTCGCGGCGGGGCGTCGTGTTGTCGGGGCCTGCAGTGCTGGTCATGAGGATTGCTCACTTTCGCCGGGTGGCCCGGGCCCGGGAGGGCCGGTCTCGGGTCAACTTAAGCACGCCGGATTCCAGTTAGCAAGGAGGCTTACTATTCGTCGCGGCGCCCCGACGGCGGCGGATCGGGGCCCTTCAGCGGTATTTTCTGTGCAGATCCTCCCTGACGGAGGCCCGCGGCGACGCGTCCGCGATCCAGGGGCCGGTCCCTTCCGACTGGTCCAGGACCCCGGCCTCAAGCCACGTGTAGTCGCCGTCCAGGGTCTTGCGCGCCAGGGCGTGGTCGGCGTCGTCGGTGTTCCGCCACAGCCGGTCGAAGTACTCGTCCACGCGGACCCGGGCCTGCTCGCAATAGGCCTCGGCGAGTTCGTAGGCGGAGGCGCCGCGTTCGGGCTGGGTGCGCAGCAGCATCTCGGCCCGGGAACAGCACGCCGCCATCGCGAAGAGTTCGGCACCGATGTCAACGATCCGGCCCAGGAACGCCTGCTTGTGCTCGAGCTTTGCCTGCCAGCGGCCCATGCCGTAAAAGGTCTGACGGGCCAGCCGCCGGGAGGAGCGCTCCACGTAGCGCAACTGTTTGGCGAGCCGGCCGAAGTCGCTGTAGGCGCGCGGGTCCATGCCTGCGCCGGCCACGAGCCTGGGCAGCCATTTCGCATAGAAGCCGGAGGCGCCGACGGCGGCCTTCGCTTTGTCCGCCAGGCCCGCTTCCGCCGACGCGAGGTCACCCGCGGCGGCCAGGTGCGCGTCCACGGCTTCGCGCGCGATCAGCAGTTTCATGATTTCCGAGGACCCCTCGAAGATCCGGTTGATCCGCAAGTCGCGGAGCTGCTGCTCGGCGGCGACGGCCCGCTCGCCGCGGGCTTCGAGCGAGTCGGCCGTCTCGAAGCCGCGGCCGCCGCGGATCTGCACGAGTTCGTCGGCGATCAGGCAGCTGACCTCCGTGGACCACAGCTTGGCCAGGGCCGCCTCGATCCGGACGTCCTTCTGCCCGGCGTCGGCCATTTCCGCGCAGAGTTCGAACACCGCGTCCAGGGCGAACGTGCTGGCCGCGATGAAGGCGATTTTCTTGCCCACGGCCTCGTGCCGGCCGATCGGACGCCCCCATTGGGTGCGGGCGTTGGACCACTCCCGGGCGATCTTCAGGCTCCACCGCCCCGAGGCAACGCACAGTGCCGGGATGGAGAGCCGGCCCGTATTAAGGGTGGTAAGGGCGATCTTCAGGCCCTGGCCTTCGCGGCCCAGCCGGTTGGCCGCCGGGACCCTGACCTGGTGGAAGCGCGTCACGCCGTTCTCGATTCCGCGCAGCCCCATGAAGGCGTTCCGGTTCTCCACGGTGATGCCGGGGGAGTCCATCTCCACCACGAACGCGCTGATGCCGCCCTTGTGTTCGGTGCCGTCCGCCCCGGTATGCGGCGGCACGAGCGCCATCACGACGACGAGCTCGGCGATCACTCCGTTGGTGGTCCACAGCTTGACGCCGTCCAGGACATATGACTCCCCGTCCTCGGAGAGGACAGCCGTGCTGCCCATCCGGGCGGGGTCGCTGCCGACGTCGGGCTCCGTCAGCAGGAACGCGGTGATGGCCCCGGCGGCGCAGCGCGGCAGGTATTCCTTCTTTTGCGCCGGCGTGCCGAAGACCTTGACCGGTTCCGGGACGCCGATTGACTGGTGCGCGGACAGCAGGGCGCCGAGGCTTGGATGCACCGAGCCGAGCAGGGCCAGCGCCCGGCCGTAGTAGACGAGGGTGAGGCCCAGGCCGCCGTATTCGCGTGGGATCTTCATGCCGAAAGCGCCGATCTCGGCGAGCCCTTTGAGGTATTCGTCCGGGATCCGGGCGTCGCGCTCAATGGTGCGTCCGGACATCGTCTGGCAAAAGCTGGTGAGGCGGGCCATGAACGCCTCGCCCCGTTCGACGTCGTCCGCCGGGGCCTCCGGCCACGGGTGAATGAGGCTCAGATCGAAGCTGCCGAGGTAGAGGCCCTTGGCGAAACTGGGCTGGTTCCACGAGGTCTCCCGGGCGGCCTCGGCGATGGCCCGGGCGTCGGCGGCGGTGGCAGCCGGTCCGATATGCTCCGGCGCCCCGGGAATCTCCGGTGCCGGGGTTCCCGGCGTGCCTGTAGCGGGAGCGGGGTCTTCAATGGCGGAGCTCACTGGGCATCTCCTCTAACCGGATGGCCGGCTTGAGCCTGGATCCGCCGCGGGTGGTGGACCCTTCAGCTGTCCCGCAATACTACCCGCGGGTAAGTGCCGGTGCTAGGGGCGGCCTGCCCCGGATCGCCGGACAGTTCAACGGCCTTCGCGTGGCGGACCAGCCGGTCCCAGCCATGGTTGATGCCGTGGACAAGGCCCGTCACGGCACCGGCCGCGAGGACCCAGGTGAGCCGGCCCAGGCCGACCAGCGCCATGGCCACGAACGCGGACACCATCATGAAAAGGCCGATCACCAGGCCGAACACGAGGGTGCCAATGACCACCATCGTGCCCGTTTCCACTGCGCTTAGGTCGAACTGCATTCTTCCCCCTGCACCGTCGCTTCGGTTTGAACCAGTAGCCCGAGCGTAGGGGGCCGCAGCCATGGACAACTAGGGTCCCCCGCCGGTTCCCCGGCTCTTGATACGGGATCGAAATGCTACCCGGGCGTAGGTCACGGCGCGGTCGCGGCCTGAGGCCTGCGTTAACCTTGTAGCTGGCAGTTTTCCCGGAGCACCCCGGTGCAAGGCCTGCCGTGCAAGACCAGCCCATACCAACCCCAACCAGCCACTGGCAGCCGAAGGAGAGTGCGTGCCCCGCTCCGCCGTGTCATCCGCCGACGCCATCAGCGCCCGGCTCCGGGACCTTGAACTGCTCACCAAAGGACCTGCCTGGGCGCTCACGCGCTCGGCGCCGTGGGTGATCGCGGTGCTCCAGGCCTCCTTCACCCGCACGCGCGCCCAGCTGCCGCTGGAAGAATTCCACGCCGACGTCGACGCGTTCCTCGAGCAGCTCCGCCGCGAGGATCCCACGCTGGGCGGTTCGGCCAACGGGAAGTCGTTCGGCGATGAGTGGACGCGCAAAAACTTCCTGACCCGCCGGAACCAGTCGGGGCAGATCGTCTACGAAGTGACCGAGCCCGCCGCCCGCGTCCTGGCGTTCCTGGACAGCCTCTCGAGCGAACGGTCCACGCTCAACGGCTCCCGGCTGGGCACGCTGCTTGGCGACGTCGAGAAACTCGCCAACGAGACCAACCCGGACCAGAGCGCGCGGCTGGAGTCCCTCGAAGAGGAGATTGACGAGCGCCGCCAGCTGATGGAGGACATCAGTTCCGGGGACTTCGACGGACTGCTCGACGACGACGAGGCCGTGGAGGCTGCCGGCAACATCCTGGACCTCGCCGCGAGCCTGCCCGCGGACTATAAGAAGATGCGGGACCGGATCGAAGAGCTCGTGGGGGAGCTGCGTAACCAGATCATTGAGGAGTCGCTCAGCAAGGGGGCGACCATGGCCCAGGTGCTGGAAGCCGACAAGCGCCTCCGGCAAAGCCCCGAGGGCCGGACTTTCCGGTCCTTTACCGCGTTCCTGGAGGACCCGCAGCAGCAGCTGAGGTTCCGGTCCGCGATCGGCGAAGTGCTGAGCCGGCAGTTCGCGGACGAACTCAGCCACGACGAACGCGAAACCCTCAAGAACCTCGTGGCTGAACTCCGCAGCCAGCACAGCCAGATCCAGCGGATTTACGGCAAGCTCAGCGAAAGCCTCAACACCTACGTCCAGAGCGACGACTTCCGCCAGTCGGTCCGGCTCCGCAAGGTTCTGCGGGAGGCCGAACAGGCGATCCGGTCCCTGCCGTACGAGCGCGAACGGCCCGGCCTGGTCCCCGGCCCGGTCCTGTTCAGCGCCGGCTTCGAATCCCTGGCCATGGTCAAGCTCTTCGACCCCGACGAGTTCGCCGCGCCGCCCAAGCTGGCCGACCCCATCGCGTTCTCCGACTCGGACCGCGCCCGCTCACCCCGGACCGCCAAAGCCAATCCGCAGGCCATCCGCGCAGCGCTCGCCGGCGCCGCCACCCTGACCGAGGCCTGGGCCCAGCTGCCGGCCGGGGAACGCCACATCAACTCCATCCGCGCGCTGCTCTCGCAGACCCTCCACGACGGCGCCGGCTTTGACCGCGCAGCCTGGGGGCCGCTCGACTTCGAACAGATCGACGGCACCACCCGCACCGCGTACCTGCCTGTCGTCACGCTCACGAAGGACTGACCATGACCGAAGTTCCAAGCACCACGGGTGCCGCGCATCCCTTCACCGTCACCCCGCGGGACACGTTCGTCGACGGCGCCGCCCTCTTCCCGGGCGACACGGGGGTGCTTCCCATGAAGGTCCGGCAGGCCCTGGTGAAGCTCCTCAAGGGGCCCTACATCGATGGCGGCCGGGACGAAAAGCTCTGGACCACACTGCTGGACAACCAGCTGATCCTGCGCAGCCGGCTGTCCGAACTGTTCCTGACCCTGCAGCTGGACCACGAACGCAAGGTGGCGGTGCTGCGCCCGGTGGATCCCGAGGCGATCGGCGGCAGCTCCCGGTCCAGCATCCTGCGCCAGCAGCGCGCCCTGAGCAGGGTCGAGACCATCATCCTGCTCCGCCTGCGCCTCCTCCTGGACCGCCACATCACGGCCCAGACGGACCCCACGATCACACGCGAGGAAATCGCCGAACTCGTGGCCCACTACCAGCCCGCCGGCCAGCAGGACGCCCTGCGCGATTCCGACGTCGTCAACCGCGCCATCACCAAGCTCCTGGCCCGCCAGCTGCTCCTCACCACGGGCCTGGACGAGGTCTACACCATCTCCAACGCCCTCCCCCTGGCCCTTCCGTTCGAGAACATCGGCGACATCCCGGCCCAGATCGAGGCCCTTGTCGCAGCCTCCGCGGACCAGTCCGGCACCGAACCCTTGCTGGACTTCGACGCCGACGCGGCAGCCCCGGCCGACGACGACGCGGCCGCCGAAACCGACGCCATGACGAACGGAGAAACCAAGTGAGCATCGCCTCCATGCTCCCGCTGGGCGAGCTCACCAACCCCGGCCAGATGCGCCTCGCGCTCGTCCAGGTGGTCAACTGGGGCACCTTCCACGGCGCCCACACCATGCACGTGGACCGCAACGGGACCCTGCTGACCGGCAACTCCGGCGTCGGCAAGTCCACGCTTTTCGACGCCATGCTCCGGGTCTTCGACGCCCGGCCCCGCTCCAACGAAGCCGCGGCCCAGCGTGCCGGTGGCGTTGTCGAGGACAAGCGCACCACGTTCACGTACATGCGCGGCAAGGTGGGCGACAAAGCGGTCGGGGACGGCTCGGCCAGTGCGTTCCAGCGTCCCGGCGCGACCTGGTCCGCCGTCGCCCTGACCTTCGACAACGCGGCCGGCACCAGAGTCACGGTCTCGGCGCTGTTCGACCTGCCCAAGAACGGCACGGAATCCAGCGTCGGCCGGTACTACCTGATCGACAACAAGCCGCTGGATCTCGCCGCCGTGGAGGGCATCGCGGACAAGCGGTTCACGAAGTCCGCGCTGGACGCGATTTTCCCGGACGCCCAGATCTTCGACGTCCACAAGGCATTCGCCGAGCGCTTCCGCCGCCTCCTGGGGATCAACTCGGACCAGGCCCTGCCGCTGCTGCGCGTCATCCAGGCCGGCAAGGGGCTCGGCGGAAGCGTCAACACCTTCTTCCGCGACCAGGTCCTGGATGCCCCCGCCACACTGGCCGCCGCGGATGATGTGGTCGAGGAATTCAGCAACCTCATGTCCATCCGGCAGCGCCTCGAGGACGTCCGGCAGCAGCGCGACCAGCTCGCCCCCGTTCCCGGGCTGAACAAGGAGTACGCGCAGGCGCTGCTCGACGCGAACCGGCTCCGGGAACTTTCCGGCGAGGAATTCGAGGCCTACAAGCAGCAGCTCGCCGTCACCGTCCACGAAAAGGACCTGGCCCGGCTCAAGGAGCTCGCCCAGGCCAAAGCCGGCGACCTCGCCGCCGAACGGGCGGTCCGGGACGGCCTCGCCAAGGACCTTCGGCAGCTCGAAGGCGAGTACAACAACCAGGGCGGCAACGCGATCTCGGCGATCGAGCAGTCGCTGGAGAACGCCCGGGTAGGGCTCACGCTCCGCCGCGAAGTCGAGGAAGCGACCCGCAAGGCGCTCTCCGACGCCGGCCTGGACCTGGAATGGTCGGCCGCCGGCTGGGACCAGGCCCACGACCACGCCGCCGCGCGCTCTACCGAACTGCAGGACGATTCCGCGGCCCTTCAGGAGCTCAGGTTCGAGGCCTTTGATGGCCACGCGACCAAAAAGCGCGAGCTCGCCGCGGCCCAGCAGGAACTGGTGTCACTGAAGACGCGCAAGTCGCTGCTGCCGCCGTCGAGCATTGAAAACCGCGGCGCCATCGCGGCGGCCACCGGCGTGCCGGAAGAGACGATGCCCTTTGGCGGCGAACTGATCGACCTCGCGGAAGGCCAGGAGCAGTGGCGGCCGGCCGCCGAGCGCGCCCTCCGGAGCCTCGCCACCACCCTGCTGGTGCCAGGCGAACACTTCGCCGCTGTCACCCGCTACCTCAATGACCATGCCGTGCGCGGGGCGCTGCGTGCAGTGGACGTCTCCAAACCCCTGCCCGGCGGTGCGCTGGCCGTCGAGGATGCGGCCGACGGCGATCTGCTGGCCAAGCTGAGTTTCCTGCCCGACGCCGGCCCGAGCGCGGGCCCGCACGCCCAGGCGCTGGCCCAGGCCAGCGGCTGGCTCCGCGAACGGATTGCGCTCGACTTCGCCTACCCGTGCGTGGAGGATCCGGCCGAGCTCGCCGGCCTGGACAAGGGCCTGAGCCTGGGCGGCGTGGTCAAACGGAACCGCCACACGGTGGAAAAGGATGACCGCTTCACCTCGCGCCAGGACTATGTCCTTGGCTTCGACAACGCCGCCAAACTGGAACTCGTGGCGGCGCAGGTCGGGGACCTGCAGCAGGAGCTGGCCAAAGCCGCCGAACTGGCCCAGAGCCGGGAAGCATCACACCAGGGCATGACCCGGCAGCTGGAGGCCCTGCGCCGGGTGGCCGAGGACCACCGGCCCTGGGACCAGGTCTCGGCTGCCGTCGCCGCGGACGAACTCGCCCGGATCGAACAGCGCCTCAAGGACGCCCTCGCCGCGCAGGCCGACCTCGAGCCGTTGAGGGCCAACATCGAGGCCGTCCGGCAGAAGCACCAGGGCAGCACCGAAGCGGCGGCCGTGCTGCAGAGCGAGTACAAGGCCCTCGATTCCCGGCTGACCGCCGCCGATGCGCTGCTCGAACGGGCGCGCACCCGGCTGCTGCAGTCGCCGCCGTCGGAGAGCACCATTGCCGCGCTGGAACCGTACTTCACCGGAATCGGCGACGTTCAACACACACATGAGCTGGATAACCTGGCCAACCAGGTCCGCGCCCGGCTCCTGGCGGAACTGCATGCGGCCGAGTCCCGCGGCCAGGCCACCGCGGAGCGCCTCACGCGCATCTTTGAGGGCTTCGTGCGCGAGTGGGGCACGGCGATCTCGGCGGACCACGGCACCTCGATCGGTGCTGCGGGAGAGTTCGAGGCCCGCTACCACGCGATTGTCAGCGACGGCCTGCCCGCGCAGGAAGCCGAGTTCCGGCAGTTCTTCAACCAGCGCACCCACGAATCCTTCTCCACCCTGCTGCATCTGCTGGATGAGGAGCGCCGCACCATCACGAGCCGCATCCTGCCGCTGAACGGCATCCTGTCCGAGGTCAACTTCCACGAGGGCAGCTTCCTGGAACTGGACATCAAGCAGACGCTGCCCGCGACCGCCAAGCAGTTCAAGGACGCCATCCAGAACGCGCTCAAGGTCCGGCACGCCCGGCCGGGGAAGGCAACGGCGGCCGCGCCGGCGGCCGGCGTTTCGGCGCAGGCGGACGACGACGCCGAACTCACCAACCGCTACAAGTCGCTGGAAACGCTCGTGAAGCGGCTCGGCTCGCAGACCCCGGAAGACCGGCGCTGGCGGGCCGAGGTGCTGGACGTCCGCGGCCACCTGTTCATCCAGTGCAAGGAGCACCGCGAAGTGGCGGCCACCGGCCGGGGGAAGGGTGCCGGCAAGAAGACCGAGGTCTTCATGCATGCGGATACCGGCTCCATGTCCGGCGGCGAGCGGCAGCGCTTCACCGCGTTCATCATGGCCGCGGCACTGAGCTACCAGTTGGGCATCGCCGAACAGGGCTTCACCACGTACGGCACCGTCATGATGGACGAGGCCTTCGTGCTCGCCTCGGAGGAGTTCGCCGGCGCGGGCATCAAGGCCCTGCACGAGTTCGGCTTCCAGCTGCTGCTGGCCGCACCGGAGAACGTGATCGACCTCTCCCGGCACCTGGGGTCGGTCACGGAGATCCTGCGGGACAAGCGCACCAACCGCTCCGGGGTCCTCACGGCCCCGGTCATTTCGCCGCGCCCCGGAACCGAGGGGGCCTGGCGGTCCGAGGCGAACCCGGTGGACATCGTCCTGCGCTGACGGCCCCTCCTCGTAACGGCGTCGTCAGTAGCTGTACCACCCGGCGCCGGACTTGCGGCCCAGTTTCCCCGCCCTGACGAGGGCGGCAACGGACGCGTCCGGGGCGTCTGCCGGATCGCCCGTTGCCGCATGCGTGGCCTGGGCGATGTAGTCCACAACATCCAGGCCCACGAGGTCCATCAGCTCAAAGGGCCCCATCGGATGGCGCAGCGCCGTTTTTGCCGTGGCGTCGATGTCTTCCATGCTGGCCACGCCGCCGGCCAGCAGCGCGAGTGCCTCCTTCTGCACGGCGCCCATCAGCCGGTTGGCGACGAAGCCCGGAACCTCCCGGTTGATCAGCACCGGCGCCTTCCCCAGGCTGCGCGCGAAGGCGAGGGCGGTGTCCACGGTTTCCTGCGACGTTCCGGCGTGCCGGACCACTTCCACGCATTCCATGACGAGGACGGGATTGAAGAAGTGCAGATTGCACACCTGCCCGGGCCGGCCGCTGGCCCCGGCCACGGCGGAGGAACCGATGGTGGAGGAATTGGTGGCCAGGATGGCGTGCGGCGGGGCAAGCCGGCCGAGCCGGGCAAAGATGGCCTCCTTGATGTCCAGCCGTTCGGTGGCGGCCTCGATGACGAAGTCGGCAGCGGGTGCCACCGCGTCCAGGTCGGTGCTGAAGTCCAACAGCGCATGGGCCTGCCCGGCCTGCTCCGCAGCCAGCTTGCCCGACGCCACCATTTTGTCCGTGCGGTCACGCAGCTGGGCGGCGGCGTCATCCAGCTGGCATTCGGACACGTCCTGGACGGTGGTGGGGTACCCGGCCAGGGCGGCGGTCAGCGCAATCTGGGACCCCATGGCGCCGGCGCCGATGACAAGGACACGGGTGACGGGGGTGCGGGGTTGCATGGTTACTCCGGTTCCGTAGGGACGGTAAGGCTACGCGGGCTGCGCGCCGGCAAGGGCACGGCCGCCGCGGAAGTAGACCGTGGTGGTGTGCGTGTAGAACTCCCGGGCGCTCTGCCCCTGTTCCTTGGGTCCGTAGCCGCTCTTCTTGGCCCCGCCGAACGGGACGTGCGGGTCCGCGCCGGCCGATTCGGAGTTCACGTGCAGGATTCCGACGTCGAGTTCGTCCATTCCCTCCAGCGCCAGAGTGACATCCTGGGTGAAGAGCGCCGCGGAGAGCCCGAAGTCGCTGTCGTTCGCCAGGTCAAAGGCGTCCTGCGTTGTGGCTGCCCGGCGGACGCTGAGCACGGGACCGAAGAGCTCATCGCGCCAGACATCCGCGTGGCCTGCATCCGTCAGTTCCAGGATGGTGGGGGCGACGAAGTGGCCGTCGGCCCGCGCCGCGTCGGCATAGGGCATGCCGCCCGCCAGAAGCCCGGCGCCCTGGTCCAGCGCCGCGGCGATGCCGCGCTGGATGGATGCCCGGGCGTCGCCGCTGACCACGGGGCCCATCTGGGTGGACGGATCCGCGGGATCGCCCACCAGCAGGGACTGGGCCCTGGCGGACAGCCCGGCGAGGAATTCATCGGCGACGGCGTCCGCCACGATCAGCCGCGACGTCGCCGTGCACTTCTGCCCGGTGGAGCGGAAGGCGCCAAGCATGACCTGCTCCGCGGCAAGTTCGAGGTCCGCGTCGGCCAGGACGATGGCCGCGTTCTTCCCGCCCATTTCCGCCTGGATCGGTACGCCCCGGCCCGCCGCCGCGGCGGCCAGCGCGCGCCCCACACCGGTGGAGCCGGTGAATGACAGTCCGTCCAGCGCCGGGTGCTCCACCAGGGCGGTCCCGATGGACCCGGGGCCGATCACCAGATTCAGGACGCCGGCGGGCAGGCCGGCCTGTTCCAGCGCCTGGGTCAGCCGCATGGCCAGCAACGGCACCGTGCTGGCCGGCTTCCACACCACGGTGTTGCCGTACGTCAGGGCCGGCGCGATTTTCCAGGCCGGGATGGCGATGGGGAAGTTGAACGGCGTCACCACCCCCACGACTCCGAGCGGCTTGCGGGTGACGAAAATCTTCTCGCCCCGCCGCGGGGAGGAGTAGACCGTCCCGGCCTCGCGGTCGCCGTCGTTGCCGTAATACCGGAAGATCTGGGCGGCGCGCAGCACTTCACCCTGGCCCTCGGCCAGCGTTTTTCCCTCCTCGCGGGCCAGTTCCAGCCCCCAGCCCTGCGCGTTCGCCTCCAGGATCGCCGCCGTGCGCAGCAGCACCGCACCGCGTTCATGGGCCGGCGTCCGGGCCCAGCCATGCTTCGCCGCTACGGCGCTGGCCATGGCGCGGTCGACGTCGGCCGGGCCGGCCTGCAGGCCGTGCGCCACGGTTTCGGCCGGGCGGGCGGGATTGACGGAGGTGATGATGCCTCCCCCGCCCTGGAACCAGGCGCCCGAGATGTAATGCTGGAGTTCGACTGCAGTGGTCATTGCGCGTGTTCCTTTACTGGGGGTTTTGGCAGGGTCTTGGCTGGATGCCCGGCCGGGGCGTTCTGGCGGCGGCTTAGCGGAAGGCCGGGATGCCCGTGATGTGGTTGCCGAGGATCAGCGTGTGGACCTCGTCGGTGCCCTCATAGGTGCGCACCGATTCGAGGTTGTTGGCGTGCCGCAGCGGCGAGTAGTCGAGGGTGATGCCGTTGCCGCCCAGCATGGCGCGGGCATCGCGGCAGATCCGGATGGCCTCGCGGCAGTTGTTGAGCTTGCCCACGGAGATCTGGTGCGGCTTGAGCTGGCCTGCTTCCTTGAGCCGGCCGATCTGCAATGCCAACAACATGCCCTTGTTGATTTCCAGGGCCATGTTGACCAGTTTCTCCTGGGTCAGCTGGTACCCGGCCAGCGGCTTGTCGAACTGCAGCCGCTCCTGCGAGTAGCTGAGGGCGGCCTCGTAGCTGTCCCGTGCGGCCCCCATGGCGCCCCAAATGATGCCGTAGCGGGCCTCGTTGAGGCACTCGAACGGGCCGCGGAGCCCCTTGGCATTCGGCAGCATCGCGGAGGCCGGGAGGCGGACCTCGGTCAGTTCGATGTCGCACTGGATGGACGCCCGCATGGAGAGCTTGGGCTCAATCGGGGTGGCCTGGAACCCGGGGGTGTCGGTGGGCACGATAAAGCCGCGCACGCCGTCGTCCGTCATGGCCCAGATGATGGCGATCCCGGCGATCGAGGCCAGGCCGATCCAGCGCTTGGAGCCGTTGATGACCCAGCCGTCACCGTCGCGGCGGGCGAAGGTCTTCATGCTGCCCGGATCGGAGCCGGCCGTGGGCTCGGTCAGGCCGAAACAGCCGACGACCTCGCCGGCGGCCATCCGGGGCAGCCACTGGTTCTTCTGCTCCTCGGAGCCGTGCTTGTAGATGGCGCTCATCGCGAGCGAGCCCTGCACGCTGACGAAGGTGCGCAGGCCGGAATCGCCCGCCTCCAGTTCCATGGCGGCAATGCCGTATTCCACGGCGGACCGGCCGGGGCAGCCGTACCCCTTCAAATGCATGCCGAGCAGGCCCAGCCCGGCCATGTCCTTGATGATCTCCACCGGGAAGACGGCCTGCTCGTACCAGGCGGCGATGTTGGGCCGGATGGTGCTGTCCACGAAGGACCGCACCTTGTCCCGCATGGCCAGCTCTTCCGCGCTGAAGAGCGAGTCGATGTTCAGCAGGTCAGAGGGGTTCAGCAGGTCAGAGGATTCATTCATGGTGTTCTCCAGGAGTTTGAGGGGGTGGGTCTTAGACGGCGGACAGCGCAGTGGCACCGGCGGTGTTTGCCTGGGCATCATTGGCGTTCAGAATGGCAGTGCGGAGCACGTCCAGGCCGTCGCGGATCAGTTCCGGCCCGATAACCAGGGGAGGCAGCAGCCGGATCACGTTGCCGTGGGTGCCGCAGACCAGGACCAGGACACCCTGCCGGTGGCAGGCGGCCGCGACCCGGGCCGCAAGATCGGCGCGCGGTTCCAGCGTGTCTTTGTCCGCGAATTCGACGGCGAGCATGGCACCGCGGCCGCGGAACTCCGCGACAATGGCCGTGCTGTCCACGAGGGGCTGCAGCACTTCGCGGGCGGTAGCCTCGATGGCCAGGGCGTTCGCCAGCAGGGTGCCGTCTTCGAAGGCGTCGAAGACCCCCAGGGCGGCGGCGCAGGCCACCGGGTTGCCGGCGTAGGTGCCGCCCAGGCCGCCGGCGTGCGGGGCGTTCATGAGCTCGGCCCGGCCCGTGACGGCGCTCAGCGGCAGGCCGCCCGCCAGGGCCTTCGCGGTCAGGGTGAGGTCGCCGGCGACACCCTCGTGCTCGCTGGCAAAGAGCGTGCCGGTGCGTCCCATGCCGGTCTGGATCTCGTCCATCACCAGAACGATGCCGTGTCTGGTGGCCAGTTCCCGCAGCCCGGCCAGGAAACCCGGGGCGGGGACCAGGAAACCGCCTTCACCCTGGATGGGCTCGATCACCATCGCGGCGAAGGACCTGGGGTCGTTCTCGAGCAGCAGCGCCTCGACGCCGGCCAGCGCGGTGGCAGCGGTGGATTCCTCGCGGCCGCCGGCCCACAGCCGGGTGGCCGTGGGGGCGCGGAAGACCTCGCCCGGGAACGGGCCGAAGTTCTTCTTGTACGGGTTCACCTTGGCGGTCATGGCCATCGTGAGCAGGGAGCGGCCGTGGTAGGCGTCGTCGAACACCAGCACCCGTTCCCTGCCCGTGGCGGCGCGGGCAATCTTGACGGCATTTTCCACGGCCTCCGCTCCGGTGGAGAAGAGCGCGGTGCGCTTCGGGAAGTCTCCGGGAGTGTGCGCATTCAGCCACCCGGCCACCTGCGTGAAGGAATCGTATTCGGTCACCATGAAGCAGGTATGCGTGAAGCGGTCCATCTGGGCGGCCACATGCGCCTGGACCCGGGCGTTGGCGGCGCCCACGCTGGTCACGGCGATGCCGGACGCGAAGTCGATGATGCGGTTGCCGTCAACGTCCTCCAGGATGCCGCCGGACGCGCGGTTGATGAAGACGGGCAGGGCCACACCGAAACCCGAGCTGACCTGCGCTTCCCGCTCGCGGTGCAGCGCTGCGGAGACGGGGCCGGGAATGGCGGTGGCGAGGTGGCGGGTCTGGGGGAGGCTCTGGGCGGAACTGGTCATGTAGACAAGGTAATGTCCGCGGTCCCGGCTGACATTGGATGATCCGTCCACAACAGAGCGCTAATTGGTTAGACTGTCCAAAGAGTCCGTGTCTGGTCGGAAAGGACCATCTCGTGATCAGCCTGGCCCAACTGCACAGCCGACTCGGCAACGATCTCCGCCCGGCCGCGGGCGGTACGGTGGCCGTGCGGCAGATCTCGGGCGTGCACATCTCCGAGCTCGACGATCCCACACCGTATCTGGAGGGCGGTGAACTCCTCCTCACCACGGGCATTCCCGTCTCCGGCGGGGCCGCCAAGGTGCAGGCCTACGTCCGGCGCCTGGTGGAGCGCGACATCGCTGCCCTCGGCCTTGGCCTGGGGGCCGGCGTCGACGAGGTGCCGCCGGCGTTGAGTGCCGCGTGCGCCGAGGCGGGGCTCGAGCTGCTGGTGGTGCCCGACGGCACGCCGTTCATGAATGTCTCCCGCGCCTACTGGGACCTCGTCGGCCGGGAAGGCCAGGCGGACCTGGCCGCCAGCCTGGGCACGCAAACAGCGCTGGCCCGTGCGGCGACCATGCCCGATGCGCTGCCTTCCGTGGTCAAAGCCCTGGCCCGGGCGCTGGGCGGCTGGGTGGCGTACCTTCCGGCCGACGGCGGGGCCGAAACGCTGTGGCCGGAAGAGAACCACGCGATCGTGGGGCAGCTGCGCCGGGAGACATCGCGGCTCGACATGGCGGTGACGCACTCGGCGTCGACCTTTCAGATTCACGGCACCGACGTCGTGGAGTACCCCGTCCTGGTGGGGCGGCGGACGGTCGGGTTCCTGGCCATCGGCGCCGGCCGCAAACTGACGCGGGCTGACCGCCAGGTAATCATGACCGTGTGCGTCCTGCTCTCGCTCAAGGCCGCCCAGCAGCAGGAGAGTGACGCCACCGCCGCCGCGCTTGGCTCGGCCGTGACGAAGCTCCTCCTCACCGGCCATGTGGACGCCGGCCGGGCACTGGCCCCCGATCTGGGCCTCGTGGTGCCGACCGGCGCCGTGCGGCTCCTGGTGGTACACGGCGGCCCCGAGGACACGGCGGCTTCCGCGGGAACAGACGACGGCCTGGAGTCACTGCTGCGGGCCGGGACCGGCTGGCCGGAGGCCGGCGGCGCCCTGCGTTCCTGCCGGCTGCGCCATGCGGCCGGCGGCCTGAGCTACTACCTGCTGGATGCGGAGTACCGCGACGCCGGCACACCTGTCAGCGGCGACGGCAACGCGCCGCCGGGCCCGTACGACGGCGGCGAGGCAGGCAACCCTATGCTCACGGCGGTGCTGAGCCGGCCGATGCCGCTGGAACGCGTGCACGATGAGGCCGGGCAGCTGGCCGCCATGGCCCGCGCACTGCCGGCCGGGCAGGTTGTCTCCGCTCCGGAAGGAGCGCTGGACCCGCGGGCCCAGGGCTGGGTGGCTGCGCTGCAGGGGTACCGGCGGGCCGATCTGGTCGGTACCGTCCGCGCCTATCTCCGGCACCGGGGCCAATGGGAGGGTGCCGCCCGCGAGCTGGGGATCCACCGGAACTCCCTGCGCCACCGGATGGGCATCGCGACGGAACTGCTGCAGGCGGATCCGGACGATCCCGACGTCGCGGCTAGCCTCTGGCTGGCCCTGCGCTGGGTGTAGCGTCTGCCAGCCACGCCCGAATGGGGTCGCTGTGTTCGCCCAGCGACGGTGGAGCCGCCGCCGGCGCCGCGAACGCCGGCGTCCAGCTGATGGGATGGCGGATCTGCCGCCCGGCCGGCTGGCCCGCAGCGTTGCGGACCTCGATGGTCGGTTCGAGCCCCAGCGACTCGGCGTACTCAATCCCCTCGTCGATGCCGGCCACCTGGCCGGCCGGGACGCCGGCACCGATCAGCTTGTCCTGCCAGATCAATGCCGAGGACGCGGACAGGGCCTCCTCGAGCAGGGAAATCAGTTCCGTCCTGTGCTCGACGCGGGCGTTGTTGGTGGCAAAGCGCGGGTCGCCGGCCAGCCCGGGCACGCCCAGCACCTGGGCCATCTTGGCGAATTGTCCGTCGTTGCCGCAGGCCACCGCCAGCGGCGCGTCAGCGCACTGGAGCAGTTGGTACGGCACGATCGAGGGGTGGGCGCTGCCCATGCGGTGCGGGACCTTGCCCGCGCCCAGGTAGGCCTGGCCCTGGTTGGCCAGGGCCCCTTGCAGGCTGGAGAGCAGGTTGAGTTCCAGGTGGGCCCCGCGCCCCGAGCCGGTACGGGCGGCCAGCGCGGCAAGGACGCCAATGGTGGTGTCCTTGGCCGTCAGCACGTCGACGAGCGCGACGCCGGCCTTGGTGGGTTTGCCGTCCTTCTCGCCGGTGATGCTCATCAGGCCGCCCAGGGCCTGGACGATGAAGTCATAGCCCATCAGGTTGGCCCCGCCGGCAGAGCCAAAACCGGTGATCGAGGCGTAGATCAGGCCGGGGTTGGCAGCGGACAGTTCCGCATAGCCCAGGCCCAGTTTGGCCATGCCGCCGGGCTTGAAGTTTTCCACGAGGACATCGGCACGCAGGGCCAGCTCCCTGGCCAGCTGCAGATCCCCGGGGTCGGCGAGGTCCAGGCAGACCGACTCCTTGTTGCGGTTCGCACTCTCAAAGTAGGTGGCGCCGGTGGGGGAATAAGGCGGCCCCCAGCTGCGGGTGTCGTCCCCCGTGCCGGGGCGTTCCACCTTGATCACCCGGGCGCCCAGATCGGCCAGCGTCATGGTGGCCAGCGGACCGGCCAGAACGCGCGAGAAATCAGCGACCAGCAGGCCAGACAACGGTCCGGCGGACCCGGGCGTCGGAGTCATGGGGAGTCCCTTCGTGGATAGCCCGCGGCACATCGCCGTGCCCGGGGCACCGGTTCAAGGATTCGAAGCCTAACAACGCGCAGGCGGTCCCTCATTGGACGAACCGTCCCGGGTATGGCCGTTCTGCACAAGGACACGCTCGGCAACCATGGCTAATCTCGTCCTGTGGCCGTGAACCAGGTCACATGATGGCGTGGCCCGCGGCACAGCCCGGCCCGCCGAATTCTTTGAAGGGAACCCCATGAGCGTGCGCAATTTGCGGAACTTCGTCAACGGCCGGTTTGTCGACTCGGCCGCCACAGACCGGCTGGAAATCCACAATCCGGCCACCGAAGAGGTCATCGCAACAACGCCAGTGTCCACCGCCGGGGACGTAGCCGCCGCCTACGCGGCGGCTGCGGGGGCGTTTGAAATCTGGAGCGAATCCACGCCGGGGGAGCGTCAGCGGGCGCTCCTGCACATTGCCGACGCCGTCGAGGCGCGGGCCGAGGAACTGGCCGATCTCGAATGCGCCGATACCGGCAAGCCCCGGGCCGGGATTGTCCCGGATGAGATCGACGTGCTCGTGGACCAGATCCGCTTTTTCGCCGGCGCTGCCCGGACCCTGGAAGGGCGGGCCACCGCCGAATACCTTGCGGACCACAGCTCCTCGATCCGGCGCGAGCCCATCGGCGTGATCGGCCAGGTGGCCCCCTGGAACTACCCGCTGATGATGGCCGCCTGGAAGGTCATTCCGGCGCTCGCGGCCGGCAACACCGTGGTCCTCAAGCCCTCCGACTCCACGCCGAGCTCCACCCTGCTGTTTGCCGAACTGGCCAGCGAATTCCTCCCCGCCGGCGCCTTCAACGTGGTGCTGGGGGACCGTGACACCGGCAAGGCCCTGGTGGCCGACGAAGCCCCGGAAATGGTGTCCATTACCGGCAGCGTCCGGGCCGGCATGGAGGTGGCCGGCGCCGCGGCCGCCGACGTCAAGCGGGTGCATCTGGAGCTGGGCGGCAAGGCGCCGGTCATCGTGTTCGACGACGTCGACATCGCCGCCGCGGTGGCGGGGATCGTCCCGGCGTCCTTCTACAACGCCGGCCAGGACTGCACCGCCGCCACGCGGCTTCTGGTGCACGAGGACATCCACGATGAATTCGTGGCTGCCTTTGCCGAGGAAGTGCGCCAGAACGCCAGGACCGGCGGTCCCGCCGAGGACGGAATCCTGTACGGCGCGCTGAGCAGCGCCGACCACCTCCAGCGCGTTGCCGGTTTCCTGGAGCGGCTGCCGGAGCATGCCACCGTGGAAGTCGGCGGCAAGCGCCACGGAGGCGTGGGCTACTTCCACGAGGCCACCGTGGTGTCCGGGCTGAACCAGGACGACGAGCTCGTCCAGAGCGAGGTATTCGGCCCCATCGTCACCGTGCAGAAGTTCTCCACCGACGCCGAGGCTCTGGCCATGGCGAACGACGTCGACTACGGACTGGCGTCCTCGGTGTGGACCAAGGACCACACCCGGGCCATGCAGTTCGCCAAGCGCCTTGATTTCGGCTGCGTCTGGATCAACACCCACATCCCGCTGGTGGCCGAGATGCCGCACGGCGGCTTCAAGCACTCCGGGTACGGCAAGGACCTGTCCATGTACGGGCTGGAGGACTACACCCGGATCAAGCACGTCATGAGCTACATCGGCTAAGCCGCACCGGCATCAAACGCCGGCCCCCTCACCACCCAAGCCAGCATCTCCCGCCAACGTCGTCGGAAAGAAACCATGTCTAACGAACCACGCAGCACCGCCGGGCTCAACGATAGTGAGCACCTTGCCGTCCTGGGCTACCAGGACTCCTTTGACCGGTCCATGTCCCTGTGGGCCAATTTCGCGCTCGGATTCACGTACCTTTCGCCGCTGGTGGGGGTGTACTCCCTTTTCGCCATCGCCATGGCCGCCGGCGGGCCGCCGTCGATCTTCTGGATCTTCATCGTGGGCGCGGGGCAGATGCTGGTGGCACTGGTGTTCGGCGAGGTGGTTTCGCAATATCCCATCCACGGCGGCATCTATCCGTGGACCAGGCGGCTGTGGGGCCGGCGCTACGCCTGGATGGCGGCCTGGGTCTACATCTGGGCCATGATCGTCACCATCACCGCGGTGGCCGAATTCGGCAGCGGCTTCCTGGCCAGCCTGTTCGAGATTGAACTGACCCGGGAAAGCACCCTTGGCCTGTCCGTGCTGCTCCTGCTGGTGGCGCTCGTCCTGAATTTCACGGGCACCAAAACGATGGCCCGGGTGGCCCGGATCGGGCTGGCCGCCGAACTGGTGGGCGTGATCGCCGTCGGCCTGTACCTGCTGATTTTCCAGCGCAAGCAGGACTTCGGCGTGTTCTTTGACCCGATGGGTGTCCAGGGTGACGGCAGCTACCTGACCGCCTTCATGGGAGCCGCCCTGGCCGGGCTCTTCCTGTTCTACGGGTTCGAGGCCTGCGGCGACGTCGCGGAGGAGGTCGCCAACCCGGCCCGGCGGATCCCGCGCGCCATGATGATGACCATCGTGGTGGGCGGTGTCTCCGCGCTCTTCTCCTTCGGCGGCTACGTGCTGGCGGCGCCCAACCTGCAGGAAATCGTCAACGGCCAGGACCCGGACCCGATCCCCGCCATCCTGGAATCGGCCCTCGGCCCGGTGGGTGCCAAGATCTTCCTGGTGGTTGCGATCACGGCCTTCCTGTCCTGCGTGCTGAGCCTGCAGGCGGCCGCGAGCCGGCTCATCTTCTCCTTCGCACGCGACGGCATGGTCCCCGGACACCGCTGGCTCGCCAAGGTGTCGGGCACCGCCAAGGTCCCGGCAAACGCCCTCATCGTCGCCGCGAGCATCCCGCTGGCCATCTGCGTCATCATCTACCTCGGGTCCGATGAACTGCTCACCCAGATCACCTCCTTTGCCGTGCTGGGCATCTACATTGCCTTCCAGTCGGTGGTGCTGGCTTCCCTGCGCCAGCGCCTCAAGGGCTGGCGTCCGGCCGGGCCGTTCAGTCTGGGCGCCGCGGGGTTCGTGGTCAACGTCGCGGCCCTGGCCTACGGCATCTTTGCCATGGTGTTGCTGGCCTGGCCCGGCTCCACCGGCGTCTTCCTCACCGACTGGACCGTCCTGATCGGCCTTGCCGTGGTGGCGGGCACCGGCCTCCTGTACCTGCTGCTGGCCCGCCCGGACGCCAGGTCGACGGCGCCGGCCGGCGACGCGATCGAAGTTGCCGCCAAGCTGCGTGCCGGCAGTTCCCTCCAGAGCACCCCCGCCGAGGCCTGACCGGGCACCTGACGACGCCGGTCACCCAACACGCACCACGGAAGAGCAGACAGTGAAAAATATTGAACGCGATGTTGTCATCATCGGAGCCGGTCCAAGCGGGCTCAACGCCGCCCGCGACCTCAAAGCGGCGGGCCTGACGGTAGCAGTACTGGAGGCCCGGGACAGGGTCGGCGGCCGGACCTGGACCAGCACCATTGACGGCGCCATGCTGGAAATCGGCGGCCAATGGATCTCACCTGACCAGACCGCACTCAAGGCCCTGCTGGGCGAGCTCGGCCTGG
Source organism: Arthrobacter sp. PM3 (assembly GCF_003352915.1). Lineage (NCBI taxonomy): Bacteria > Bacillati > Actinomycetota > Actinomycetes > Micrococcales > Micrococcaceae > Arthrobacter > Arthrobacter sp. PM3. The sequence continues at coordinate 1,219,098 of NZ_CP022314.1, read as the reverse complement.
AAACCTTCAGCCGCTACCGCGAAGGCCAGTCCGTCTACATCGCCCCGGACGGCACCCGCAGCCTGTACACGGGGGAGATGTTCCCGGTGTCCGCGCACACTGAGGCCGAAATGCGGCGGCTGATCGGCATCCTGGATGAACTGGCCGCCGAGATCGGCGCCGAAGAGCCCTGGGCGCACCCCCGGGCACGGGAACTCGACACCGTCTCGCTGCACCACTGGATGCGCCAGCTCTCCGATGACGAGGAAGCATGCGCCAACATCGGCCACTTCCTGGCCGGCGGCATGCTCACCAAACCGGCCCACTCCTTCTCCGCCCTGCAGGCCGTGCTGATGGCCGCATCAGCCGGTTCGTTCTCGAACCTGGTGGACGAGGACCTGCTGCTGGACCAGCGTGTGGTGGGAGGGATGCAGCTCGTCTCGGAGACCATCGCCGCCGGGCTGGGGGACGACGTCGTCCTGGATTCCCCGGTGCGGACCCTGCGCTGGGATGGCGACGGCGTCACTGCCGTCTCGGACCGGGCCACGGTGACCGCCCGGTACGCCATCATGGCCGTCCCGCCGAACCTGTACTCGCGCGTGAGCTTTGAGCCCCCGCTGCCGCGCCGGCAGCACCAGATGCACCAACACCAGTCGCTGGGCCTGGTCATCAAGGTGCACGCCGTCTACGACACGCCGTTCTGGCGCGAAGAGGGCCTCTCCGGCACCTGCTTCAGCCCTGAGCTCGTTGTCCAGGAAATCTACGACAACACCAACCACGAGGACCCGCGCGGAACCCTCGTGGCCTTCGTGCCGGATGAGAAGGCAGACGCGATGTTTGCGCTCGACGCCGGTGAACGGCGCCGGGTGATTCTCGCGGCCATGGCGGAGTCCCTTGGCCCCAAGACCCTGGAACCGGCGGTGTACTACGAATCCGACTGGGCCGCCGAGGAATGGACCCGGGGCGCCTTTGCCTCCAGCTACGATCTGGGCGGCCTGCACCGCTACGGGGCGGACCAGCTCACCCCGGTGGGCCCTATTTACTGGGCCTCCTCGGACCTGGCGGCCGAGGGCTACCAGCACGTGGACGGCGCGGTCCGGATGGGCCGGGCAACGGCCGCCCGGATCCTGGCCCGCGACGCGGCCGGCGCGGAGGCGGCCGCGTAGCGCCCGCGGCGCTTTTCACCGGATCGAGACAATTACGTTACTCAAACCTTTCGTAATTGTTCTGAGGGTAGGCTAGCCTTACTTAGGTTTGCATCACTTACCTAAGGAGTTCCGTGGCTTCCGCCGTCATCCCCCGACCCGTTCGCACCCACGCAGCGAGGGCCGCCGCCCTCCTGGCCGCCGTCGCGCTCGCCCTGACCGCCTGCTCCACCGGTCCGGCGGGCCCGACGGCGGCGGACGCCACCGCCCAGCCGGCCAATGCCGCCTTCCCGGTAACTATCAAGCACGCGTTCGGCGAGACGACCATCCAGCAGCAGCCGCAGCGGGTCGCCACCGTCTCGTGGGTCAACGACGACGTCGCACTGGCCCTGGACGTGGTGCCGGTCGGTGTTCCGAAGAACGAATGGGGCGGCAATGAGCAGGGGTCCACGCCATGGAAGGACGCCGCGCTCGGCAGCCTCGGCGCCGGCTTCGGCTCGGCGAAGGCCCCGGCCCAGTACTCCGAGGCAGACGGCATCAACTTCACCGAAATCGCCAAGCTCAACCCGGACGTCATCCTCGGCGCCTACTCCGGCCTCACAGAGGAGGACTACAAGAAACTCAGCGAAATCGCGCCGGTCGTGGCCCAGCCGGGCGTCGCGTACGGCACCTCCTGGCAGGACTCCACCACCGTCATCGGCAAGGCCCTGGGCAAAGAAGCCGAGGCCGCCAAGCTCATCGCCGACACCGAGGCCACCATCAGGGACAAGGTCTCCCGGTACCCGCAGATCGCCGGAAAATCCTTCATCTACGGCAACCTGGAACCGGCCAAGGGCGACGGCGTCAACGTCTACACGGCCAACGACAACCGTCCGCGCTTCCTCAGCGAAATCGGCATGACGCTCGCCTCCGTGGTGGAGGAGAACTCCAGGGGCTCCAAGGAGTTCTTCATCCCGTGGTCCGCCGAGAAGGCCAATGAACTCCAGTCGGACATCTTCGTGACCTGGGTGCCGGATGCGGCCACTGCCGGCTCCATCAAGGCGGATCCGCTGCTGGGCCAGATCCCGGCCATCAAGAGCGGCGCCCTGGTTGCCGACTCGGACAACACGCTCACGTTGTCCATCTCCGCCTCGTCGCCGCTGAGCCTGCCGTGGTCCCTGGACGCGTTCCTGCCGCGGTTGGCCGCGGCCGCGGACACGGCTGCCGCGGCGAAGTAGGCCCCCTTCCATGACGAACAGTACGACGGCGGCGCCGGCCCCCAGTGCGCCCGGCCCCCCTGCCGCGGGGGCCGGGAAGGCAGCCCCCGCTGCCCCGGCCGCCTGGCTGCTGGCCGCCGGCGTCGTGCTGGTCCTGGTCTGTGCAGTGTCGCTGGCGGTCGGTGCCCGCGCGGTACCGCTTGGCTCCGTCTGGCCGGCGCTCACACAGTTCGATCCCGACGACGGCAACCACGCCGTCGTCCACGCCCGCATTCCCCGGACCGTGCTGGGTCTGCTGGCCGGCGGCGCCCTGGGACTGGCCGGCGCGGCCATGCAGGGTGTGGCCCGCAACCCGCTCGCCGACCCCGGCATCATCGGCGTCAACGCGGGCGCCGCGCTGGCCGTCGTCACCGGCATCTACGTCTTCGGAGTGTCGTCCCTGACCGGCTACATCTGGTTCGCGTTCGCCGGAGCCGCGGCTGCCGCCGCCGTCGTCTATCTGATCGCATCCCTGGGACGTGACGGAGCCACGCCAGTCAAACTGGCGCTGGCCGGCGCGGCGCTGAGCGCGGGGCTGTACTCGCTGATGAACGTCATTTTGGTCTCCAGCCAGGACACCCTGGACCGGTTCCGCTTCTGGCAGGTCGGCGGGATCGCCGGCCGGGACTGGTCGGTGCTGCTGCCCGGGTTGCCGTTCCTGGCCGCCGGGGCAGTGATCGTCCTGTCCGCCGGACGGATCCTGAACAGCCTTGCCCTGGGGGACGACACCGCCCGCGGACTCGGTCAGCGCGTGGGCACCGCCCGGGCCGTGACCGCGCTGGGCATTGTGCTGCTCTGCGGCGCGGCCACGCCCTGGCCGGCCCGATCGGCTTCGTCGGCCTGGTGGTGCCGCACGCCGTCCGGTTCCTCACCGGCCCGGACTACCGCTGGATCCTGCCGTTTTCGCTGGTTCTGGCGCCAGCGCTGCTCCTGGTCTCGGACGTGGCGGGCCGGGTCGTCCTGCCGCCCGGCGAAGTCCCTGCGGGCATCATGACGGCGCTGGTTGGTGCGCCGGTCTTTGTGTGGCTGGTCCGCCGGGGAAAGGGGGCCGGGCTGTGAAGACCCGGACGGGATTCCTGGCCCTCGCCGTGGTGGCGCTCGTTGCCGCGGGCGTCCTGCTGGGCAGCTACACGGTCACCGTCCCGGATTTTCTCCGGATCCTGGCCGCCCACCTCACCGGCGGGCCGAAAATCCCCGGCGCCAGCTTCATCGTGATGGAAAACAAGCTGCCGCGGGCCGTCCTCGGCGCCATGATCGGGGTTGCTTTCGGGCTGTCGGGCGCCCTGTTCCAGACCATGCTGCGCAACCCGCTGGCCAGTCCCGACATCATCGGCATCAGTTACGGCGCCAGCGCGGCCGCAGTGACCGCCATTGTGGCCTTCGGGGCCTCCGGCGCAGCCGTCTCCGGAGCCGCGCTGTTCGGGGCCATGGCCGTGGCCGTCCTCGTCTACGCCGTCTCCAGGCGCGGGTCCGCCGGAATAGACGGCGGGAACGCGGCCGGCAGCAGGCTCATCCTGGCCGGCATCGGCATCGCAGCGGCACTGAATGCCGCGGTCAACTTCCTGCTGACGCGGGCCGACATCCGCACCGCGGCCGAAGCCCTGATCTGGCTCAACGGATCGCTGAACTCCGCCAGCTGGGACCGCGCCGGCGTGCTGGCCCTGGCGCTCCTGGTGCTGGGGCCCGCCATCGTCCTTTTCGCCGGACCCCTCCGGATTCTCGAACTCGGGGATGACACGGCGGCAGGGCTGGGCGTCCGGGTGGGCGCCACCCGGCTGGGCGTGGTGGCCACAGCCGTTGCCCTCGCCGCGGTGGCGACGGCGGCCGCCGGGCCGGTGGCCTTCGTGGCCTTCCTTGCCGGCCCTATCGCCCGGCGGGCTGTCCGCACGGCCAGCCTGCCGGCGTCGGCCCTGACCGGGGCGCTGATTGTCCTTGCAGCCGACTACTTCGCCGCGAACCTTGCCCCGCTGCTGCTGCACGGCACCGTCCTGCCCGTCGGAGTCGTCACCGGTGCGCTCGGCGCCCCCTTCCTGCTGTGGCTCATCGTCACGTCCAACCGAAAGGATGCCTGAGATGGCCGACCTGCACGCCTCCGCCCTGACGCTCAAGTACGGCCACCGCACGGTCGTCGAGGGCCTGACGGCCGGCATTCCGGAGGGCAAGGTGACCATGATTGTGGGCGCCAACGCCTGCGGAAAGTCGACCCTCCTGCGCGGCCTGTCCCGGCTGCTCAGGCCTGCCGCCGGCATGGTGACACTTGACGGCAAGGACATCCACGCCCGCCCCGCCCGCGAGGTCGCCCGGACGCTGGGGCTGCTGCCGCAACACCCGACGGCGCCGGACGGGATCACGGTCCGGGATCTGGTGGGCCGCGGCCGCTACCCGCACCAGGGCTTCTTCCGGTCCTGGTCCGCCGGCGACGAGCGGGCCGTGCGGGAGGCGCTCACCGCCACGGCGACGTTGGACCTGGCGGCGCGAAATGTCGATGAGCTTTCCGGTGGACAGCGCCAGCGGGTGTGGATCGCGATGGCGCTGGCGCAGGAGACCGAGGTGCTGCTGCTGGATGAGCCCACCACGTACCTTGACGTTGCCCACCAGGTGGAAGTGCTCGACCTCATCACCGACCTCAACCGCCGGCGTGGCACCACTGTGGCAATCGTGCTGCACGACCTCAACCTTGCGGCCCGGTACGCCGATCACGTCATCGCCATGAAAGCCGGACGGATCGCCGCCGCGGGCACGTCCCTCGAGGTGGTCACCGAAGGCCTGGTCCGCGACGTCTTCGGACTCGAATCCCGGGTTCTCCAAGACCCGGTCTCCGGAACCCCGCTGATCGTTCCCCTCGGCCGCCACCACGCAAGTCCCTTGCGTACAAAGGCCCCGCACACAAAGGCCCCGCACTCCGTACCCACAACCTTGGAGCTGGTCCCATGAACGCCGTCAACCACCACCGGACCCCCGCAGCCGCTGCCGCCACCTTTGCCCCGGCCGTCGAACCGATGACTCTGGCGTTCGATGTCCGGGTCACCGCAGTCCGGCAGCTCAGCCCGAACTTCCGCCGGATCACCTTTGGCGGCTATTCGCTGCGCGACTTCGGGGTGCACGGCAGCACCCTGGACCTGCGGATCAAGTTGATGATTCCCGCACGGGCCGCGGACGGATCCGGGATCCCGCTGCCCGAATTCCGGACCGGCGGGGCCGGCTGGTACAGCGAATGGCTCGCCATGGACCCGGCGAGCCGGGGATCCATGCGCACCTATACAGTGCGGCAGGAGCGGCTCGATGCCGTCTACCCGGAAATCGACGTCGACTTCGTGCTGCACTTCGACGACTCGGGTAACGGCGGCCCCGCCGCGAACTGGGCGCTGACGGCAAAGCCGGGCGACGCCCTCACCCTTATCGGGCCCAACAACCGCGCCGCCCACTGCGTCACGGCGGAAACGTACTCCGGCATCGAATGGCGGCCGGGACTGGCCCAGCGAGTGCTGATCGCCGGGGACGAAACCGCCGTCCCGGCGATCAGCGCCATCCTCGAAAGCCTCCCGGCATACATGAGCGGGCACGCCATTCTGGAAGTCCCGCAGGCCGGGGACTTCCAGGACCTCACCAGCCCGGCCGACGTCGAGATCACCTGGCTGGCACGCGGTGCGGCAACCGGGCGCTCGCGGCCGCACGGGGAAATGCTCCAGGAAGCGGTCCGTGCGGCCCTGCCGGAACCGGGCTGGGTGGGCATCAAGACCGCCGGGGCTGCCGGGCCGGAGCCCGAGGACGTCAATGTGGACCACGACATTCTGTGGGAAACCCCGGCCGGGATGGATTCCGCCGCGCTCGGTGCCAGCCGGAATCCGGACAAGCCCGCAGGGGCGATGCCGTTCTACGCCTGGATCGCCGGCGAGGCGGGGACGGTCAAGGAGCTACGGCGCTATCTGGTCCGCGACGTGGGGCTCGACCGGAAACAGGTGGCCTTCATGGGGTACTGGCGGCAGGGCAAGGCCGAACTGTAACCCCCGACGCTCCCTCACGTTCTGCCGGTTTCGCACCCACGCTCCCTCACGTTCTGCCGGTTTCGCAGCGACCCTCCCTCAGGTCCTGCCGGTTTCGCACCCACGCTCCCGCATCTGTTAACCCTTTCTTTCCCCGCCCGTCTTATTGCGGGGCTAGGGTGCCGGGGTGGGGTCTTTTGCTTTGCTGCCGGATCGGGGCGGGAGGCGGGTCTTTGTTGCCCTGGGGGATTCCTTTACCGAGGGCGTGGGGGACTACGATCCCCGGTTCCCCAACGGCGTGCGGGGCTGGGCGGACCGGGTGGCCGAGAAGCTGGCCAAAGCACAGCCGGGGTGGGAGTACGCCAACCTGGCCATCCGCAGCAAGAGGCTTCGGCACATCATGGCCGAACAGCTGGGGCCCGCCCTCGCCATGGAGCCGACGCTCATCACGCTGTACGCCGGCGGCAACGACATCCTCGATTTCGGCACGGACATCGAAGCCCTGATGCAGGACTACGAGACGCTCGTCGCGGCGCTCGCCGGCTCGGGGGCCACGGTGGTGCTCTTCACCGGCTTCGACGTCAAGGTCTCCGCGCTGCTGGAGCCGCTGAAGAAACGCAACGCCGTCTACAACCAGCGCGTCCGGGGGATCGCGGCCCGCCACGGGGCGGTGCTGGTGGACTACTGGTGCTTCGACGCGTTCCATGACCCCCGGATGTGGGATTCGGACCGGCTGCACATGTCCAAGGCCGGCCACAAATACCTTGCCGGGCAGGTCCTCGACCACCTCGGCGTGCCCCACACGTTCCAACCCAAGGAGTGGGAGCCGCCGGTGAAAGTCGGCCTGCGGGAGTGGGAACGCCGGCAGCGCCGCTGGGTGCACGACTGGGTGCTGCCCCTGTTCGGACGCAAGCTCCGCGGCGTCACCCTCGGCGACAGCCTCCAGCCGCGCTGGCCCGAGCCCGTGAAGGTCCCGCGCAAGCGCGGCCTCAAGAAGCTTCTGCAGGCACAGCGGACCGGCGGCTAGCTAGCCCGGCGCGGGAGTACCGCCCGGTGCTCCCGAAGCAGCTGTGCTCAGCTGTCCAGCAGGTTTTCGAAGCCGGGGGCCACCCGGTTGGCGTGGAACTCCATGACCTCGAAGTCCGCCACCCCGTTGACGTAGAACGGGTCCTCGGCCAGGGCGGCATCCAGGCTGGCGCGGTCCGCGTTGGAGAGCAGCAGGCCGCCGGTGCGGGGGATTTTGCGCCCCGCGACCATGAAGACACCCTCATCGAAGGCCTCCTGCAGCCACGTGACGTGTGCCGGAAGATGGAACTCCACAATGTCTTCGGGGACCTTGTATGTCAGGGAGACTACGTACATGCGGCCAGCCTACCGGTAGCCGGCCCAAGACAGGCGGGAACTTTTCCGGCAGGCCGCGCACGCGGTTGAACCGTCAAGCTTCAATTCTCCTAGAATGTAGCCATGACGGAACCCCGCTGGCTCGACGCCGACGAACGCCGGGCCTGGCTCGCCCTCCTGAGCATCAATACCCTGCTGCCGGCCGCCCTGGATACCCAGCTTCACGCCGCGGGCAAGCTGTCCCTGTTCGACTACAACGTCCTGGCGATGCTCTCCGAGACGGAAGGACACTTTCTGCCCATGAGCGAACTCGCCGCGCGCACCAGTGCCTCCCTGTCCCGGCTATCGCACGTGGTCACCAAGCTGCAGAACCGCGGCTGGCTGGAGCGCCGGCCGCATCCGGGAGACGCCCGCGTAACCACGGCGCACCTGACCGACGCCGGCATGGAGACGATCGTCAGGCTCGCCCCGGGGCATGTCGAAGCAGTCCGCTCGCTGTTCCTCGACGCCCTGAGCCCGCAGGACGTCGCGGACCTGGCCCGGATGGGCGAGAAAATCGTGGCCCGCCTCGATGACGACCACTGGATCCTCCGAGACAGGTAGCCAACCAGCCAGCCGGCCCGGCGTCTTTGTTGCTTGCGGCAACTGCTGGCAGACTTGATCCATGGATTTCACGTCCCGCTATGTAGCCCTTGGAGACTCCTTCACGGAAGGAGTCGGCGACGACGACGCCGGCCGTCCCAACGGGGTGCGGGGCTGGGCGGACCGGGTGGCAGAGCAGCTCGGTGCCGCCGATCCGGGCTTCGGGTATGCGAACCTTGCCATCCGCGGCAGGAAACTCCGCCAGATCATGGCCGAGCAGGTGGATGCCGCCGTCGAACTTAACCCCACCCTGGTGAGTATCTACGCCGGCGCCAATGACATCCTCCGGCCCAAGATCGACATCGATGACCTGCTGGTCGAATACGACGCCGGCATCCGCAAGCTCGCCGCCACCGGCGCCACCGTGGTGATGTTCACGGGCTTCGACGCGCGCGGCTCCAAGATCTTCGGCACCATGCGCGGACGTACAGCCATCTATAACGAACTGGTGCGCGGGATAGCCGGTGATCACGGGGCTCTGCTGGTCGACTACTGGCGCTTCAGCGAGTACTACGACTGGGGCATGTGGGCCACGGACCGGATGCACATGTCCGCCGCCGGGCACGCGAACATGGCCAAGCGCGTCCTCACGGTCCTGGAACACGAGCACTCGATCGACGTGCCGCCCATGACGCCGGTGCCGGAACTGAGCCGGCTGGATGCCATGCGCGCCAACGCCCGTTGGGTCCGGGAATTCGCCGGCCCCTGGGTGGTCCGGCGCGTCACCGGCAGGTCCTCGGGCGATGGCCTCGAACCCAAATACGGCCGCCTGACGCGACTCTAAACCGGCGGCGAATACTAGGCGCGGAATCCCGGTGTGGCGAGCAGTTCCCCGTCGCGACGGACGGCGAGCACATCGACGTCCCAATGGTCTGTGGCCCGGTGCAGCATCGCGGTTCCGCCGGCCACGATCGCCGTCGCCAGGACATCGGCCATGACAATGTCCGCCGCGGCCACAGAGACCTGGACGAACTCGGCCCCGCGCGTGCCGGCTGTCCAGATGTGCTCTCCGCGCTCCGCCGAGCCCGACGTTGCGAGGGCGCACCGGGTGCCGGTTTCCGCCCCGGAGGGCCCGCCCAGCTCGAACGCGGACAGTAACGCCGAGCGGTCCTGGGGGTCGACGACCCCGGCCGCCCACGACGCCCCGCTGCCCGGCACAGGCGAGCCCATCACCAGCACATCCCCGCCGGCGTTCAGGCACCAGTCGGTGATGCCGCGGGAACGCAGTGCCTCACCGGCCCGTGCGATCGCATAGCCTTTGATGATGCCGGAGAGGTCCAGCACTCCGTCGGGCCGTTCCGGTGAGAACGCGCCCTCCGTCGTGAGCCGCCAGCCGTGCGCATCAGCGTAGCGCTCCCGCATCGCGGCGGACGCCTCGCGAAGCGAAAGCTCCCCGGATGCCAGCCTGCTGGCCTCGGAATCGGGGCGGTACAGGCTGAAAGTTTCGTCCAGGCCGGCGAAGACGCGCTCGACGGCGGAAGTCGCCGCGTCGAGGCAACGGCCCGTGCCGGTGTCGTCCGGGACGGCCGCTGCCCCCAAGGATCTGGCAGGAACGGTCAAGCTGACGACCGTGCCCATCGAGCTGAACGTCCTGGCTTTCAGGGCCGCGCGGCCCAGTTCAGAGGTTGGCTGCATCGAGGGCCGCCTGCAGGGAACTCAGGTATGCGTCGCTTGTCACCGTCGCACCGCTGATGGTCTGCACATCCGCAGACTGGGCCTGGAGCACCTCGTTGCGCAGGAGCGGGGCGGCCCGGTTGCTGATCTGCACGGACTTGCGTTCGGCGTCGGTCAGCTGCAACGCGGTGACATCGGTGATTTTGCCGCCCTGGACCGTGATCCGAACCTGAACGGAGCCGAATCGGGTCTGGACGACGGATCCGTCGTACGTGCCCCCCGCCTTGGCCGACGCCCCGGCGGTGCCGCCCGCGGCCGATGAACCGGCGCCCGTTGAACCGGAACCGGACGAGCCGGATGTTCCGCTCGAGCCCGTGGCCCCGCTCGAGCCCGTAGTCCCGGTGGTGCCGGCCGCCGTGCTCGCGGCGGAGCTGCCGGTATCGGCGACGTGGACGCCCGACTGCCAGCCTGCGATGAGAATGCCTGCGGAGGCCAGGGCTGCTGAAACTGCTGCGCGAGTTCTCACCAGTCAAACCTTTCGTAGTGGAGTTGGTCGTCCCGGACGCCGGCCGCACGGGCGTCCTCAAGGACGTTCCGGGCCCAGGCGCCGGGCCCGCAGACGTAGACGTCTGCCTCGGCGAGCCTGGGGTCAAAGCTGGACAGCCGATGGCCGGCGCGGGCGGAGTGCTCCGGAAGCCAGGTCCGGACGCCGGCCGGGCGGGGGCCGGTCAGATGGAAGAGCGTGGCGCCGCGCTGCCGGCAGAGTTCAAGGATTTCCTCGCCGAGGTAGAGTTCGGATTCGCTGTGTCCACGGAGGATCACGGTGGCGTTGCCGGGCTGGAACGGTGTGCTCTCCAGGAGCGCGCGGATCGGGGTGATGCCGATCCCGGCGCCGACCATGACCACGTGGTTCCGGCTCCGTGCGGCCGTGCTGAACAGGCCGTAGGGACCTTCGATGGCAACTTTGGTGCCCGGCTTGAGGGCTGCGAGCCGGGCCGAGCCCCGGCCGAGGTTGCGCACGGTGATCCGCAGGGTGCCCTGGCCTGCGGCGTCGAACCGGACGGGCTCGGCCGACAAGCTGAATGGATGCGGATGCCACCATAGGCCGGGCGCCAGGAACCGCCAGATGAAGAACCGGCCGCCGCTGCCTGTCAGCTGGTCCAGGCGCAGGCCGGACATTTCGATGCTCACGACGCCGGGCGCCACCCCCACCACCCGCTTCACGGTCAGTTGGTGCCGGAACGTGGCTATCAGCGGCTGGGCGATGCGGTAGTACACCAGGGCCGCGCCGGTCGCGATGCACAGGGCCAGCCAGTACCAGCGCTGCCAGGTGCCCTCGGCGAAAAGGCTGCCGACGCTGAACTGGTGCGGAAGCGACGTCAGGACCGCCGCGTAGGTCAGGAGATGGATGGCGTACCAGAATTCGTACGGGAACCGGCGTCGTACGGCCACGAGTGAGGTGACCACGACCGCGATGAACAGCAGCATGGAGATATAGGCCAGCCACATGTCCGGCACGAGGACCCACAGCGCCACGCCCTCGCTGACCGGGTCCAGGCCTTCGGCCATGCCGTAGCCGATCGCGATAAGGACCCCATGCGCGAGCAGCAGGTACAGGGCCGGCTTTCCGAGCTTGCGGTGGAACTCCAGGGCTCGGTCGTGGCCTACTGTGCGGTCAATGACAGGGATGCGGGCCGCCAGAAGCAGCATCAAAAGCACCAAGTCCATGCCGGCGAGGCCCGCCACAATCCCCAGTGCCGTGAAGGAACCGGCGGGAGTTGAAAAACCGGCCGCCCCGCCATCGGCCAGCCACAAAGAGATGGCGCCCGCCAGGGACGCCCAGAAGAGGACAGCGAGCAGATCAGCCCTCAGCAACCGCCGCCGATGCTGCCCCCTGAAGGGGTTCGCGGCGCCACGGGAGCTGCGGCGAACCTCGGGACGGGTCGTCAGGAGTTGTGTGTTCATGCATCCAGAATCCTCCCGCTGCCTATCATTTGGCTGTGAAAATGCTTCGGCCGGAATATGAACCGGCGCGGCCCGCGTGGCCGGGCAAGGGGGGAGGTGGCGGAGGCCGTCCTATACACCATTCAGCGGCGGATTGGTCTTTAATTCGTCGAACTCGTAGACTTGGTAGGCGCTAGGTGGCGCGGAGCGTGTGCAATTGCTCCGGTTGGCAGGATCCGACTGAGAAATCGGGGAACCTGATGGCCGGTAGTTAGGGGCTCAAGTTGCGTGCGTTCCTGTATTCGCCCAGCATCCCGGCACTTCGCACTGGCTGTCCCACGGACCGCCGGAGCCCGGTGCCTGTGGCCCACAATCATTGCCGCAATGAAGAATCAGCCGGTTTAGGCCGGCTGCCTCATCGCTGCGGAACTTGCGGTTGGGGGAGGGATCCGGACGCGGACGCCGCCCGGCGCACGGTCAGCGGGAACGCCGCTAGCCGTTTCATTTATCTTTTGAGGAGAGTCGTCATGGCAGCACACTGCCAGGTGACCGGAGCCGAGCCGGGCTTTGGACACAGCATTTCGCACTCGCACCGCCGCAACAAGCGCCGGTTCGACCCGAACATCCAGAAGAAGCGCTACTGGGTTCCGTCCCTGCGCCGTAATGTCACCCTGCAGGTCTCTGCCCGTGGCATCAAGACCATCGACGTACGCGGCATCGACGTAGTCGTCGCCGACATCCTGGCACGAGGAGTAAAGCTCTAATGGCAAAGGACAAGGACGTACGTCCGATCATCAAGCTGAAGTCGACCGCGGGCACGGGCTACACCTACGTGACGCGCAAGAACCGTCGTAACGACCCGGACCGCCTGGTCCTGAAGAAGTACGACCCCAAGATCCGCCAGCACGTCGAATTCCGAGAGGAGCGCTAAACACATGGCTAAGAAGTCAAAGATCGCTAAGAACGAACAGCGTAAAGTCATCGTCGAGCGCTACGCTGCAAAGCGCCTCGAACTGAAGAAGACCCTGGTTGACGCCAACGCAACCGACGAAGCCCGCGAAGAGGCCCGCCTCGGCCTGCAGAAGCTTCCCCGCAACGCGTCCCCGATCCGTCTGCGTAACCGCGACATCATCGACGGCCGTCCCCGCGGTACCTTCCAGAAGTTCGGCATCTCCCGTGTTCGCTTCCGCGACATGGCTCACCGCGGTGAGCTCCCGGGCATCACGAAGTCTTCCTGGTAATTCAGTACTCCTGAAGCCAGTGGCTTGAGAAGGGCCGGCAACCGTTTGGTTGCCGGCCCTTCTTGCGTTTAGGCCGGCGCCAGCGCCGCGGTGACGCACCACACAGGCCCCATTTTCGACGCCGGGGGGCTTGGTTGGGGTTCAGCGGGCGGGTTTGGGCCGGGGTGGCGGGGTTTTTGGGTGGTTTGGTGGTGGGTTTGCGGTGGGGGCGTGGTGGGTGTATTGTTTTCTAAGTCGCCGCGAGGGAGACCAGCGGAAATGCTGGGAACCGGAGGCGGCCACTCCCCTAAATTTCAAGACCTGATCTGGTCGGCGTTTTGTGCGCTCCGGGTCGGGGTGGGGCGGGTTGGATGGTTTGCGGGTCGCGGGAACGCGGGTTTGCAAAGTGGTCCGGACTCGGGTAAGTTTGAAAAGTTGCTCCGGAGCGATCCGCGACTGTAGGGCCTGTGGGTCTGGTTGTGGTGGTGCCGGGTGTGTCTGTTGTTTGAGAACTCAATAGTGTGCCAAGTTTGTTGATACCAATTTATTATGGATTGGTTGTTTTGCCGGGCCCGTCACCCCGTGTCGGGTCTGGTTTTTCAGCTGGTTTCAAATTTTGTGCAGCCTGGTTCCGCGTTTTCCCGTGGTTCCTGGTTGTGTCTGTTATTTTTCAACGGAGAGTTTGATCCTGGCTCAGGATG